>CAZRKQ010000159.1:0-13394 GCA_964600755.1 uncultured Thiotrichaceae bacterium
GCAATCGCGGTATTCATCAGAATGCCATCACAACCCAGTTCCATCGCGATTGCTGCATCAGAAGCGGTGCCCACACCAGCATCGACCAGGATCGGGACATTGGCGTTCTCGATAATGGTGAGGATGTTATAGGGGTTGCGAATACCCAGGCCGGAGCCGATAGGGGCAGCCAGAGGCATGACAGCCGCGCAGCCGATGTCGTCAAGCCGCTTCGCGATCAAAGGATCATCATTGGTATAAACCATGACGTCAAAACCGTCTTTGACCAGTATCTCGGCTGCTTCGATGGTTGCTGTAACATCCGGAAACAGGGTTTTTTCATCTCCCAGCACTTCAAGTTTGACCAGTTTGTGACCATCGAGGAGTTCGCGAGCCAGCCGGCAGGTACGGACAGCGTCTTCAACGGTATAGCAGCCTGCCGTATTGGGTAGCAGGGTATATTTATCTACAGGTATGACATCCAGCAGGTTGGGTTCATCGGGATTTTGTCCAATATTGCTGCGGCGAATCGCCACGGTGATGATTTGTGCACCACTGGCTTCAATCGCCTGGCGTGTTTCTTCATTGTCCTTATATTTTCCGGTACCAACCAGGAGTCGAGAGTGGTAGCTGGTGCCGGCAATGACTAGCGGATTGTCAGTTGTTAAAGGTACAGATTCTGCAGGTGTGGCCATATTTTGTTAATTCTATTGATATTGATATTGATATTTAGTGGTAGCTGATTGATGCGCTCAACCGCCTCCAATGGCATTAACGATTTCTATCGTGTCATTCTCACTGAGCTTAAAGTGTTCGTAATCGCTGCGTGGCACGATATCGCGATTCACTTCAACTGCAATACGTTTGCCATTCAGGCCGAGCATTTCCAATAATTGGCCAAGACTGGCCTCTGGATCCAGTGATCGGTTCTCACCGTTGACAGTAATGTTCATAGACGGGGAATTTTACACGATCTGGCGCTTTTGCGGTGCAGAACGGGATTGCGGCGGAACCCCGCCGTTCAGGACAAAATGTCAATTTTAACGGACGATATGACATGAAAAATCTCATCCATGTGCTATAACTTGTTCAATTGATAATAAATTTTCATTCTTATTAGCAACTTACAGAATTCAGGGTGTCTTTGGGGCAATGAGTTTATTTCGTTCTTTCATCTGTCTGGCCATACTCATCACAAGCAGCCAGGTAAACGCAACAGGTCCTAATCCATTTGATAAAACAGTGGTCGTGACTGCCGGTGATGACGTCGTATGGCAATTTGGCGAGCAGACCGCCACCAAATCTGTGCAGGGCGCTGATGGCACCTGGTACCACTTGTATTACGACGGTGTACGTTTGCGCATGCGGCTGACCGGCTCTGCAGCCGATTCAGAAAATGGAGCGAAGCAATTTGATGTGTTTGCGGTGAATGATGTGAAAATAGATGGCAAGCGCCTGGATGTTTTCCAATGGTGCCTGAACAACCAGGACAGGCATAGCCGCTTCCTGCAACAGGGCCTGACAGTAAAGAAAGGGGTATGTCTGATCCAGGGAGAACAGGGTACAGTTGTGATGCGTCTGACAAAAGACACGATTACTTCTCTGAATAGCGGAAAAACTATCGAATATGAGCTCAAACCGTTCAGATCGACGGTGCGGGTCAAATTCAACATCAATGACTTCGATAAGGTCAATAGCACATTTACAAAACAGCAGGAAGCAACACTTGCTGCGAGCAAACCGAAGCCGAAACCTGCACCTGCAGCGCCCGCAGCAGTTGTTGTTGCTCCCAAGCCCAAACCAAAAGCCAGGTGCAAAATTGGCCCGCCTGAAGGTTTCTCTGAAGTTAAAACCGTGGCCTACGATTGCGATAACGTAGCGGCCAGGATAAAGGCCAAGGCTTCCGTGGACTCAAAGGTAGGTGAAATACGTGAGCAACGTAAAATGGCTGCAGCTGAGGCTGAGCGTAAACGCAAACAGGAGCTGGCTAAAAAAGAGCAACTAAAGAAGGAGCAGGAAGCGTTGGCGGCGAGTGCTGCAACACAGGCGGAACTGTCTACTGATATCGCAATAAAGATGATTGCTGTATGCGAGAAAAAATGGGCAGAAGGCGAGCATCGCTGCTATTGTCAAAAATACATCCAATTCGCCCCTGCAAGCATCCAGGCAAATTCCAGCTGTAAATAATATCTGGTAGTTCAGGCTTGATCTGACAGTTGTTGTCGATTCTCAGATAAACGTAAAAAACCAGCTTTAAACATCCTGTTTTCTCGCAGAGGCGCAGAGAAAGCAGAGGTGACATATTTTTTTCAAAGACAATATTGTTTTATTCATCTTTTTTTGCGCTCTCTGCGCCTCTGCGAGAGAAGATATTTGTACAATGATTTTTTATGGCCGAATCAGTTCAATGCTTTATTACAATATCTGTTACCCGCTGTTGGATATAAGAATAAAACGGGTTGGACCGCAATCGTAACAGGTTGCCTGCCGGCACGGTCAGTACGCCATGCTCTCCGCGTATACTCAGATTGCCCAGTGTAATTACATCATTTCCATCACTGTCTTTTACATCATAACCATAGATAGGGTCATCGGGAGGGAATGGTATTGATGTATGAGATAACGAATAAACATTTTTAGGCCATGCAAGTGCAAGTGGCCGCTCTAGAGTTTTCTCTGAAGAGTCTGGCCATATAACTTCAGTCACTGCCGGTGTAGAATCATCCAGGTTGGTTATCAGGGTCAGACGAAATTCGCTTGCAGGCTGATTGCTTAATGTGTCAATTACTTCATCAGGATTGTACGAAATCAGTTCCTTGAAATAGCTCGTTTGGTTCACATCAAATAGCACAAGCTCGGATTTTACATCGTTTATCACGGCATACAGTTTGTCGATAATATCGATTGTGCTGACCGTTGCATCAACCAGTGATTGAAAACTGGTGATATGCGGTAGCTGCCTGGTCTTGCCTGTTTGCTTCAATGCATCAATATCAGTATATATCTGGCTGACGAGAAGTGATATTTGTCTGCCCGCGTTTTTGGGGAAAGAATTATATTTATAAGGGTCATACTCGGGCAGGACATCAAGCCATCTGGCCTTTTCAAACATATCGAGATGGCTGAGCACCCTGTGCAGATTGGCAAACCTGGCCAGGGGGCTTACGCCAAGCGCTGGAGAAAACAGGAACATCTGCCCGGGTAATTTCGTATCCTTCCCGATGGCGTCAAGCACCATCTTCACTCCAAGTGCGGCGCCTGTTGAAAAGCCGGCATAATAATATGGCAACTCTGCATGCTGTTGACGGATATGTTTGTCAACAACACGGACTGCAGCCAGCCAGTCCTGCCATACAACATCATCAAGACTGGATGGCAGTGTGCCGTGACCCGGCAGGCGCAGGCCGTAAACAATTACATCGTTTTTATTGAGTGTCTGCGCGATGCTTTTGAGAGAATAAGGCGAATCAGACAGTCCGTGAACGACAAGTGCAACCCCGCGTGGGTTTTCAGTATCAAGTTTGAAACTCCTGTTCCAGTTATGCGCCAGTCTGCGCTGGAACCGGTTGCCGCCATCAGTATAGCGTGAGCTGCTGAGTTCTATAGCCGGTTGAATCATAGCCTGCCTGTAGGAATCGAGTTCGTCGAACAACTTGTGCTCCTGCTCCAGGTAGCGGTTCCAGTCAAAAGAATGTTCCATGCCCGCTTTGAATTCATTGCTTAACTTGATGGTATGCCAGGGTTTAAGCTCGGCATGCTGCATGCTGAAAGCCAGGTCGCCCAGTATGAAAACAGCAAGGCCGCCCAGGACGAAAATCAGGGCGGCGATCACAAGGCGGGAAACAAATTTGAGCATCAATGACGGGTTCAGCTGTTTACCGGCGAAGTGCTGCCTTCGATGTACGTGGTTCTGGTCGGTACAACCAGTTGCGTGCCGGATGCTTCAATGATGTCAGCAATACTCAGGTTGATATCTTCCCGGTATTGCAGGTATTCGACGAAGTCCTTTGTCTTGATATACACATACAGTTCGATTTCCTGGGCGTATTCACCAAACTCCAGAAAGCGAACGCGAGAAGCTTCTTCGTCGATCATCTCGTGTTTCTCTATTAGCCCACGAATGCCTTCGAGCACATCCCGCATTTGCCCGGCAGTTGTTTGTAACGACAGGCGCAAGCGTGTACGATACAGAATCTTGTCACGTTGCGTCAGGTTCTCAATAATATCCGTTGAGAACTTGGCATTGGGAATGTGCACCACACTGCGTTCCAGCGTGCGCAGTTGAGTTGCGCGCAGGCCGATTTCTTCAACGATACCCAGTTGATCACCAAACTTGCAGAAATCGCCCACATGCACCGGCTGCGACGAGTAGATCGTGATCGAGCCGATCAGGTTTTCAAGGGTGCGTTGCGCGGCAAAAGCAAAAGCAATACCGCCTATACCCAGACCGGCCAGTAAGGTGGTGACTTCGTAACCGATATTATCCAGCCATGAAATCAAGCCGATAAAAATCAGCGTCAGCTTGATAACGGTGGTAGCGGGCCTTAGAAGCACAATGGCATCGGCATGTCCCTGCTTTCTCATGCGCTCGGCAATGCCAAACATGATCAGGTCGATAAATCCCAGCAATACCCAGATGACTGCGATGATCAGGAAAGTGCGGGCCTCGAATACGGCTTTTGCCACCAGGGATGGCGCAATAAGATCAAATGTTGAGCGGAAGAACAGTACCAGGATCAGGATTCGTAACGGGCCATTGACAAAGCGTTCAGCACGTTCATAGCGTTTTTTCCGCTGCAGCGTCAGCAGTTTGAACAATAACCAGGTAATGATATAGGCGAATACATAACCTGCAACCAGTAATACCAGCACCATTGCCCACTGCCATAATTCCAGCCCCAGTACATAAAAATGAGGAAATATCAGAGACAACTTGTCACCAATCGGCCCATAGCCAAATTCCTTATCCAGCGCAGGAATTAACGCCACGGTCGCATTTGACAGTTTCCAGATGAATACACCGTCACCGCGCGGTACTTTTTGCATCAGGATATCGACCAGTCCTTCGCTGGTCTTGATCGTGGTAATCCGGTCGCGATAGCTCGGTAGGCCATCATCAGCATGTCCATCCGGGTCATCGCTGATGGCCTCATAATCGACGATCATGCTTCTGTCAGCGACAATCAGCAGCTGGCGTGCAAGATCAGGGCCATCTGCTTCCTCTACGGTAAACGGCAGGTTGCGCAGATCCATGTAGTGCACAGCCGTGTCAAAATCCATCTCCGACAAGGCCTTGGCCAGGCCCAAAGTACTGGATCTCGGTGTCGTGCGGCCATACTCATCGGCTGGGCCTTTCGCAGGCCCGGTATCAATTTTTTCTACAACCTTTTCAGCATCGGCCTTTTCTACGATTTGTTTGAGGGTAGGGGCCTCATCTAACGCATACAGTGTTGATGGCAGCACGAGGAGCAGTGCAATCAGGATATTAAAGATGCGAGCTGGAAATAATTTCATGGGCACGTCGACTGCCTGGGCTGAGGAAGTAATAGAGTAAGATTATTTTATGTGTGGCGTGTTGTATAGTGTCAATTTATCAGGGCGGCATCTAAATAGTTGGTTCATGCCGTGACAACGGGGAATATTTTGTCTGAAGTAATTATTATCGGCGGCGGTATTATCGGCATGCTCACAGCACGTGAACTGCACAATGCCGGTGTCGATGTACTCGTGGTCGAACGCGGCCCGCTGGGTGGTGAGTCATCCTGGGCGGGGGGCGGTATCATTTCACCGCTGTATCCATGGCGCTACAGTACGTCAGTCAATCAGTTGGCCGAAGCCAGTAAAACAATCTATCCCGGGCTGGCGCAGCAGCTACAGGATGAGAGTGGCGTGGATTGTGAATTAATTACCAGCGGTTTGTTGTTTACCAATCTGCAGGAACAACAACAGGCTGAAAGCTGGGCACGGGAGTGGTCAGTTGAACTACAAACGATCACGGATGCACAACAGATCCACGAGATCGAACCGCAAGTCAGCACTGCAATTAATAGCGGGTTGTGGTTGCCGGACATTATGCAGATTAGAAACCCGAAGCTGGTTAAAGCGTTAAAGGGCAGTTTTGACATGCTTGGCATCAACTATCTCGAGCACACAGCTGTGACCGAGTTGATAAGCGAAGCCGAAGTCATCAAGGGAGTGAAGACAGCAACAGATACATTCACAGCAGAAAAAGTGATCATCGCCAGTGGCGCCTGGAGTGCGGGCTTTATCCAGCATGAAAAGAACGTTGAAGTCGAACCGGTTAAAGGCCAGATGATCATGTTCAAGGGCGAGCCGGGGCTGATCAGACGCATGGTGCTGTCATCCGGACATTACATTATTCCGAGGAAAGACGGCCGCGTGCTCGCCGGCAGCACCCTGGAGCGCACCGGTTTTGACAAAACCATTACTGAAGATGCCACAGTTGAACTGAAGCGTGCCGCAGTAGAAATTATCCCTGCTCTCGCCAACATGGAAATAGAACGGCAGTGGGCAGGATTGAGGCCGGGGACTGAACAGGGCATACCTTATATATGTATGCATCCCAACATCGCTGGCCTCTATATCAATGCCGGGCATTACCGTAATGGCGTGGTGCTTGGTGCGGCCTCGGTCAGGCTGATGGTTGAGATGGTACTGGAGCAAAATCCTTCGCTTGATCCTGCGCCATATGCATTAGATGCGGCGCACTGATTTGGTATACTGCCCACCCTTTAAGGGACAGGCACAGCGCCAGCATCTCAAGCCAGTGAAAAAATGCCGGATGAAATTCTCAGGAAGAGAATTTAAACGCGCAGGCGACCCCGAAGGGGTGAAATACATGGATGTATTTCATTCATAGCTCAGTTGGGTGAGGAGAGACCGAATGTCCAGTGGACATTCGCAGCGCGACGAACGCCCAGCAGGACGCTGGGCCGGCAGGTGTTAACGGTAAGTGAGGACAGGAGTCCGAGTGCCAGTACTGCTGGCTATTGAATATATGCCGGAATAGCTCAGTTGGTAGAGCAGCTCATTCGTAATGAGAAGGTCGGAGGTTCGACTCCTCTTTCCGGCACCATTTCATGTATTTTTATAAAGGATCGCCGTTGATGTCGACGGCATTCAGCCGCAGACCGTCGGGATCAACATCGGCGCTATCCGGTATCCACGGTGCAAGACAGGTGCGGTCCTTAGTACACGGGTCGGTTAATGTTTTCAGAAACTCGACCAGGTCGTTAACCTCAGCATCCGTCAGTGATACATTCTGTATTGATGCAATTCCTGCGAGCCTGTTTGCAGCCAGCTTATCGAGCGCATTTTGTGTATTGAGTTGCATGTCGTCGGTTTGACCGCTGCTGACAATCGATCCTTCAAGCTGGTTGATATTATAATTATCAAATGTTGTTTGGGGATCAAGGTGGTGCCTGACAACATCTGCAAGATCGGTATATGCGCCTGCATGTCCCCAGGGACCGGTCTCGGATACATTCAGTAACGACGGTGTGCGGAATGCATACATATCGTTATCGTTGGCAGTCACACGAAAACGACCGAAATCGTCAGTACCTGTTGTGCCATCACCTTTGCCGCGGCCGATCTGTGGCATGCCGAGCACATGAAACTGTTCATCGGTAAAGGCGTCCCCGCGGTGGCAGGAGATGCAGCTGGCGCCTTCGACTCTGGTGGGCAACATGAACAGCAGTGCACCACGCCTGGCCGCTTCGCTGATGGCGCCATCGTCGCCATCCATAAAGGCTTTCCACGGTGTGTTGATGAATATCTGTGAGCGTTCGTATTCACCGATGGCCTCGGCAATGCGGGCGTAGGTTATGGTGGAGTCGCCATACGCAGCCAGAAATTCGGTATCCCATCCGCCGAGTGTCTGCAGTTGTGTGACTAACGCGTCTCTGACCTCTTCATTTGTACCGCCGGCTACGAAGGTATGACCACGCATATCTTCAGGCGAGGTAACCTGAAAGCGTGATTGAGCCGTTGGCAGGTTATCGCCGGCATCAGGGTCAGCCGTCAGGTTGTCGGCAGCGTCCGGCGTGGTAATACCAAAACCGAGGTCTTCATCATCACCGTTTGCATTGGGAATCTTGTCGAGGCTTTCGACGCGGCCATCGTGGAACATCACCTGGTCCCAAAGCCCGCTATTAAAAGTTGTCGGCGAATTTCTCGGTACGGTCGGGCCGCCATCATACAGGCTGTTGTTGTCGAGTATGGCATTTGCTTCTGAATGCATGCGTCCCGGGCCCAGTAATTCCTCTATATCTGCATTTACGCCAATCGATAATGACAGCTTGTCACTACCACCAAGTGACGGATGATGGCAGCTGACGCAGGCGGTGTCCTGATTTCCGCCCAGTCCTTTTGTGAAAAAAAGTTTCATGCCCAGTTGTGCTTTCGGGTCGCTGATATCCGGCAGGGTTCGATTGGTGGTTGGATCGCCGGTAAAGCCAAGTACGATAGCGACACTGCGCACACGTAAGGCTGATGTGTCTTCTTCATCGATGGCGCATGCCGTCAGTATGAACGGGATGAGGCTGACAGCTATAGCGCGGAAAATGTGTGGGGGGCTTATATTTCTGAAATACAACTTTGACATCTTTGATTTATGTAACTAATAAAAAAAGCGACCGGCTTCTTAAACAGCGAAGTTATCACGGGTCGGGTTAAGTTAATTATTTTGAATTACTGATCCGATACTATCATTTATCAAAAGTTCAGATTTGTGTCATTTTGGCGGCTGAAAAACGGTACTGTTTGTATGCCTGAAGTTGTGAAAATCCTTTATAAATCAATGTGATTTCTAGAAATTCGGCTTAACCGGTGCTTCTTTGTACATGGCGAGGCTGGCCATGATTTCCTGCCTGGCTTCATCAATATTGCCCCAGTCTTCGACACGTACCCATTTGCCTTCATCCAGGTCCTTGTAGTGCTCGAAAAAATGGGCAATCTGTTCCAGCAGCATGGGCTGCATGTCATGGATGTCGGTCGCCTTGCTGAAGGACTTGCATAACCTGTCGATGGGTACAGCGAGTATCTTGGCATCGTCACCGGATTCGTCTGTCATTTTGAGTACACCGACAGGACGGCAGGCGATGACAGATCCGGCAATCAGCGGTACCGGTGTCACTACCAGCACATCAACCGGGTCACCATCTTTAGAAAGTGTGTGCGGTACGTAACCGTAGTTGCAGGGATAGTGCATCGCACTACTCATAAAGCGGTCTACAAACATGGCGCCCGTTTCCTTGTCGACCTCGTACTTGACAGGGTCGCTATGAGACGGGATTTCGATAATGACATTGATCTCGTTCGGAACGTCCTTTCCCGAGGTGACTCTGTCCAGGTTCATTAAAAGCTCGCTTGATTTTGAGAGGGCAGATACTACCACGACAACACGTATTTCCCGTGAATAATACCGTTTATCTGTGTATTTGACCGTTTCATGGTTATTGCAGGCATATTGTCTATTATCTATCCAGAAACAGACACCCATATCCAGAAACAGACACCCATCTTGCCAGCCAAATTGCTGCGATTAAATGCATAAAACAAAGAAAAATCAGCCGCTTGTCTGCGATATAAACCCCTCCGTCCTTATAGGCCTGTTATTGTTATTTATCTGTCTTAAATTATAAGTATGAAAAAGTCATTCGGATATACGCTGATTGAATTGATGGCCATACTTGTTGTGGTTTCACTTGTCACTGCTGTGGGATTGCCAATGATGAACGTGTTCTTCGACAGCAATCGTATGGTCAGCAATACCAACGATCTTGTTGCCGGTCTGCACATCGCACGCAGTGAAGCAATCAAGCAGCAGATTCGTGTCACCCTGTGCCAGAGTGCTGACACGGCCTCGTGTGCAGGTACCGGTCAATGGGAAGATGGCTGGATCGTTTTCCAGGACCCTAACGGCAATGCCACGGTTGATGGCGGTGAAATAATCCTGCGATTGAATGCTGGTGTCGATGGCCCCGACGTGACTGTGCGCAGCGATGATGTCACCAACACGATTACCAGTTCAGTTACGTTCACATCACGCGGCCTGCCAAAAGCATTGAATGGTGGTTCCCAGTCGGGAACATTCAGAATTTGTGACGACCGCGGCAGAAAAACCAATGCTGATGGCGTGTCAACCGTTGCACGCGGTGTGGTCCTGAGTCCATCAGGAAAAGTACGTTCAACCAATCAATTGGCAGACATAGTCTCCTGCCCGTAGAGATGTTGAAACTATGAACATGCATATAAACAATGAACACAGGCAAAAAGGTTTCTCGTTGATCGAGGCGCTGGTTGCATTTCTTATCCTCTCGATTGGCATGCTGGGTATTGCCTCGATGCAGACCATGTCGTTGAAGTCGGGTCATACCGCTGCAATGAGAACGGCGGCCGTGATGAAGGCTGAAGAAATCCTCGAGAGCATGCGTTCAAATCCTGCGGCAATAATTGATTTTGCCGCCAGTACCGCAGATACGGGAGTCGATAATGGCTGCAGCCAGACGACAGTCGCGCCAGCCACGTGCTCTTCGACTCAAATGGCGCAGGATGAGCTGTTCCGCTGGAAAAACTCCCTGATCGAAGCACTACCGAACAATACCGCAACCACGGCCAGCGTTGTGATTACTCCGCCTGTCGCACCGTCGACATTGAATTTAGTGGTTGTAAGCGTTAACTGGAGTGAACGTGATGTGGAAACAGGTAGCGCCGCAAACATGACTTACTCGGTAGCCGTACAAATGTAAGCCGAAAGGTTGCAGATTATGATGAATATAAAAAACAACAATTATATACAGCAGCAGGGTTTCTCCCTGGTCGAGATGATGCTGGCCATGCTTATCGGCATCATCATCATGGGTGGCATTCTTTCTGTTTATACCAACACGCGTGATCTGCAGCGCAGCAGTGAAGACCAGGTCAACCTGGTAACGGATGCACGCTTTGCACTGGAAACCATTGGTTATGATTTGCGTCATGCCGGTATATTCGGCGGTACCAATGTGCCAACGCTTGTGTCATGCCGCATGGGTGACGCCGGTTGCCCCACTGCGATGACACTGGCAGCGGGTGATTGTCATAACGAGTGGTACACCAATATCGAGGAACCAATATTTGGTGGTGAGAGCGTTGTTCCAGGCGGGTATACCTGCATATTGAACCACCTGGCGAATACCGATGTGCTGGTGGTGCGTTACGCGGATTCAAATCCAGTGGTTACAGCGAGCCTGGTAAGCGGCACAGCATATGTGCGCAGCAACTATCTTGCCGGCCAGTTGTTCATGGGTACCGCACAACCGGTTATACCGGATGATGCAGGTACACTCACAGCAAATCACCAGCTGTATTCACGTGCCTATTACATCAGCGATTACACCAATACACCGGGCGACGGTCTGCCATCACTGCGTCGTGTTGACCTGATTAACGGACCGGCGTTGCAGGACCAGCTGATTCTTCCCGGTGCTACCAACTTGCAGGCCCAGTATGGTGAAGACCTCGATGGCGATGGCGCGATCGACCAGTTTGTGAATGCCGATACAGTAACCGATTTTTCCAAGGTCTATGCAGTTCGACTGTGGGTGTTGATTAAAACAGAGCGTGAAGAAAAAGGACTGGACACTGGCCGCACATACACCATAGCAGGTACTAGTTTGAGTACACCGAATGATGGCTACCGTCGTCTGCTCATTAGCAGTGTGATCAAGATGCGCAACATGATCAAGGTTGACGAGATGGCAGCTTCCGGGAGTTAAATCGTGAATCATATAAAACAACATATTCAAAAACAGCAGGGCGCTGTGCTGGTGATGGCGCTGGTAATGCTGACCGTATTGACCCTGATCGGCGTGAGTTCGATGAGTTCTTCCACGCTGGAACTCAAGGTTGCGGGTAATACCCAGCAGCATGATATTGCGTTCCAGGCGGCACAAAGTGTTATTGATATCACTGCATCACTAGATCCGCTGAATACGAACAACTACCAGGTATTCATTACTGATTCGGGTAACCCGGCATTTGAACAGATCATCAATTATGCCTCGGCCGATGGTGAAGCCACGGCTCAGGCGGCCACTTTCTGGGTCGGCTGTAAAAAGAACATCGGCAGCAGCCTGGAAGAAGGCAAGGCGCCGGCATCGAATTTTTTCAATGTCAGGGCAACAGGACTGACAATCACGGGTTCGTCGTCGTCAGTGCAGATGCAGGGGCTTAGATTTCCAGCTGCAGCCTGTGCAATTGACTTGTAATGGACCTGTTGAAGTAAAAGGTGAACATCATGCGATTACTACTCATATTACCGATAACGATTTTAATGCTGCTTGGCGCACAGATCAGTGTGGCCGAAGTAGTAATAAGTAAACCGTCATCAAAAAATTCAACTGAAAAAAAGCAATGGTACCACCCGTTTGAAATCGGTGAGCTCAAGATCAAGCAGAGCAATGACGGCAGCGGCATTATCAAGGAAGTGTCATGCGGTGAGTGTGATTATCAGTTCGTCAAAATCACCGCAGACACCAAAGTGTACGTCAATGGTGTGGAAGTGAACTTATTACGTGCACGCGAGCGTGCCGGCCAGCAGGCCTTCATCGAGTTTGACAAGGAAACGGCTGAAGTGAAGTTTATCCACTGGTCAGAAGCGCCATAGTCAGGGCAGTGGCAGGTTATGAAAGAGGTATTAGAGATGGACATTAAATCAGAATTCAGCGCAAGACTCAGGGCGACATTGACAGGTGTGGCATTTGCAGCCTATGCCGCTACACCGGCCATCGCGGAAGACATCGAGATATACACCACGGCCAATCTTGGCGCGACCGCGATACAGCCGAACGTGGTATTTGTCGTGGACAGTTCGGGCAGTATGGGCGGCAAGCTGGATGTGCCGAACAATTATGATTATACCCAGACTTATGTCGGCTGCTATGACGCTGCCATGCTGTACTATACCTCGGGCGGTTCAACGCCTGCCTGTAACAGCAAGGATAAATTCCTCAAGACATCCGGCAAATGCGATGCCTGGGTTAACCTGTATGACAAGGGTGTAATCATTGATCCTGTCGGCCCATTGGAAAAATACGGCTTCTACGCCGACCAGATTGCACAGTTCCACGGCAGCAAGAATATCTGGCAGGGCCCAACGACCAATAATGCGACTCAGCAGGCCTACCTGGTCGAGTGTTATACCGACTCGGGCGTGCACGGCGACGCCGGCCCGGCCAATCCTTATATCGATGATGGCGGTCCCTGGACCTCAACCGTGCCGGGCAATCCGTCAGTACCGCACCCGGTATGGGCAAGCGGTGATAACAGCCTGCAGATCTACGACGGCAACTACCTGAATTACACGGTCGATCCGGTGGCTATCGGCACCACCTCAGAAAAAACAAGAATGG
>CAZRKQ010000160.1:0-10941 GCA_964600755.1 uncultured Thiotrichaceae bacterium
AAGTGCTCATTATTATCACCGGTCAAGCCGACTATCGGCTGGCGGTATAATACGAATCGGTTTTCTTCCATGGCCCTGGTGATTCGCCCGGTCCAGTGCATTTCGCCATGCCGTTCCGATACCAGTTCATCCGAACGTTCATATACATGCACACGATTTCGTCCGGAATCCTTTGCTGCATAACAGGCAAGATCGGCCGAGGTCATGATCTTCGATAGATCAGTCGTATTTTCGTCGATGCCGACAACACCAATACTGACCCCGATAGTGAAAACCTTTTCTTCCCAGACGAACCTGTAGTCTTTTATTTCCTGCCTGATTTTGTCCGCAAGCACAGTTGCCTTGCTGAGTTCACAATTTTCCAGCAAGATGCCAAATTCATCACCGCCCAGGCGCGCGACGACATCGCCACTACGTAAAACCTTGTGGAGCAAATCAGGCAACTGGCGTAAAAGCTCATCCCCTGCTACGTGACCACATGTATCGTTAACCAGCTTGAACTGGTCAAGATCAAGGTAGAAAAGCGAATGAACACGATTCTCTTCCTTGACGTTTAACAGAACTTCTTCAAGATATTCCTCGAACTTCAAACGATTGTACAAACCGGTAAGCATGTCATGACTGGCCTGGTACGATAGCTGCCGCGTCAGTTTTCTGGTATGACTTACATCCTGAATCACCATCACTGCACCAATGATATCGCCCTCACTGTTCTTCATCGGTGCGACAGATGCTTCCACAGCTACAACGATATTCTCACCAGCAATCAATGAAGAGTGCTCCGGAAGGTGCACTGTTTGCTGATTATTAAAACACCTGCCTAGCGGATCTTCTATATCCTCTCCTGATGAGTCACTGACGATTTTTACAAGATCAGAAAGATGCCGATTTAGCACCTCTTCATTGCTGGTGCTAAACAGCAATTCTGCCGCCGGGTTTATATACTGTATGACGCCATCAAGATCCACAGTAATTACGGAGTCGGTTATAGAATGAAGCGTAACTTCAGCTTTTTCTTTTTGAATCGATAACTCCTGTTCTGACTTTTCTGCACGTTTAAGCGCATTTTTTAACTTTTCCTGGGTCGCGAACATTGACTCAATTGCGTGATTGATGAACCCACCGAGATAGCCGAATTCATCATCCCGCCTTTCATCGAAGCGGACGGAATCATTGCCGCTGGAAAATGCGCTCGCCGTATTCACCATTTTGACGAAAGGGCCTGAAAGCACACGATGTAGAATTTGCTGCAATATCAGGCCGAAAATGAAAACCGAAAAGCCGATGGTGAGCAACATATTCTTGCGGATATTAGCGACTTCCTTCTTCTGATTGGGATAGTATATTAACGCTGAAATAGTTTGTAATTCTCTGGAGCCTTTAGGGTAGTAGTATATGGAATAAGGAAACACATCGTCATTTCCATTACGAATACCGTAATAATATTCCTCATTGTCCTCGGAAAGAACTACCGAGGTAAAGCCCATTTCATCACGCAACTGGTTGAGCTTGAGTTTTATTCTTGTCTCAGCGTTTTTCAGTGTGGGCGACACAGGATTTTTCTTGACGATACCTTCCAGTGTATATGCCACCATGTGGGAGTTGGTTTTGTTAACCAGGTAGAGATCGTTTTCTGCATCTTCAAGAATAAAAACAGAAACCAGCAGGCCGATAAAGACTAACCCCCAGAATACAATTCCAGTGATTCGAGCAGGCAGTTTAACCTGAAACGAGTCGGATTGATTATCCATGAATTGTTCTTGTTATTTAAATCCTGCCCATCGCAGCCCTAGTAACACAGGGCATATTCCACTCGCACCTGCGCCTAAAATTGCAAAGCCCATAAACCATGGAAAAAACCAAAGCACATCATAGCCATATTCATTTATAAGCATATAGGTGGCTACCAGCACGATGGCTACAAATACCCGCCATGCGCTTAATCCATCAATACCTAATCGTGCTTTTGTGTTGAGATAAAGCAGGCCGGGACTTAAAGACACATGCCTCGCCTTCTGCATCAACCGGGTCAAACGTATACCGGAAATACCTTCCAGCACGAGAAATGCAGACAGGCCATAAATCATATAGGTATTTTCCAGGTACAGCGCCAGCAGGATATATGCCCCAACCAGAAACAAATACATTCGCTCTGTCATGCCATTACCCCCAGGAGAGTATCAGAAAATAAATGATCGATTAATTCACGCATGCTTGAAGCCCGCATACACCAGCAATGAATTGGGCGGGCAACTATTTGTTATACCTGCCGCCAGCGCTGTTATGCCCAGCATCCATGGCAGTGGCCATAACAGTTCCAGACTGTAATAATTAACCAGGGCGTATGTAGAACTAAGAATGATGGCAAACATAATATGCCATGCCCGAATGGCGGGAATTTCAAATCGGTGAGGTTGATGCGGCATTCTCATGTCCGGACTGAGCGAGACCTGCCTTGCCTTTTGCAGCAACTTCGGCACTCTGAAGATGGCAATACTTTCCAGCAACAACCACGCGCACAGGCCATAAATTATGGGCTGCTGCTCAAAATAAAGACTGCCTACGACAATTAAGCCCACAATAAATATATAAAAGCGCTCGCTCAAGGTTCGCATCCCTGTGATTATTATTAGAATCCATATCTTATTGAAAAATAAGAATATTATTAGATCTATTATTGGCTTATTTATAGCAGAAAAGCGGCACTTTTGTGGGCTATCAGGAAGGAAAAAATCCCGTTTGCTACAATTTTTCAGAAATATCCGAAATCAACTGTGGCCCGGAGTAGATAAACCCGGTATAGATTTGCACTAAAGACGCACCAGCCTGTATTTTCCTTTGTGCGTCGGCGGCTGACATTATGCCACCGACAGCGATAAGCGGAATTTTTCCATCGAGTTCCTCTACCAGCACCGCAAGCACATGGTCGGACTGCGGCTGTATCGGTTTACCGCTGAGGCCGCCCTGCTCGGCTGCCAGCGCGACAGATTCCAGATTCGGGCGCTGGTTGCTGGTATTTGTCGCGATCACACCATCAATGTTGTTCTCCAACAAGGCGTTTGCCAGCTGCCGTATTTCCTCATCGGTCAGATCGGGGGCTATTTTCACCAGCAAGGGTTTATAGCTGTCATACTCATCCCTGAGCTGACGCTGTCGCAGCTTGAGAGCTTGTAACAATCGATTCAACTCTTCGCCATGCTGCAGTTCACGCAGGCCCGGCGTGTTTGGCGATGAGATATTCACCGTTATGTAATCGGCATAGGGATAAACCTGCTCGAATGCATTGACATAATCATCAACGGCATGCTCCAGTGCAGTATCCCGGTTCTTGCCAATATTTATTCCGATTATGCAGTCCCGTTTACTCAGCTTGACGTTGTTAACAAGGCGTTCAACACCCTTGTTATTAAAGCCCATACGGTTAATGATGGCCTCGTCCTTTACCAGTCGAAACAAACGCGGCTTCGGGTTGCCTGGCTGCGCTCTTGGCGTCACTGTGCCAATTTCAACAAAGCCAAAACCGCAGGCAGCCAATGCATCGATATGCTCCCCGTTCTTGTCCAGGCCGGCTGCAAGTCCCACTGCATTTGGAAACTCCAGCCCCAGCACTTTTACAGGTGCATACTTTCTTTTACCGAATAAAACGCGTGATAATTTCAAGCGGTAAACGATTTCCAGTAACGCCATTGAGATAGCATGTGCACGTTCAGGATCTAACATGAAGAACACAGTGCGAAGCAACGGGTAGACATTCATTGTTCGGTCGAACTCATACAGTCAACGATCAATTGCAGGTTCCTGATGTTTCTGAACTCATTCACGTTCATCCTGTATGCAAGGTGTATTTTTTCAAATGAAGGCAGGTCGTCCGAAACCGTGTTAAATGCGATGGCATCGATTGCCTTGCCACCCTCGTTCTGTCGCAACTGCATCTTAAGGTGCTTTTCTCCAACAATTTTCCATTCCAGAATCTCGAACTGATTGTCGAACACGGGCTCCGGAAACTGCTGGCCCCACGGCCCTGCAGATTCGATCACTTCCGCAGTTTCCAGCGACATATGATCCGGCTCAATGCTGCCGTCGGTTTCCACCACTTCCTCAAGCTCATCTTCAGACAACAGCGATTCGACTTCCTGTTCAAATGCCTGTTTGAATGCATCGAAATTGCCCTTGCTGATGCTCAATCCTGCCGCCATGGCATGACCACCGAATTTCTGTATCAAGCCGGGATTTCGCGCAGCGATTGAATCGAATACATCACGAATATGCAGCCCCTGTATTGAACGTGCAGAGCCCTTGATCTCGTTACTGCCGGCATCATCATTCGCATTCGCAAATGCAACAACCGGACGGTGAAAGCGCTCTTTGATCCTGGAGGCCAGCAGCCCGATCACACCCTGGTGCCATTCGCTATTGTAAAGACATAGTCCGGCATGCAGCTGGTCACTCTCCAGCGTGTCGAGAAGTGAATTCATATCATCAAGCGCCTGCGTCAGCATGCCCTGCTCTATGTGCTTGCGTTGAGTATTCAGATTATTCAATTCTGTTGCGATGTTCTCGGCTACGCTAAGTGAATCCGTGATAAGACACTCAACACCTGCGGACATGTCTTCGAGCCGCCCTGCTGCGTTTAGCCTGGGTCCGATGAAGAAGCCAAGATCTGTGCTGGTACATGCCCTGATGTCCTTGCCGGCCGCATTGAACAGTGCACGGATCCCGGCTTTGGTTTTACCGCCGCGAATTCGTCTGATGCCCTGCTCGACCAGGATGCGGTTGTTCTCATCCAGCGGCACAACATCGGCAACCGTTCCCAGCGCGACCAGGTCAAGCAGGTCTGCCATATTGGGTTCAAGCCGTTCAGCAGTAAACCAGCCCCTGTTTCTTAATGCGGCCCTGACGGCCAGCATCAGGTAGAAAGCAACACCAACGCCGGCAATAGATTTACTGGCAAAGTCACAACCGGGCTGGTTGGGATTTACAATGGCATCCGCATCGGGCAACTCCCGCCCCGGCAAATGATGGTCTGTCACCACGACCTTGATGTTGTGCTGCTGTGCTGCGTTTACACCCTCTATACTGGATATGCCATTATCAACGGTGATCAGTACATGCGGCGAAAATTCACTGGCAACTTCGACAATTTCAGGTGTCAGTCCATAGCCGTATTCAAACCGGTTTGGCACCAGGTAATTAACGTTGGCCGCAGCAAAGCTGATGAGCGCACGCACAACCAGGGCTGTACTGGTCGCGCCATCAGCATCGTAATCCCCTACGATGAGGATTTGCTGATCATTGATTATTGCTTCTGCAACGACATTAGCCGCCGCATCGATACCCTTGAGCTGTTTGTAATTGATCAGGCGATCAAGCGAGTAATCAACCTGGGCAAGGCTGTTGATATGACGGTTTGCATAGATTCGCTTCAGCAACGGGTGTAATGATGTATTCTGGAGTTCGTCAGATACTCCAAGGTTGCGGCGATGTATTTTGCGTACTCTACTGTGTTTCGACATAGTCCTGCAGACGGTCCTTTTTCCAGAACATCAGCTTGCTGATGTTGAATTTATTGTTATTGCTGAAATGATAACGCACACCATTGCATGGATAAATATCGATATCCACATCAAGACTTTGTGCCGTTGCCATTACCGGCTTGAGCCAGTCTGCAACAACTTCCAGCATTTCATCGAGCCAGGCTGTTGTATCGCCATAATTACAGGGCCCATCCAGCTGATTTATTAATACAAGTGAATGACCATCATTTTGCATGGCATAGGCAAGCACGATCGGGTCAGTCAGCGCTGAATGCTTGATCTGGCTGAGTTTCGCCATACCCTTGGTTACAGCATCATCCGCATACACATGAGTGATATCGGTATCAGCCTGATGCGGGAGCACGCCTTCACCCCATAACCACAGGCTGTTGATTGGCGCCACGCCTCTTTCTTCACGCTGTTGATTAACTTCGCTCATATGAAGCAGCATTTGAATTTCATTGAGTAAGCGCTTCCACTCGGTTGCAGCCTCACCTGTCGGCAACAGATGGTTAATATTTCTTGCTACCGCCTCGCGCAATGGTGTTGTTTCAAGATTGCATTCATCCAGCCTGAAAAGCCAGTTGTTTTTATCTGCCATTACCACTGATATGCCATCAGCTGAAAAATGCGCATTGAGCTCGTTGACTAACCTCTCAGCCTCATCCTGTCTTATATGCAGCGTTTGACTGTCACTCAAAATGGCGCGGTCCATATCAGCTTGCATATTGACCGGGTCCGCGTGTATCCAGCAGTTGTCGCCCGGTGCTATATCATGCGCCAGCAGAGTTAAAGCCGCATAAGGAAAAGATGTTTCAATCTTCAGGCCGAACAACTCTGCCAGTTGACTTGAGCAGGCAGCGCCTGCAGCCTGTTGCTTCTGTAATTGTTTTAATAGTTCAAGTAACGGTCTGGCTGATTCCTCTATGCCTTCAAGCCCGGGCAACGGTCCGCACAGTCCCGGAACAAGCAGGCTGACTTTATGTGGCATTCTGTGCCGCCAGTTTGCGCCGGTATTCAAACAGGCAGATGCCGCTAGCCACTGAAACATTCAAACTCTCAACATGCCCCTGCATCGGTATATATACCAGTTCGTCACAGCCTTCGCGGGTGAGCCGACGCAGACCCTCGCCTTCTGATCCCATGACCACAGCAAGTCGATTGCTCGCGCTACTGTCATAGAGACTGGTTGCGGCTTCACCGGCAGTGCCAACAATCCACACATCATTATCTTTCAACTGCTGCAGCGCTCTTGCCAGGTTCGAAACCTGTATAAAAGCCGTCGATTCAGCAGCACCGCTGGCGACATTACGCACCACCGGCGTCAGTCCGGGTGAGCGGTTCTTTGAAACAATGACGGCATCAACACCGCTTGCATCAGCCGAGCGCAGGCAGGCGCCCAGGTTGTGCGGGTCCTGTACCCCATCGAGCACCAGTAACAGCAAGTCCGGCTTTGCCAGAATATCTTTCAGGCCTGGCTGTGTTGTTTTATCTGCACGGATTTTTGCCACCACGCCCTGGTGCTTTTGGTCTGAACTCTTTTTCTGCAGGGCATCACGCGAACAGGTTTCAACCGAAACACCGTGTGTGCCGGCCAGACCCAGAATCGTTTGCATGCGCTTGTCGTGCCTGCCGGCCTGCACCCACAACTGCAGCACCGACTCGGGACTGCTCCTAAGTACAGACTCGACCGCATGAATACTAAAAATGATTTCCGTTTTGTGTTTAGCCATAGTTAGTGGCCTAATTACAGATGGACATCAACAGCTACTGACATGATCTCTCGCAAAGACGCCAAGCTCGCAAAGGAAGACGAATGTAATGATCTGATTTTATGAAATAACAAGTACATTTCACCTTTGCGCCCTCTGCGCCTCTGCGGTTAATCTTATTTTATCAACTCAAAATCAATACGGCGCTCATCCATGTCAACATTAGCCAGGCGTACTTTTACCTTGTCGGACAGACGGAATACCATGCCCCTGTTTTCACCAACCAGCCGATGCGTTATCGGGTCAAAGTCATAATAGTCTTTCGGCAAACTGGTAATGTGAATCAGGCCTTCTACGTAATACTCATCCAGCTCTACAAACAGTCCGAACGAAACCACGCCGGTAACACGCGCGGTAAATTCCGTACCAACCTTATCGAGCATGTATTCGCACTTCATGGCGAACTCAGCATCACGCGTTGCCTCGTCGGCACGACGCTCATTGGTAGAACAATGCTCACCAAAAATAGTCATGGTGTTCTGGTCATAGGGAAAATCACGTTTCTTACGCTTTTGCACAATGTGCTTGATCGCACGATGCACCAGCAAGTCAGGGTATCTTCTGATTGGCGAGGTGAAGTGTGCATAGTGTTTCAGGGACAGGCCAAAATGCCCGACGTTGTCAGGGCGGTATGAAGCCTGTTGCATTGACCTCAGCATCAGGGTCTGTATCAAGTGGGTATCTTCTCGATTTTTGATGGCGCTGGACAGCTTTGCATAATCCCTCGGTGATATTTTTCTTGAAGGTGCACCCAATCGCAGACCTAGATCGCCAAGAAACCCCCTTAAATCTTCAAGTTTGTCGTCATCGGGTGATTCATGCACACGGTACAGCGCGGGCAACTTGTTGTGGGAGATAAAACGTGCAGCACAGATGTTGGCTGCAATCATGCATTCTTCAATGATCTTGTGGGCATCGTTCCTGACCATCGGATGGATATTTTTGATGCGCATATCATCGGTGAATTCGAACTTGGTTTCGATGGTATCAAAGTCTATCGCACCACGCTTCTGTCGTGCCTTGTCCATTCTCTTGTACATGGCGTACAGATTTTCCAGATGCGGCAACACTTTAGCTACTGCTTTGATTGCCGCCGGCTTGCGCTCGACCACAGCATCCCCCACCTTGTTATAGGTAAGACGAGCATGTGATCTGATCACAGCCTCATAGAACGTATAGTCATCAATCTCGCCCTGTTGTGATATGCGTATCTCGCAGACAAGGCAGAGTCGATCTACTTCAGGATTTAATGAACACAGTCCGTTGGACAGATTTTCCGGCAGCATCGGTATAACCCGTCCAGGAAAATAAACTGATGTCGCACGGTCATAGGCCTCCTTATCGAGCGCGGAGTTTATCTGCACGTAGTGTGCAACTTCGGCGATGGCAACGAGCAGGCGCCAGCCTGAATCCTTGTTAGCGTCAACTGGTTCACAATAAACAGCATCATCAAAATCCCTGGCATCTTCACCATCGATGGTTACCAGCGGTACGCTGCGCAAATCAACACGGCCCGCCTTGTCCCTGTTGCGCACACTGTCTCCCCACTTGTTTGCATCAGCGAGGACCTTCTCAGGAAACTCATAAGGCAAACCATAATTGTGAATGGCTATGTCTACTTCCATGCCAGGTGACATGTGATCACCAAGCACATCAACTATCTTGCCAATCGGTTGATGCTTGAATGTTGGCTGCTGGGTGATTTCAACTTTGACGATCTGGCCATTGGCTGCACCACCCAGAGAACCCTCCGGAATCAAAAAGTCCTGGGTAATGCGTTTGTTATCGGCGACAACAATAGCCACGCCGCTTTCAATGAACAGGCGGCCAACAATGAACTGGTTGGCACGCTCAAAAACGCTGATGACGGCCCCCTCCTTTCGGCCTCTGCGGTCTACACCCGAGACTCGAACGATTGCCTTGTCGCCATGCAGCAGCGTACGCATCTGTTTACCGTGTAGATAGAGATCGTCGCCACCCGTTTCGGGCACCAGAAAACCGAAGCCATCGGGATGTGCGATGACGCGGCCGCGCACCAGGTGCGACTCATCAACCGGCAGATAACCACCACGGCGGTTTTGCACCAGCTGGCCATCACGTACCATGGCCCTGAGTCTTCTGCCCAAGGCGTCCAGTTGATCATCTTTGTTGATATTCAGACATTCCGCCAGTGACTGGAAGCTCAGTGCACCTTCGCGCTTGATCTCATTCAGGATCATTTTTCTGCTGGCGATTGGATTTTCGTATCTGCCGGCTTCAAGTGCCGCATCAGGATCTTTTTTGTAACGTTTCGCTGGCGCCTTTTTTCTGGCGGGCGCTTTTTTCCTGGCAGACGTGTTACGGGTGTTTTTCTTCTTTTTCGGTGATTTACGGGTCATTATTTCGATATTTTGTAACGGGTTAGATCAAATTGACAAGCACTGGGGCGCAGGGTAAAGTTCGCGGCCTGCAATCGCAGGATTAAGCCATGCCGAGGTGGCGGAATTGGTAGACGCGCTAGCTTCAGGTGCTAGTGGGGGTAACCCCGTGGAGGTTCAAGTCCTCTTCTCGGCACCACATCAGTGAACATTACCAGACCATGAAGAACAACGCAACATATTGTTTTTCATGTAATTTTTATTGGTAAATACTGAAGGTCGGTTAATCAGCTTCGAAACCTGCCTGTTTATGGCTGCCATCACAGAATGGCTTGTTTTTAGAATGGCCGCATCTGCACAGCGCTGCCTGCTTTCCCCGCCAGGCAATGCGTCCGCTACTGGCAACTATCGCGAAATTACCGGAAAGAAGCAGCGGGCCATTGGGCACGGACTTGATCGTCATCTTGCCGCCTTCCGTTTCCATGCCATCCCCCTTTTCGCCCACGGCACCATAATCCTCAAACCCGGCCTTGAGGTGGCTGTTATCACAGAACGGCTTGTTTTTAGACTGGCCGCAACGGCATAGTGCGGCGCGGTAATTCACACCCGGCATATCCTGCGGTGCATTTTCGATATGCAATTCACCCTGGATGTAGAGCGGGCCATTGTAGACAAGCTGCACGGTATTACACCCGGCAGGCTGTTCATTGTCACCCTGTGCCTTATCGTTATAGCTCAGCGCGCCTGATGGACAGCGCTGCACAATGTCTTTGACATCATCATCAGCAGCGAGATCGGGCTGGCACCAGGGATCGCGTCCACCGACAAACAGGTCACCTGCAGAGTAGCCGCATTCGCCGATATGAATGCATAAACGACTGTCCCATTGCACATCGATGTTCTTGCCGTTATAAGTTGTTGTTTTTTCCTTACTCATCTCACCCCCCCCCGTCGGCATGATCAGGGTATCTCAGGCCCGATCGGCCGAATAATTATATTCTAACCAATATACATCAGCCGTTATCAAAATCTAAACCAAAATTCGCGCCGCTAACACCAAATCACGCCTGCCATATGAAATATTGGCATATTATTATTTTCTTATATTTGATAATCTTCGTGCTGTTTTTCAGGCCTGATCAAGACAACATGAGTATTGCGGAATTCGAGGAAATATCCCTGACACTGGGCATTGGCGGGCTCATCCTGCTGATGATTTTTATACTCTACAAGCTGGGCAAAGACTCGGGCGCCGGCAAGTTCGGCACCTTCGTCATT
>CAZRKQ010000161.1:0-1628 GCA_964600755.1 uncultured Thiotrichaceae bacterium
TGTATACAGTTGTATTGTCGGTCTCATACTTGACGCCATTGACATACACACTGCCAAAACCTGTAATCGTGCCAGATGATTTTACAGCTGATGGAGTTACACCGCTGCCGCCAATGCCGGCAACATCGCTGCCGCTACTACAAGCTGCGATACTGATAGCCATTGCAGCCGTTATAGCGCTGTGTAATATTGATTTATTCATGGTTTAATCCTCTTTTGTATCTTGCTCATAGTAGTAAATGTTCATGCTGGCATAACGTGATTCAGTGTTATCGTCAGCTTCATTTTGGCTAAGCCATGCGTCCAGTTCTTCCAGTAATGTCTGTGAACGTTTGCGTGAAAACTCCTTGAATGCAGGTAGTGCATCTACCGGTATACGCGGGTTGGAAACTTTTCGCTGGAACCATTTCGATTTCTCATCGCTTGTCAGGTTGTGGTCAATGGTATTAATCAGCTGGCTGGTATCCTTGCCGAGAATACGCGTTATTTCTTCTGGGTCGCTGCCCGGTACATACGCGTTTCTCACCAGGTGAACCAGGCCGTCTTTAATTTCTACACAGTCCGAAGATTCGAGCAGGTTGAGCATGGCCTTGGTGGGGATGTCGCCGCTGTACTGTTTGACCAGGTTGGCGAACGATGCATCGGAACTGTCCATTGACAGAGCCCTGGGGTTGCCTTCTTCATAGGCAAATTGCGGATCATTGAGCCAGCCGCTGATCACGCGAATAGCGCGGTTATATTTCTGCTCGGTATTCTTGCTGTCGCTAAGATCAGCTTCATTCAGGCGTTTCACTTCTTTTCGGGAAAGGCCTGTCTCGGCAGAAACACTTGAGACCGTGGCTTTGCTATTATTTCGCAGGGCCTGGGCAAAGGCTTCATCAACGTAAGCTTTACGTACCATTTCTTCAAAACTGCCGCAGGAGATTCCGTTTCTCAATAGAATACGTACCAGCGGTCGCAGGATCTGGCGGATGGCTGTTGTCAGTGTTTTGTTGTTTGTATCTTCCATGTCTGGGATTATTTTCCCAAATATGACAAAAGTCAAGTATTATTTGGGAATATATTTTCATTTTTATCATTTAAGGAGCTGCTGATAATGCGCGAAATCGCGCTGAAAAGCAACTAAGATATTGATATTAGTCATGAAAAGCGCTTGTTTTTGGTTCTGTGTCAAACTACACCTCTATATCGTTAAGCTGGCTTTCTGAATGAACTGGTCATACATACTTGACATAATACGACAACACAAATCGACATTAGTTGCTGCTAATGCCATCGCGATTATGTCTGCCGTGCTGAGTGTACCTGTGCCGATGCTGATGCCGATGCTGGTCGATGAAGTCCTGCTCGATAAACCCGGAAAGATTGTCGCGTTTCTACAGGCTGCTCTGCCCACTCCCTGGCATGGGCCGGTAGCCATTATTGTCACGGTGATGCTGGTAACCATGGCGTTACGATTGGCGTCCCTGATGCTGGCGGTACTGCAGACCCGGGAATTTACAACTATCGCCAAGGACATCAGCTTTCGCATCCGTAAAAAATTGCTGGCGCATTTACAAACCATTTCAATGGCCGAATACGAAACCCTGGGCACCGGCGCGGTGACCTCGCATTTTGTGACCGACGTT
>CAZRKQ010000162.1:0-7169 GCA_964600755.1 uncultured Thiotrichaceae bacterium
GCGCCGCATGAACGCGCCGATGACTTCGACCTGGTGAACCAGGGATATATGGGTTACATGGGCCTGGGCTACAGCTTCCGTGAAGTTGAACTTTTTGTCTGGCTGGAGGTGTTACGGGACAAGCAGTGCGATGACAGGCCCTGTGAACTCGGTCTGCCGAAAATGGACGGCGGTGAAAACGAAGGTGGCTGCCCGGTCAAGATCCACATCCCTGAGATGATTCACCTGATGGGCGAAGGCAAGTTCAAACAGGCCTTCCAGCTGATCAAGGAAGCCAATCCCCTGCCCAATGTTACCGGGCGGGTCTGCCCGCAGGAGATCCAGTGCCAGGGCGTCTGCACCCATAACGAACGTCCCATCGAGATCGGCCAGCTGGAGTGGTACCTGCCGCAGAGTGAGAAGGTGCTCAATGCGAATGCAAATTTCGAAATCAAGGATTTCGCCAACCCCTGGGCGAAAGCAGAAAAACCGCCCATCGCCGTGGTCGGTTCCGGCCCCGCCGGTTTGATTAATGCTTACCTGCTGTCGAAGGAAGGCTACCCGGTCACCGTGTTCGAGGCCTTTCACGAACTCGGCGGCGTACTGCGCTACGGCATTCCCGAATTCCGTCTGCCCAACGATCTGATCGACGATGTCGTAATGAAGATCAACCAGATGGGGGGCAAGTTCGTCACCAACTTTATCGTCGGTAAAACCGCCACCCTTGAGGCGCTTAAACGGGCTGGCTTCTGGAAGGTGTTCATCGGCACCGGCGCAGGCCTGCCGCGCTTCATGAACATTCCAGGCGAACACATGAACGGCATACTCTCGGCTAACGAGTTTCTCACCCGCGTCAACCTGATGAAGGCGCATAAAGAGGACTATGAAACACCGTTGCCGGAAACCCGGGGCAAGCATGTTATCGTCATCGGCGGCGGCAACACTGCGATGGATGCGGCGCGCACGGCACGTCGCCTGGGCGGCAAGGTCAGCATCGTTTACCGTCGCACCCAGGATGAAATGCCGGCGCGCGTGGAGGAACTGCACCACGCTCTGGAAGAGGATATCGAACTCAAGGTCCTGCGCTCACCGCGCGAGTTCATCGGCAGCGACAAGAAACAATTCGTCACTCATGCACTGCTCGATGTGATGGAACTGGGTGAACCGGATGCATCGGGACGTCGGCGGCCGATAGCCACCGGTGAAACCGAGGAAATCCCGGTAGACCTGGTGATCATGGCGCTGGGCAATGCCTCCAACCCGATCGTCAAGGACGCGGAGCCGGGACTCAAGACCAGTAAATGGGGCACCATCGAAGTCAAATCCGGCTCACAGGAAACATCGATAGATGACGTTTATACCGGCGGTGATGCCAACCGTGGCGGTTCAACCGCGATCAAGGCTGCCGGCGACGGTCAGGCTGCTGCTCGCGAGATTGCCGGCAATGTTCCTTTTAGCGAGAGCGAGATCAAATCCCTGGTGGCCAGCGCGGAACGCTACACTGAAAAAGGCCAGGCGCCACAGGATATTCTGCAGAAGATCGAGCTGGCGGAAGGTATCGTCGAATTCGTCGTCTACTCGCCGCTGATCGCAAAGTCGGCGCGCGCCGGCCAGTTCACACGCGTGCTGGGATGGGACAAGGGCGAGCTGATTCCGCTGACCCTGGCGGACTGGGACGCAGAGCAAGGCACCATCGACCTGGTCGTGCAAAGCCTGGGCAGCAGCTCGATAATGATTAACCAGATGTCAGAGGGCGATGACTTTGCCGGCATCGCCGGACCTCTTGGCCTGCCCAGCCAGCTGCACCGCTACGACAACAACGAGACAGTGGTATTCACCGCAGGCGGCGTTGGCCTGCCGCCGGTCTATCCGATCATGCGCGAACACCTGCGTATGGGTAATCACGTCACCCTGATTGCAGGCTTCCGCACAAAGGACCTGATGTTCTGGGCCGAACCCGATCAACGCATCGGACTGTTGCAGGCCGAGTATCCTGAGATGCTCGATGTTATCTATACCACCAATGACGGCAGCTTCGGCATCAATGGTTTTGTCACCGGCCCGCTGGAAGAGATGCTGGAAAGCATGAAGGCCGGCACAGGCCGCACCATCGCTGAAGTTGTCACCATCGGTCCACCGCTGATGATGCGCGCCGTCAGCGACCTCACAAAGCCTTACGGCGTAAAGACAGTAGCGAGCCTTAACTCAATCATGGTGGATGCCACCGGAATGTGCGGTGCATGCATGGTGCCGGTAAACATCGATGGCAAAATGGTACGCAAGCATGCCTGTATCGATGGCCCCGAACTGGACTCGCATATCATTGACTGGGACAAGTTTCTACCGAGGTTCCTGCAATTCAGAAAACAGGAAGATAAGAACAAAGCCCGCCACGGCTTTACCTGATCCATTGATATTATTATTTCTCGCAGAGGCGCAGTGAGCGCAGAGGTGTTTCGAGTGGTTGCATCCTTAAATAATCCCTCTGCGTACTCAGCGTCTCTGCGAGAGTAAATACCTCCATCTTTCATTAACGTCAACACCCCCGGATTACGTTTCACTTCATCCGGGCTACGTTGTCTACCGAGGTTCCTGCAATTCAGAAAACAGGAAGATGCCAACAAGGCCCGGCACGGTTTTGTACAGGGCTGAGGGACGAGGGGTGAGTGGCGAGGAAAACCTGTTGCCAGGATGTAGCCCAGCGCAATCCGGGAATAATTCCATATTCAAAGACATTATTTCACCGCAGAGGCGCGGAGACGCAGAGGTTGTTTTTAAATGTAACGCCTGTTGCTAAAGCTACTGGAGTTGTTACTTAAAAGAAATAGAAAATTTCCTAAATAATATTTCATTTCTCTGCGTCTCCGCGCCTCTGCGGTAAATCACATGTTTGAAATAACGATTCCGTCATTTAAAGCCATTGTTTGCGTATCACGTCGCGGTTCAGGCGGAACCACTGCAGCGCGATAATGGGCAATGCCGAATCAATCCGTCCCTGGTCCAGCCACTCAAAGGCCTTGTCACTGCTGACCACGTGCACACGGATATCTTCGCCTTCTTCATCTATGCCATGAACACCACCAAGGCTTTCAGTCTCGGTACGGGCAAAATAAACCTGTACCTGTTCGTTGCTGCTGCCGGGGCTCGAGTAATAATGATGGATGGGAATGATGTTAGAGATTTCGCACCCGGCTTCTTCAACCGCTTCGCGATGGATCAGTTCCTCGGCAGATTCACCGGGTTCACGTAATCCTGCAATGATTTCAATCAACCATGGGCCGGTCGGATCATCACCTGCACCAATACGAAACTGTTCAATCAGAACCACTTCGTCACGCACCGGGTCATAGGGCAAAACGGCTGCGGCCTGGTGCCGGTCCAGCAACTCACGATATAGCAGCGGGCTTTCTCCGCCATCAAACAAGTCATGTTTTAACTTGAATCCAGTGAGCTTGAAAAAACCACGATAAAGCGATTTCTTGTTGACTACAGTCCATTTCATGAGCGATGCGGGTCGTCGATGCGGTTAGACGCCATGACTCAACTTAGTCATAGTCCCCATGGCTGATTATTCTTTCAATAATGCCAGTGCGATCGCTGACAGGCGCCTTTCCTTGAAAAACCGGCCATCGATAAATTCGGCCATCGCATTTGCACCGGTTTGACTGGAAATGACAGCGACCACGGCAACAACATTTTCGGCATTGCCCGCATCGGTAAGCCGTATATTCTCGGTCTCGTCACTGGACCCGAGGAACTCCCGAACATCCTCTACTGTTGTTCCAGGTGGGAAATTATCAATACTGATATGCATTAATCGATCTCCTGTGTTTCACATGGCGAATTTCATTCAAGTTCAAATTATCGAAACAAGTTTTAGATAGCATAGTTCAAATACTACTATGGCACGGTTTCTGCATTAAGTTAGAACAATAATTATAATATTCGACTATTTCAGCGGAGGAAAAATGGACTTTATTTTTGACGCATTTACGCTAGCAGGAATTATTTCAAGTATTTGCACTATTCTGGCAGTACTAATAATGCTTGACTGCTGCAAGATCAGGAACAATCTCAGGTATAAATTTAGAAATCAATGAGCTCTAAAGTAGTGCAAACCTATATAATCCCGCACCTCACTGGTGCAATTGGATTTTGTTGACGTGCGTCAAGATTTCTCTTGAGACACACAGTGATAATCAGCAACAACTTACAACAATAAAGGGCGTTTCAGGCATGGCCAAATCAGACAACACAAAAACAGCAAGTAAAACTGTCACTTCTTCCAAAAAAGTGGCAAAAAAGAAAGTTACAAAAAAGAAGGTTGCTAAAAAGAAAGTTTCAAAGAAAAAGGCAGCTAACAAGACAGCATTAAAATCTGCAACTAAAACAGGCTCTCAACCAAAGAAAAAGAAATCCAGTATCTCGGATGATGAAAGACGCATGATGATCGCCGTGCACGCGTATTACAAATGGGAAAAGGCCGGCTTTCCTGGTGACCAGGACAACCATCACTGGATTGAAGCTGAAAAGGAAGTTGAAGAAATGCTTAAATAGATTTCAACCAGATGCGCGTTATAGAGAAATAACTATAACGCGCATCTTAAGTGAAATTAATTGTAATAGTCAGGGCTTAATCTGGCATTAAGTGTCAGATTTGCCTGGACGATGATCTTTTCACAAGGAAGATATTACCTCTATGCAATAAGAACTTGATACAGAATAAATGCTCTCGCAGAGGCGCAGAGATCGCAGAGGAATGCCAATGTAACGCTATTGTTTCATCAGGTATTAATACGAGTTACCTCTGCGTGCTCTGCGCCTCTGCGAGATAACAGGATTTTAAATCTACAGTACAGACGTATGCCGACGATGTGAAATCTGACGGTGTTTGTCAGATCGGGTCGCGGCCAGTACAAATTAATTAAAAAATTCGGCCTTGTTCTGAATGTCGTGTGACATCTTTGATAGCTGGCTTGCAATCTTTTCCATGACTTCAACAAGAGCAGTGTCAAGACCCGCCTCGATAATCAACCTCAGCTCGTCGTAGTGATTTACAGGCAAACTATCACCGGCTTCTTCGACAAGTTCACGAAAACGATCTGCCATTGCCTGCGCATGATCTGATTGGTGCATTTGTTATTCTCCTTCACTTTCTATTGGGCTGCTTTCTAGATAATGCTCACCCGTTTCATAAATGTATTTGGCTGATCCAACAATCAACGGATCCGGAGGTGTTGCCACCTTTTTGTTCTTGTTGGGATAATCAAGCTGGTTAAGCACAAACTTCATGGCGTTGATGCGTGCACGTTTCTTACAGTCGGACTTGACCACGGTCCAGGGTGCATCAGCGGTATCGGTATAGAAGAACATGGCCTCTTTCGCTTCAGTATAATTCTGCCATTTGTCGAGCGATGCCATGTCAATCGGGCTCAATTTCCATTGTTTTAACGGATCATGCTGACGTCCCTGAAAACGCCTGAACTGCTCATTTCTGCTGACCGAGAACCACAGCTTGAAGAACTGGATACCCGAACGTACCAGCATTCTTTCCAGCTCGGGCGCCTGGCGCATAAATTCGAGGTACTCCCCGGGCTGGCAGAATCCCATGACTCGCTCTACACCCGCGCGGTTGTACCACGAACGGTCAAACAGCAGGATTTCACCTTCTGTCGGTAAATGCTTGATATAACGCTGGAAATACCACTGTCCCAATTCTTCGTTGGAAGGCTTTTCCAGTGCTACGACACGAGCGCCACGTGGATTCAGATGCTCCATGAATCGCTTGATGGTGCCTCCCTTGCCGGCGGCATCACGACCCTCGCACAGAATAACAATACGCTGACCTGTTTCCTTCACCCATCCCTGCATTTTGAGCAATTCTATCTGTAATTGCTGCTTGGTATCTTCATATTCACCTCGCTCCATCTTCGTCTTGTAAGGATAATTCGCATTGGCAAAAATATTCTTTTTACCCAGGCTCTTTATCTCTTTCATCGATGCGAGTTCAGGCGTGTCCCTGTCACTGGCCAGTTCAGCCAGTGCATTTGCATGATCTTCACTCATATTTCCTGCCTTAAAATAAATTATCTGCTTAACCCTTTTTTATATACTTTCTAAAGTAATTCGACAATGATTTGGATCAAATCATCCGATAACCGGTCATATCTATTGTTTTTGGGCTGGAAATATCAACAGCATCTGTATTAGCATCCCTGTACTTGAAAACCACAAAATAATCACCAAAAATACATCATATGAAGCATTCCCGGATTATAGTATTTCTCTCCTGCCTGCTGGCACTGTCGGCTGCTACTGCACAGGAAATCGATAAATACGCCAGCCAGCGGCAATTGATGGCCGAAGAAATAGCTGCGGACGCACGTCGACTGGTGAGATACATTGACAAAGACTCGGTCAGTGACAGTGTTATGCAAGTCATGAGTACTGTACCAAGGCATTTATTCGTGCCGCCGCAGATACGCGACGAGGCATACGAGAACAGGCCTTTGCCTATTGGCTACGGACAGACGATATCACAACCCTATATCGTCGCTTTAATGACGGACTTGCTTGAGCCTCGCCCAGATCACAAGGTACTTGAAATCGGTACCGGCTCTGGCTACCAGGCTGCCGTGTTATCCGGACTGGTTAAAGAGGTTTACAGTATCGAGATCATCGATAAACTGGGTCATGCTGCAAAACAGGTGTTTAAAGATCTTCACTATAACAACGTATCCACCCGCATAGCCGATGGCTACGATGGCTGGCCAGAGCATGCGCCGTTTGACAGCATTATTGTCACTGCAGGTATCAGTCATATTCCACCACCACTGGTCAGACAACTGAAAAACGGCGGTACCATGGTGATACCTGTCGGCACACGTTTTCAGACCCAGCAACTGACGCTGGTCAAGAAAGACCACACCGGCGCCATCACCACACAACAGATTATCCCGGTCATATTCGTACCTTTTACCGGGGGTCACTAACCCGCATTTCTCTCCAGGCCGCTGCGTAACCCGGGTAACCGCATGATTAGAAAACCAGAAGCTCGATTTGAATCGAAGACAGTCTATTTGGTGGGGCGCTATTTCGTTCCATGCACATCTGTAGCGTCTCTGCGTACGCATGTTGATGAAACACGTCCCTGTGTTTCACCCTTCGGGTGCATAGGCATCCTAATTCGC
>CAZRKQ010000163.1:0-22984 GCA_964600755.1 uncultured Thiotrichaceae bacterium
CGAAAGAGACAGGGTTATTTATGTGTGGATGCTTCCCGAATATCATAATATCCCTGTAAAATATGAACACTGGAAAAATGGCAAACTCAAATCAACATTACTTCTTCAAGACGTTACCTTCGAAAATGATGGTAAAACCAATACGCTGACCCTGACTGATAGCAGCGATGACGATATATTTGATGATGACGACTGGTGACAACACAGAGGAAGAATGGGTCAGCAAATCACAACGTAAACGCGATTGTGATACTTTGCAGAAAATCAGCGATCGACTGCTGAAACTCAAACCCGAGGAACTGGCACTTATCGACCTGCCCGGCGAGCTCGAAGATGCATTGCATGAAGCACGCCGCATCAGCTCAAACAGTGCACTGAAAAGACAGCGGCAATATCTTGGCAAGATCATGCGCACATGCGACAGTGACAGCATCGAAAATCAGCTGAACAGCATCATCCATAGAAACGACACCAACACTGCGCAATTCAAAAAGATTGAAAGATGGCGTGACCGACTTATCGAAAATGACAAGGAAGTACTGGGAGAAATAATCCGGCAACATCCAGCCCTGGATCGACATCATGTTCACAACCTTGTTCGCCAGGCAACGAAAGAAGCCTCTGCCAACAAACCACCAGCCGCTTCGAGGAAGCTATTCAAATACCTGCGGGAGATATCAGTGGTGAGTGGCGAGTAAAGAGTGGCAATTAATATTATTTTGCCGCAAACAACGCAAAATTCGCTTATTCTAAAAATACATTATTTCACCGCAGAGGCGCGGAGACGCAGAGATTTATAAAGTTTTACGTAGGAGCGACTTTAGTCGCGAATGCTCGACATTCGCGACTAAAGTCGCTCCTACAAACAATCAATATCCTCTGCGTCTCCGCGCCTCTGCGGTAAATCAAATATATGGGATAACAGCGGCAACAGTTTCGTGACCCGGATGAAACGCGCTATAGCACCAGGCAGAACGATCAGGAATAGGAGATTTTGCAGTCAAGGCGCTTGTGCTGCAAAGCGGGAAAATTCTTCCTGGTTTTGCGTAGTTTTTCCAGATCTATATCTGAAACCACGACGCCAGTACCATGTGGCAGCCGATTCAGCACAACACCCCATGGATCGATAATCATGCTGTCGCCATATGTTTCACGACCATTTTTATGATATCCGCCCTGGTCGGGCGCAATCAGGTAACACAGGTTCTCAATCGCACGCGCACGTAGTAACGATTCCCAGTGCGCCCTTCCGGTCAGGCTGGTGAAAGCCGATGGCAGTACGCATATCTCCATACCTACATCAGCCATTGCTCTGAAAAGCTCAGGAAAGCGAAGATCATAACAAACAGCCATGCCAAGTTTGCCGAATGGTGTATCTACCACAACCACATCATCACCAGATTCGATTGTTTCAGATTCGTTGTAACTTTCATTACTGTCGTCAAGCACCACATCAAACAAATGTATCTTGTCGTAACGCGCGACCATGTCGCCGCTGTCATTGTACAGCAGTGAGGCACTGTAGACCTTACCTGTTACACTGGACTCAATGGGCATAGTCCCCCCTACAATCCAGACTTTATGCTTACTTGCCTGCTGTGAGAGAAACTGCTGGATAGCCCCTTCACCGGCTGTTTCTGCAATAGCAACTTTGTCCACTTCCGTCATGCCCATAATTGCAAAATTTTCCGGCAAGACAACCAGCTCAGCATCCTGTTGAACGGCTGTCTTGATCAGCCTCTCTGCCTCTTCCAGATTAGCCTTAACATTCGGGCCTGAAGCCATTTGAATTGCCGCAACAACACTCACCTGAAATTCTCTCCTGATCTGATGACTCGCAAACGTATTACATCTTCCTGACCACTGCCTGGCACCGCAACAAGATTATTTGACGGTATGCCTAATGCCACCAGCCAGTCCATTAACTGATAAACCCAGAGTTCACCTTCTTCACCGCCGGGATACTGCAGCTCAATTTGTTGTCGATCATCTGAGGACCACTCTTTAAAAACTTCTGCCATTCCGCTAATCCCAAGCAAACGTTCACCGTTTCGTGATAATTCCCATTGCTCGGCGTGTAATTCAGTTTCAACAGGTGCAGCACCTGCTGTGTTATATGCAAATAATGCAATCATAACAAATTGCGCTACGCGCATCGAAAATGTTTTTCCAGGGTTACTCAAATTCATTAAATAGATCTTCGGGTTCTTCTTCTTCATTATCACCGGATATTTGATCGACTACTGGATCACTCCATGGGCCTTGAATTTTATATATATCCTTACCCAACAAATCAAGACCAAATATTTCCTGCAATAATACCAGACCTACACCTATTGTTGGTCCTGCGACCAGGGTGCCACCTGCGAAAGTAGCCACCGATGAGTGCGGTCTAACAATGGCAACAAGATCGTAATCCTGATCATCTACACCAATCCGCCCCATCATTGTCAAATCAGCTGCTGATGCCAGTATTTCCGTATCCTGTGTTACCGCATCACCACCACCAAAAACATACGTTCCCGCAATAGAATCAAACACAAAGCCTTTCTTATATACATCTTTAAAATCGAGACCCAGTCTCTTGGGCAAATGCAGTAGATTGAATAATCCCAGGAAACGCCCTCCAGTACCCGGATCGATATCAGAAACAATCCCGTTATTAAATTCAACACTCATATTTCCTGATAGCGAACCCCAGTTAAATCTGTAGGGGGCACCTGGCCAATTCCAATGTAGCGTGGCCTGCATCTTGCTCTTGTCTACATAGCGTGAGTAACCCAGATGCTGCAATGTATCCCCGATATTCGAACTTGAAACCTTAAAACTGAAAGTCGTTTCTTCATCCAGGCGCCAGGATCTTCTTAACCAGCTTCCTTTGCCGGTTACCTGTATACGCGGATCGTTGATACTTATTTTGTTTATCACCATTCCACGCGGGTGATGGTCAGTCTCAAACTCCACATTACTTAACCGCCAGTTCCTCCATAAAAATGATTCAGTTGTTACACGCAAGGAAAGTATGTTTGAAGCTTTTAGCTTCCATTTTCTTGCCGTCTCTCCATCACCGCTCATGAATGCGGAAAGATTAAGAAATTCGAGATCAAATTTACCCGTGGTATTTATATCAAGGTCTGCATTTATCTTTCCATTACCGGTAACTACCGGCGAAGCAACATCGAACTGCCAGTTATTATCATCATAAGTTGCCTGCAAATCCAGTCTGTCGGCTGAAGTAACCGCTAATTGCAACGCATTTCCGAGCATTTTTAGATTAATTGCTACTGGAATACCCAGTCCGGCCGATTTATTAATAATTTCCGAAACACCTATATTGACACCTTCAAGGTTTGATGATGCTTCGAACATGATGTTGTAATCTGTTACTTTGTGTGGAACATGTAAAACCACATCCCAATGCGATTTCCCACCGAGTATGGCAGGATAATTCCAGTTAAATTTCTTCAACAATGACTCAACATGCCAATTCCCACTTATGTGAAACTGTGTTTCCGGACCAGCCTCATCATCACTGCTTGACACATCAATACTAACTGGCTGACCACTGAAAATAGCGCTAATATCTTCGCCGTATAAACTCGTCGTGGTAAATGACAATTTACCATTGAGATCGGTTACAAGATAATCTGTAATCGGGAAAAACAGTTCGTTATCCAGGAAGGTAATATCCCCCCTGGCCTGAAGCTGGTCTACTTCTTTTCTTTGTTTACCCAGTGGTACATTAATCTCGAGATTAATTTCGGCCTGGCCACTTGCCTGAAATTGATCAACAGCTCGCCCAAGTATCCGGTCCAACCCACTATTCCATATATATTGCTGGAGCTCATCAGCCGGTGCTCTGACATTACCTGACACCGACAGCACTGCATCCCTGAGATCAGGAATACATGCATTAACCAGCGCCTCAGCGCCACTTTTCTCACTACTACGGGCATCGTCTACAAATAATGATGCATTGTGAAATCGCACCTTTGCAGAAGAGTTGTTAACATCAGGCCAACCATCGAGGAAATGCAGCTGTCCATCTTCGACATCAAACAGCACCTGCATCACACCCTGATGATCATCAAAAGGGTACTCGTTAGCGATACCACGAAAGATAAAGCTGCCAGAAGGCACATACCCATCAATAAATGCGTTATCGAGCCAGTTCACAATCCCTTCGGATAAAATGGATGCCGGAATATACCTGTATGCATGTTTGCCAATACCATTTGCGATATTACTATGCATATCGAGAAAGATTTTCTTATCCGATGATATTTCGGCAAACGCGCGCGTAACTGTTTCGATGTGCTGGTTTTTAATATACAGCTCTGGTGACTCAAGCTTGAGTACGCCATTTTCCATATCTATAGCCACTTTGCCATTGATGTTATCCAGCTCAAGCGGCCATCTGAGTAATTCGCCGGCTTTTACCGTCACACCACTGGATTCAATCAGCAATTCAGATTTGTTGCTGTCGATTAACAGCTCACCATCAAGACCTTTAACGTCTATACCACGATCCGCGATATTCAAACCCAGATCACTGAATCCAGTACTCAACTGAAGATCAGGGATTTCATCTTCAGAGAAGACTGCCTCAAAATTAACAAATTCACCTGCTGGCACATAGCCAAGATAATTGTTGAATACAGACACATCAACAACTTCAGGAAGAACGTTTATCAATGGCACGATGTCAGCCGGTTTTATATAACTGGCTAGTATCCGCCAGTCCTTCTCATCATTTGCAATAACAATATCCGCTACTTCATTCCATAATGCGCCTTCCTTCTGCAACTGTAAATCACGCACATCAAGACGCCAGCCTTGATTAAGAAGACGCCAGAATATTTTTGTTTGCAGTCGGTTTGCAGACCATTGCTTACTACGATCATTAACATTTACAAGAACCAGGTCCGTGGCATTGATATTGCTGGAAAATCGGGTAATTTCCGCTTTATTGATATGTACCCAGAAAGCCACATCCAGCTTGCCACTACCATTTACAAACTCCTTGATTCTTGTCGTATTGACCCAGTTGTTGAATACCAGCCCGGTCCCGCTGACATGCAGTTGGGCCTCAAGCTTGAGAAGGTCCCTGAGATCTCCATCCAGCTTCGCTACAATGCGGAACCTTTCACCAAGATCTGCAGGTAACCCAACATCAATCTCGAAGTATTGTTTACCAAGATAATTCTCCAGTAAAACACTGGCTCCATCAAAATCTATGTTACGGCTTCTACCGGTAAAATCACGCCAGTGTATCTGACTGTCGATAAGCGCGATGTCCGCACTCAGTAATAGCTCGATCAATTCTTCCGAATCTTTAGAGGACTCTCTCTCATGAATTTCGAAGCCCTGAATGACCCACTTACCGTTGGGATGGCGCTCAATGAAAAGCTCCGCACCATGCAGGCTGATATCTCCCACCATTGGCACCATAAACCTGATCGAATCTATATAAGCGAGGGAGAAATTGGCCTCATTTAACGTGAATAACTTTTCCTTGCCATCTTCTTTATAAATTACAAGGTCGAGCACCTTGAGCCTTGGCGTAAACCAGTGCATATCTGCATCAAGTGAACCAATGCTGACTGGTAGACCTATTTGATCACTGATGCCCTGTTCTATTTCAGCGATATACCCTGTTGCATAAGGCAATAATGAACGCAGCACCGTGAAGGCGACAGCCAGTACTATCAGTGCGACTGCCACGGAAGTAATCAGGCAGATACGGATTTTTCTTATCCAGCCCATCTATGAATTTTAATTTATGTAACTATGGCGTGTGGTGACGTGCTTCACATAATCACGACATCATACTGTTCTTGTGTAAACATCGCCTCAACCTGGAACTTGATAGGTATGGCGATAAAATCTTCGAGCTCTGCAAGACTTCCTGATTCTTCATCAACCAGAAGATCCACTACATCCTGCGAAGCCAGCACCAGCAGCTCCTTGGCATCAAACTGCCTCGCTTCACGTAAAATTTCCCTGAATATTTCATAACAAACGGTTTCTGCTGATTTCAACGTACCACGTCCCTCGCATATTGGACAAACAGTGCACAGCACATGTTCCAGACTTTCCCGTGTTCTTTTACGTGTCATTTCGACAAGACCCAGTGTCGATACCTCGCACACCTGGGTACGCGCATGGTCTTTCTCCAGGGCCTTCTCAAGCGCACGCATGACCTGCCTTTTGTGCTCTTCTTCAACCATGTCGATAAAATCAAGAATAACAATACCACCCAGGTTTCTCAGACGTAATTGACGGGCAATCGCCTGTGCTGCTTCCAGGTTGGTTTTAAATATCGTTTCTTCAAGATTTCTGTTACCTACAAAGGCACCAGTATTTACATCAATCGTCGTCATTGCCTCAGTCTGGTCTATAACAAGGTGCCCGCCTGACTTCAGGTGAACTTTTCGTTCCAGCCCCTTTTGAATCTCATCCTCAACCCCATGTAAATCGAAAATCGGGCGCTCGCCGGGGTAATGCTCAACGACATCAGCAACCTCGGGCACATATGTCTGCGCGAACTCTTTCATGATCGAGTATGTTTCTCTTGAATCCACACGTATTTTCTCCAGATCCTCGTCAACCATATCACGCAGTACGCGCAGATAGAGCGGAAGGTCTTTATGCACAACGGAGCCTGCCGTAACATCTTTTGCCTTGCGATTAACCGCCTCCCATACACGGTTGAGGTAGGTAACATCGCTGGAAATAGACTCCGTGGTGGCGATCTCGGCCGCAGTGCGAATGATATAGCCTGAATCTGCAGGACGCTCATCCTGGGATAAGAGCATGTTACGCAGACGCTCTCTTTCTTCTTCACTGTCAATACGCGATGAAACACCCACGTTGTCTGAATTCGGCATAAACACCAGGTATCGCGAAGGAATTGTTATATTGGTCGTCAGTCGTGCACCCTTGGTTCCGAGGGGATCCTTGATGACCTGCACCAGCAACTCCTGCCCCTCGCGTAATACCTGGCTGATATGTGGCAAAGCGCCACCATTCCCATTCTGACGAGCCTGTGCGACATCGGACACATGTAAAAAAGCCGCGCGCTCAAGTCCCACTTCGATAAAGGCCGCTTCCATACCCGGCAGCACACGAGCAACCATTCCCTTGTACACATTACCAACCAGTCCTTTGCTGCGTCGTCGTTCGATATATATCTCGTGAACCATACCGTTCTCCAGGATGGCAACACGAGTTTCCTGCGGCGTAATATTGACCAGGATTTCCTTACTGATAGACATTGTTAATATTCTTTATATTTATAATTAAATTCTTGTAGAAACACCACAGGCTGAGAATAACTTTGCAGTCTCATACAGCGGTAGCCCCATCACACCCGAATAGCTGCCGTTCAAGTTAACTATGAACTGTGCCGCGATACCCTGGATCGCGTAGCCGCCTGCCTTGTCCAGCGGTTCACCCGTTTGTACATAAGCAGTAATCTGCTGCTCGGATAGCTGCGTAAACTCGACTTCACTGCTGCTGACCTCGATCAGCTCATTACTGCCAGTCACCAGGGCTACAGCAGTGTGCACCTTGTGTTTCCTTCCTGAAAGTCTAGCTAAAAAAGTTGCTGCCTGCCCGTTGTTTACCGGTTTGCCAAGCACTTCACCCTCTATTTCAACCACGGTATCGGCAGCCAGCACGGCCAGGTCATTTTCCTGCTGTGACGCACGCACGTATCCAAGGCGCGCCTTCTCTATGGCAAGCCGCTTCACATGTTGCTGCACACCCTCTCCTGGCTGCATGGATTCATCCATATCAACAGGCTGGACTTGAAACTCAACGCCAATCTGCTCCAGTAACTCTTTCCTGCGTGGTGAAGCTGATGCCAGTATTAATTGCCGACTCATTTGTCTTTTTTTGTTAGTAAGCCACTAGTGATGAGATTGTGCATCAGATCAAGGCACACATGCGCACAGAACCGGAGTGTATAGTCAAATTCATGAGGATTCGAACACATATGTAACGCAGAGATGGGGTACAGGATCATCACCAGGGGCTTGCTCAAGCTCTATGATATGGATGGTTGTTTAAAATACTCCACGCGCGGTACAGCTGTTCGATAATAACGATGCGTACCAGCGGATGCGGGAAAGTCATGTCAGATAGTGACAATGTCTGCCCTGCCTGCTGCAGCAATTCATCCGAGAGACCATCCGGACCACCAATGACGATGGCAATGTCATTACCCTGTTGCATCCAGTGATTCAACGTCGTTGCAAGCTGTTCGGTCGAAACTTTCCTGCCCTTTACATCCAGCGCAACCAGGCTGCATCCTGCCGGTATAGATTGCATGACCTTTCTGCTTTCATCACGAACGATACGCTGTATATCAGGATTTTTACCACGCTTGATCAGCGGCACTTCAATCGTGTTGAGCTGCAATTCACGTGGTAGACGTGTGAGATAGTCATCACAGGCCTGATTAACCCATGCAGGCATTTTCTGGCCGACTGCAATCAGGTGGATATGCACAGATTAGAAGGATTCCTGCTGCCTGGATATATCTACCTGCCACAGGTTTTCAAGATCATAGAATTGACGAATCTGGGGCTGCATCACATGTACAACCACATCGGCAAGATCGACCAGCATCCATTCGCCATCAGTTTCACCTTCAACACCAATGGGCGGATGCCCCGCTTTTTTCGCTTCCATCACCACATTATTGGCAATGGACTTAACATGCCGGTTGGAATTTCCGCTGGCCACAATGATGTAGTCGGTAACATCTGTCTTGTCGCGCACGTCCAGTTCAACAATATTCTCGGCTTTGAGGTCTTCGAGTGCATTCATCACCAGCGCTCTGAGTTCATCAACACTCATATTCAGTTTTTCACCATCTTCATTAATTTGTTGTTTACCTCGTCAGGTAGCAGATAACGTACGCTTTGCCCTGTTGCCAGCATCTCCCTGATATGGCTTGCGGATATATCAAGCTGTGTCACCGATTGTAACAGGATTCTGCCAGAAGCTTGTGCAGATAACTCAGACGCAGTAGTTGCAACCGTTACCGGCAACTCCTGGATTAAAGCGTTAGTCATGTCGAACCCGGGGCGGGTGGTGACAACCAGGTGACATAATTCAGGAACTCGTTGCCACTGATGCCATTGCTTGATGCCAAGAAACGCATCCATACCGAGAATCAGGCAAATTGCATCAGCAGGGAAATCATCGTGCAGCGATTCCAGCGTATCCACCATATAGGAATGGCCTTTTCTTTGTATCTCACGCTCATCAAGCTCAAAGCCGGCTTGATCTCCGATTGCCGTTTTCAGCAACTCAAGCCGCTTCTTCACATCCAGCCAGGGCGTTTCACGGTGTGGAGGAATACTGTTAGGCACAAAGCGCACCTGGTCCAGGCCAATCGCCTGCATGACCTCAAGCGCCGGGCGCAGATGGCCGAAATGAACCGGGTCGAAGGTACCCCCGAGGATGCCGATCATGAAAATCCAGTTACTAGGTACTCGGTTCTAGATTCTAGGAATGAGTTACTGTGTGCATGTATCAAAGTCTGTTACCTAGTTCCTAGTACCTAGTACCCAGTTCCTGTTATTTCCTTATATGTCCATCACCCAGAACAACATACTTCTGTGAGGTCAGACCTTCAAGTCCAACAGGCCCTCTTGCATGCAGCTTGTCGGTACTGATGCCGATTTCTGCGCCGAGGCCGTATTCAAAGCCGTCGGCAAAGCGGGTGGAGGCATTGACCATGACCGAACTTGAATCCACTTCGCGCAGGAACCGCCGTGCCGTGGTGTAGTTCTCGGTGATGATCGATTCGGTGTGTTGCGAACTGTGGCTGTTGATATGATCGATGGCCGCATCGATGCCATCGACCACGCGAATGGACAGGATAGGCGCCAGGTACTCGGTATCCCAGTCTTCATCTGTGGCAGCTTTTACCTCTTCCATAATGGCGCGCGTTTTTTCACAGCCACGCAGCTCGACGCCTTCGTTCTCAAGGTGTGCACACAGGTCCGGCAGGATATCAGCGGCGACGGACTCGGCCATCAGCAGGGTCTCCATGGTATTGCAGGTACCATAACGCTGGGTCTTGGCATTGAAGGCAACCTTGACCGCCTTTTTGTAATCGGCCTCATCATCGATATAGACATGGCAGATGCCATCCAGGTGCTTGATCACAGGGACGTCGGATTCGCTGGCGATGCGCTCGATCAGGCCTTTGCCGCCGCGTGGAATGATCACATCGATGTTGTGCTTCATTTTCAGCATCTCGCCGACAGCGGTACGGTCAGTGGTCTCAATTACCTGCACCACATGCTGTGACAAGCCGGCCTGTTCAAGCCCGGATCGAATGCATGCGGCAATCGCCTGGTTGGAGTGAATGGCCTCGGAACCACCACGTAGAATGGACGCATTTCCAGCCTTCAGACACAGTCCAGCGGCGTCTGCGGTTACATTGGGGCGTGACTCATAGACGATGCCGATGACACCCAGCGGTACCCGCATGCGCCCAACCTGAATGCCTGAAGGGCGGTACGCCAGGTCGGTAATCTCGCCGATCGGGTCCTGCAGCGCCGCAATCTGGCGCAGGCCTTCAGACATCGCCGCAATGCGTTGATCGGTCAGCTCGAGCCGGTCCAGCAGGGCTGCGTCCAGGCCACTGGCCCTGCCCGCCTCCAGATCCTTGCTGTTGGCCTGTTTCAGACCTGCTGCCTCGGCATCGATGCGGTCAGCGATCGCGTGCAGGGCCGCATTCTTCGCGCCGGTATCCGCCCTGCCAATATCACGCGCAGCCGCACGCGCGCGCTCACCGACGTCTTTCATGTAAGCCTTGATATCCATCTGTACCAGCTCAGCCTTGGCGCTCATATGTTGTACTCATACAAAGTCTTATTTAACAAACCGTTAGATGCCGCCATTATATCGGAACACGGGCGAATATTACGAGGCAAAAAAAACGGCCCTGAAAGGGCCGTTTTATGAACAACTTGTTTAGCCGGTCAGCTTATGCACGACGCCTTCTTGCTATGCCAACCAGTCCAAGCAGGCCTGAGCCGAACAGCCAGACTGCAGCGGGTACTGGAACTACTGTAAATGCACGTACATTGGACAGAGCAGCGATATTTCCACCATTGTTAGTGAAATCATCATTCGTGTAAGGTCTTGGCCCTCCAGTACAGATCGTATCAGGACATATACCTACGATATCCCAATCAAAATTGTCCCATGTACCTGAAGTATCATTAACTTCAGCGAGGATGAAATAACCGTCAGATTTGAATGCAAGATGCGTGATCGAGGGATCTGATACCGACCAATCTCCGTTAAACATATCGTTATCAACATTAGTTACATCATATCCGGTAAAAACCTGCGTTACCAACGAAACATCGACACCAAGTATGGCTGCGACATTATCAACATCAGCATTTGAACCCATATCACAAAGTGATGTAGTACCATTGCCAGATTCTGGGCACCCGCCCACAAAATCCAGCCCCGTCGTTATTGCTGTTGCCTGCAGTGAAAAAAGACCAAATGCCGCTGCTGTGCAAGCTTTTAATACCAAGCCCTTTAAATTCATAATTAACTCCGATTTAATTTATTATCAATTAAAATTCTAAATGTCGGTATTTATAAGCAATATAAATGCCAGTTTTATTCTTACTCATTGTACATCAGTGACTTAGATGAACAACATGCCTGGATATACATACAAACATATTCAAACGAGACATGATTGCTGGTGTAAAAGTGTGTGTGTAAATACTTTCGACAAACTTGACCACCACAGAAGTAGATATCGAGATTAATTTATAAGTAGTTCAACAAGTTACATTACTTCTGTTACAATTGAACTGGTTTGAAAATCTTTACAAATTTAACGTTATTGCATATCTGCAACGGCTGCCTGAACACATATCCTTTTTAATCAGCAGCTTACCGATATAACCAGTGTAATAAAACCCGACGCCACAACCCACCAACAGCCTGATTGACTTAGATATTAGTTTTATCTAATATTCCTGCACTGCTCAACAGCAGGAGTCTCGATCCAGTGTCGCAGCACCATGCCGGATCCTGGAGTTTCTGACCGGAAACTCTTTCAAATAAGGGAATCATATTGTGGCGGCGTTTTTTTAGCTATGAGGCGCCGCCGCAATATTTTTACCTCAAGCCCTAGTATCTAGAACCTAGTACCTAGAACCTGACTAAGCTGCAAGAATAAAACCCAACGCCTGCAACTCATCCCACACATTACCGGCTTGTTGCCCCTTGGTGATACCATCGATTTTCGCGCAGCGTTGCAACAGACGATTGAACCGGGTCGTGGAATGCCGGGCAAGACATGACTTGTATAACGGCAGCCTGTTCTGCCATACGCCTGCCTGCTTCAATACATAATCTGCCGAATCCCGTTTCGCAGAAACAGCCGCGAGCAGGCGAATGTCTTTTGCCAGCGCCCATGTCACCATGATGGGTTCGATGCCTTCTGCATGCAGGCCATGCAGTATTCGAATAACACGCGTCTGGTCTCCGGCCAGGGCACTGTCCGCAAGTTCGAACACACTGAACCTGGAACTGTCCGCAACGGCTTCACGCACATCGTCGATATCAACCGCACCCGGCCCTAGCAGTAAATTCAGCTTGTCGATTTCCTGCGCAGCAGCGAGCAAATTACCCTCGACACGCTGGCACACATAATCAACCACTTCCTTACTGGCCTGCATGCCATGGCTCTGAAAGCGCTGTTTGACCCAGGCAGGCAGCCTGTCCGGTCCTACTGGCCAGCACTGCATGACCACGCCGGCCTGGTCCAGCGCCTTGAACCAGGCACTTTTTTTCTGCGCGGCTTCGAGCTTGCCGCAGGTAATCAGCAATACCGTATCTTCGGGTGGATCTGCGGCATACTCTTTCAATGCCTGTCCACCCTCCCGGCCCGGTTTTGCCGATGGAATACGCACATCGAGAATACGGCGGCTTGAAAACAGCGACAGGCTGTTGGCCTCGTCCTTGAGCAGCTGCCAGTCAAAACCGGCATCGACATCGAATACTTCACGCTCTGCATAATCCTGCTGGCGGCAGGTCGCGCGCACCCTGTCAGACGACTCCATCACCTGCAGCGGCTCATCACCACTGATTAAATATACCGGATGGAGTTGCCTGTTGAGAATGTCTGCTAACTGGTCAGGACGAACATTCATGAATAAATCATTCCGGCGATTTCAAGGCTTGCAGTCTTAGCAGTATCTGGCCGGCGCTGTCACGAATCATGTCCCTGTAGATGCGCTCCGTTTCCTCGGCGACACCCAGTACTGCTTCAGGATTAAACAGCAGGTTACGGGTAAGTTGTATATTACTGTTACCGATTACAGTTTCTCCTGATGCCTGCAGTGTAAATGCAAGGCGGTAGATGAGACGGTATTCGCGCGCACGGCCTAAAGTGTCCACCGAGATCACATCTCGCGTTTTATGTTCTCCGGATATTATCAGTACAGATGCAGCAGAAGCAGCATCATCACTGAGTGCAACGCCGCTGGCTTTTATGGTAGAGCGCAACTCCTTATACAGCAGCAGGCTCATGGAGTCTTTGTCGAGGTAGAGCGGCGATAGATGCTCTGGTATATCGTAGGCACCGCGCAGGTGATATCCGCATGCAGTCAATGCACATGTGATTAATACCAGGCTGAATATTCGTAAATGACGCATTATGCTACGACAAGATTCACCAGGCGCCCGGGTACCACAATCACCTTGCGTACTGTTTTGTCCTGGATGTTGAGCTGGATTTTCTCATCATTGAGTGCAATGTTCTCAATGGCATCATTATCTGCATCCACCGGTACATTGATTTTCGAACGCAGCTTGCCATTGACCTGGACCACCAGCTCGATGCTATCACGTTCAAGTGCAGATTCATCATATACCGGCCATGCCTGCTCGGCGATCAGTGAATCATGCCCAACTTGCTGCCACAGGTTCTGGCTAATATGCGGCACAATCGGTGACAGCATTAACACAACTGCGACAATGGCTTCATGCATGACAGCCTTGCCCTGTTCCGAGTCATCTTCAAAGCGGCCAAGTTCATTCAACAGTTCCATGATGGCTGCGATGGCTGTATTGAATGTATAACGACGACCGATATCGTCACTGACCTTGCGTATGGTTTCATGCAACTTACGCCGCACGGCTTTTTGTTCTTCCGTAAGACTGCCTGTATCTAATGGCACGGATGATAGCTCAGCCGTTGCGCTTGCAATGTTCCACAGGCGTTTAAGAAATCGATATGCACCTTCAACACCTTTATCGTCCCACTCAAGCGACTGATCGGGTGGTGAAGCAAACATGGTAAACAGACGTACCGTGTCAGCACCGTATTGATCGATCAGTCCCTGCGGATCGACTGTATTACCTTTTGACTTCGACATTTTGCTGCCATCCTTGAGCACCATGCCTTGTGTCAGTAAACGGCTGAAGGGCTCATCTGATTTGATCAGACCTTCATCACGCATCAGCTTGTGGAAGAAGCGAGCGTACAGCAAATGCAATACCGCATGTTCTATGCCGCCAATATACTGGTCGACCGGCAGCCAGTAATCAGCGCGTTGATCCAGCATGGTCTCGGCATCCGGACAGGTAAAGCGCGCGTAATACCATGACGATTCAAAGAAAGTATCAAAGGTATCGGTCTCACGCTGTGCCTTGCCGCCGCATTTTGGACACGCAGTTTCGTAGAATTCAGGCATGTGCTTGATCGGTGATCCAATGCCTTCACTGAAATCGACATCCTCGGGCAGCACCACGGGCAATTGCTCTGCCGGTACAGCAACGGCACCACAGCTGTCACAATTGATAATCGGGATTGGCGTGCCCCAGTAGCGCTGACGCGACACGCCCCAGTCACGCAAACGGAAGTTGACCTGCTTCTCGCCCTTGCCCATCGATTGCAGTTTGTCTGCAATCGCGTCAAATGCCTGTGCCGATGTAAGCCCGTCAAATTCGCCTGAATTTTTCAGCACACCCTTGTCAACATAAGCCTCGTTATCAACTGAAAAATCAGAACCGTCAGCCGGGTAAATCACCTGCTTGATGGGTATGCCATAGGCAAGCGCAAACGCATGGTCTCGTGTATCGTGGGCCGGCACCGACATGACTGCACCGGAGCCGTATTCAATCAGCACGAAGTTGGCGACCCACACCGGCACCCTGTCACCGCTAAGCGGATGGATGGCCTCATAGCCGGTCGCCATGCCTTTCTTTTCCACGGTGGCAAGATCAGCTTCTGCGGTGCCTGTTGCCTTGCAGGAATCAATAAACGCCTGCAGTTCGGCATTATCGGCTGCCGCTTTCTTTGCCAGCGGGTGTTCGGTGGCCACGGCCAGGTAGGTCACGCCCATCAGCGTATCGGGACGCGTGGTATATATGGTCAGAGGCGCTTCAGCTTCATCAGCCGCATCAATCTCGCCATCGATGTCAAAGCGCATTTCAACGCCTTCCGAACGTCCGATCCAGTTGCGCTGCATGGTGCGCACCTGCTCCGGCCAGCCATCCAGGGTGTCGATATCGGCGAGCAGTTCTTCAGCGTAGTCGGTTATTTTCATGAACCACTGGGCAATTTCACGACGCTCGACCGTGGTATCACAACGCCAGCATTTGCCGTCCACCACCTGCTCGTTAGCCAGCACGGTCTGGTCGTTCGGGCACCAGTTCACTGCAGCTGTTTTCCTGTAGGCTAGGCCTTTTTCAAACAGGCGGGTAAACAACCATTGCTCCCAGCGGTAATAATCCGGTTTGCAGGTAGCGAGTTCACGCTCCCAGTCATAACCGAAGCCCAGTTGCTTGAGCTGGTCACGCATGTAGCCGATGTTTTCATAGGTCCACTTTGCCGGCGCCACCTTGTTCTTGATGGCAGCATTTTCGGCCGGCAGACCAAACGCATCCCAACCCATCGGTTGCAACACATTCCTGCCCTGCATCTTCTGAAAACGCGCAATGACATCACCTATGGTGTAGTTGCGTACATGCCCCATATGCAAGCGCCCACTCGGGTAAGGGAACATCGCCAGACAATAAAATTTCTCCTTGTCGGATTGCTCGTTTACACGAAAGGTACCGTGCTGATCCCACAACTTGCGAGCTTCAGTTTCGATCGATTTGGGGTCGTATTCTTTGGTCATGCTGGTCTAGCCCGCATATTGCATGAAGGATTTGGAATTTAGGGGCAAGCTGGCTAAAAAATCTTCTGGAAAGATTTTTCGCGCAAGCCCCGCAGGGGTGAGTCTCATGGATGAGACGAGCAACCAGGTTGGACGATCGCCCGCGGATTCATAGCCATAGCTATGGATCAAGGGGGATCGTTCCCAACGATGATTTTCTGTGGGCGATGCCAGGTTGTTCATAAAACCACACGGACAAGCTGTAACAGGTTAAAAGCCATTAAATTCGCGGTAACTTCATATAATATCATTTGCTATAGATCATTCCGCGTCCGCCTTCGTGCAATATGCGGGCCACTACAGTTCGTCGGATGACTCTGCAACAAAAAATTATGTGGTCTATAAAATTGATCAATATTAATGAAACTCAGGCGGCTGAAAGGATACACTACAGGTGCTAGCAAAGAAACCGGAAAACACATTTGTACGGAGCATGATGATTCAAATGAGCCATCAACCATCTAACCGACTGATCGAAGCATATAACCATATGATGTCCTCCATCAGGTCAGCATTTGAAAGTTCTGATGATGAAGAAATGTCACTGAGCAAAGCCATGTCCATGGCCAGGGATGAAATAACACATATCAGTGATGTCACCCAGGATGAAGCCGAGGAAATCAGTACTTTTATTAAACGTGATATCAATGACGCTGCAGAATACATGATGGAAAGCAGCTCCGAATTCAGCGACTGGCTGATGCTCGATATCGAAGTGATTGAACGCAAGCTGATTGACCTGTTCCTTTCAGTGGCCGATAAAACCCGCATCGAACTGGAGCAGATTGGCGTTCAGAATCGGGAACTTAGCCTGTACTATTCAGGTGAAATAACAGGCCCTGGTACACTGCAATGCAACGAATGCGGCCACAAGGTTGCGTTCACTACAACCTCGCAAATCGAAAACTGCCGGGAGTGTGGACACAACACTTTTAAACGGGCCGAGTTCAAGGAATAGATAAATTCCCGGATTACGTTTCACTTCATCCGGGCTACCCGTTTACTGGTGGTTTAACATCCTGTTTTCTCGCAGAGACGCAGAGAGCGCAGAGGTGATATGTATTTTTACAAAGCCAGTATCGTTTTATTCACCTTCCTTTGCGTTCTCTGCGCCTCTGCGAGAGTGAATATCTAAAACCTTTTTCTATATAGCCAATCCCTGTGGTAGTGACAAAACATCATAGTCACAGTTTGAATTAATCTGACACTGACTGTCAGATCGGGTCGCAACTAGTAAATATTAGGCTTCACTTCATCCGGGCGATATTCGTTTCTTTACCGAATCGGGGCCAGGCGCAGGCCACGCCAACAAGTACGATGGCAAGCACCAGGATAAAGGCATCGCCCCACAACACATAAGGCGTCTGCCCGCTTAATGGTGTAACGCTGGCCCTTAGTACCTGTCGTTCAAACGGCGTTGCCATCGATAGCTCCTCCCCGTGCGGGCCAATTACCGAGGATATTCCCGTGTTCGTCGCACGCAGCATATAGCGACCCGCTTCCAGTGCGCGCATTCGCGCGATCGCATGATGCTGACGCGATTCATGTGAGCCATCAAACCAGGCATCATTACTCATGTTCACCAGCAGAGTGGCTTCAGGTAAATCCCTGCGCACATCCCGCGAAAAAGCATCTTCAAAACAGATGCTGATACCGACAGGCTGCCCGGCAACAACAAGCAAGGGTTGATCATACGGTCCCGAATCAATATCTGACATCGGAATATTGATCCAGCGGTTAAAGAATCCGATCAGTGATCGAAATGGAACAAACTCCCCTAAAGGCACCAGGTGACGTTTGCGATACTCACCACCCCTGGCGCTGATCACACTGTTGTAATATCGCCCGCTATCCATGTTCTTGATGAACAGCCCCATTAACAGGTCGGTATCGCTTTGTTCCATCTCCGAGCGCATGTTGAGAATGAAGGCAGGTACACGATGCTTGTAATCCGGTATTGCCGTCTCAGGCCAGATAATGACATCAACATCCTTATGCTCGAGTGTCAGGTCACGATACATCTCCAGGGTCTTGCGGTGCATGTGCCGCTTCCATTTCAACTCCTGTGGAATATTCCCCTGTATCAATGCAACCTCGACATTCTCCCCGGTCGGCTGTGTCCAGCTAATCTGCTTCAATACAAATCCAGCCAGCCATATAACAGACACTGTAAATAATGCTTTTTGCCACGACAGTTTCTTCAGCATGACAGCAACCAGGGTGCCCGATGTAACGGCAATCAATGCGCCTATTGCATGATTACCGAATACCGGTGCATAACCGGATAGCGGAAGATCAATTTGCGTGTAGCCAGGCTGCATCCAGGCGTAGCCGGTCCAGAGATAACCCCGAAACCATTCGGCCAGCAGCCAGGCAGCAGGAAACACGATCAGCAAACGGATAGAGTCGGCAGGACGGCAGTAGCGGTTAAACAGGTAAGCTGTGACTGCAGGAAAAAGTGCGAGGAAAGCTGACAATAAAACGATAATCAGCACGGCAAATACCGCCGGACTGTCGCCATGGAAGTAGAGGCTGAAGAAGATCCAGAAGTTTCCAGTAAAGGTCGCACCGCAGGCAAACAACCAGACATGGATAAATGCACCTTTCGCATCTGCTTTCAGCCAGTGGTATAAAAGCAAAGCCAGCAAGGGGAAAACCAGCAGGCTCAGACCAAAAGGATCGTATGCCAGCGTCATCAATGATCCGGCAAGCAGGCTGGACAGCATCGCCGGCCAGCGATGTGTTGCTAACATCGGTGTGAACAAGGAATGCAGTGACATCAGGCAGCGCCTGATGATACGGATTTCGCCTCTGGCAATAACGTTACTTGCAGGTTGTTGATGCGCCTCGAGCTTGAACTGATAATTTTGAACTGGTAGTTATCGATGATGACTTCTTCACCGCGTTCCGGCATGTGACCAAGTTCATTCAGTATTAAACCCGCCACGGTATCGAATTGATCATTGCTGAAGTGCGTGCTGAAGAAGGCATTGAACTCTGTAATCGGGGTTACACCTTTCAAGGTAAAGCGGTTGAATCCATGGCGGTGAATATTGATGGCGTCAGCCGCATCATGCTCATCATCAATTTCGCCGACGATCTGCTCGAGCACATCTTCAATGGTGACCAGGCCGGCGACACCACTGTATTCATCGATGACTACAGCCATATGGTTACGGCTGGTACGAAAATCTTTCAGCAGCACATTCAGGCGTTTGCTCTCCGGTACGAATACGGCAGGACGAAGTATGTCTTTCAGCTCGAATGATTCGCGACTGACTTCATCGCTGTAATGTGCAAGATCTTTTGCCAGTAATATACCGACAATCTCATCAAGACTTTCATCGATGACGGGGAAACGTGAATGCCCGGATGCAGACACAATAGACAACATTTTTTCTATGCTCTGGTCTTTCTGGATGACTACCATATGAGAACGCGGCACCATAATATCTCTTACCCGCATTTCTGATACCTGGAATACACCTTCGATCATGATCAGCGCATCCATTTCGATCAGGCCTTTCTGCTGGCTTTCCTTGAGAGATTCGAGCAGCATGGCGCGCTCATCCTTTGGCTTAAAGATCGCAGATAAAAATTGATTAAACAAAGCAGGTTTATTTTGTGAAGTACTCATAGTTTATTATTGCTTTTATTCAGCTGCTTGCTGAAATGCGTTTTCCAGGTAAGGATTGTCGAAACCAAGCTGGTTGAGAATACGGATTTCCAACGCTTCCATTGCATCAGCCTGCTCATCATCAATATGATCATAACCCTGCAGATGCAGCATGCCATGCACGACCATATGGGCCCAGTGGGACTGTACTGATTTATGCTGCTGCCTCGCCTCCGTGTTAATTACATCTGCACATAACGCGAGATCACCCAGTGTTTTAAGGTCAACTTCTTCGGGTGACTGCATCGGGAATGAAAGCACATTGGTTGGCTTGTTGTTGCCACGCCAGGTGTTATTGAGTTCGCGCATTTCATCGTTGCTGACAATCTGCACGCTGGTGATAAGCTGGTCGTTACTCAAGCAGGCCTTTTCAGCCCACTGCTGCACCAATGCCGCGCCAGGTATGTCTTCCTCTGCTGAATCGAGGGTTTCTGAAACAGACATCTCAATACTTACTGGCATCAGTTCGGATCATCCTTCTCATAAACAGACACAATTTTCTTCACCAGCGGATGGCGCACCACGTCAGCTGCTGCAAAATGTGTTATACCGATACCTTCAACATCTTTTAACAACAGCATGCTGTGGCGCAAACCGGACATCTTGTCGCGTGGCAGGTCCACCTGGGTAATGTCTCCGGTAACAACCGCCCTGGAGCCAAAACCAATTCGCGTCAAAAACATCTTCATCTGGTCGATGGTGGTGTTCTGCGCTTCATCAAGAATGATAAAGGAATCGTTCAGGGTGCGGCCGCGCATATAAGCAAGTGGCGCTATTTCAATCACATTGCGTTCGATCAGTTTGGCGACTTTCTGAAAGCCCATCATTTCATAAAGTGCGTCATACATCGGGCGCAAATAAGGATCGATTTTTTGTGCCAGGTCACCGGGCAAAAAACCCAAGCGCTCACCCGCCTCGACTGCCGGTCGCACCAGCACCAGGCGCTGCACTTCGTCATTCTCCAGCGCATTGACTGCACTGGCTACAGCCAGGTAGGTCTTGCCTGTACCTGCAGGACCTACACCCAGTGTCAGGTCATAGGTCTTGATTAGTTTCAGGTATTCGACCTGGTTCTTGCCACGCCCCTTGATCGTCGCCTTGCTGGTTTTCATACTCCAGCGGTGCTGATCGTCTTTCTGCTGTTGATCCGTTGTGTTCTCGCCGTTCGATTCAGTCAGGTACAACTGCACGATCGAAGGCGTCAATGTCTCTGTGTCTGCAACATTGTAAAGGTTCTTTATCGCAGCCATCGCCGCACGCTGATTTTCATCACGTCCTTCTATCTGAAAGTGATTGCTGCGGCAGGCAATGCCTACATCAAAATGCGATTCCATCTGATGAAGGTGCTCATTGAACTGACCACACAAATTGGCCAGTCGACTGTTGTCGGTTGGCACCAGTTCGAAGTCCAGGGTCTTAACGATTTTTACTGGCATGTATAAGCTCCTGGCAGAAAACTGTCAGGCAAGTTTACGTTCGGCATAATTTTCAGGATAAGCAACGATTTCCCCCTGTAATGAATTAGGAAAAGCTTCGGTTATTTTTATATCAATAAAACTGCCAACCAGGTCTGCACTGCCATTAAAGTTGGCGACGCGATTATTTTCTGTTCGACCCGACATCTGCTTGTCACTTTTTCTGGAAGGGCCTTCAACCAGCACACGCTGAACCGTACCGATCATGGCATGGCTGTATTTCTCAGCTCTTGAGGCAATATCCTGCTGCAGTTTCGCCAGTCGCTGTTTCTTTACGGCTAACGCTGTATTATCAGGCAATGCCGCTGCAGGTGTACCGGGGCGAGCGCTGTAGATAAAGCTGAATGAATGATCGAAATTGACATCATCGATCAACTTCATGGTCGCCTCGAAATCTTCATCGGTTTCACTCGGGAAGCCAACAATAAAGTCAGATGATATCGCGATGTCAGGGCGCACCTCGCGCAGTTTGCGAATAATATGCCTGTACTCAAGTGCTGTGTGGCCACGTTTCATTGCAGCCAGCACCCGGTCGGAACCGCACTGAACCGGCAGATGCAGAAAACTGACCAGTTCAGGCACTTCGGCATAGACCTGGATCAAACGCTCGGAAAACTCCAGTGGATGTGACGTGGTAAAGCGTATGCGATCAATGCCATCGATGGCTGCTACATACACAATCAGCAATGCCAGGTCCGCTTCTTCCTGTTCTGCGTCTGTTGCATCATCCATAACACCACGGTAGGCATTGACATTCTGCCCGAGAAGATTAACTTCACGCACGCCCTGCGCTGCCAGCCCTGCAATTTCAGCCAGTATGTCATCGAATGGCCGGCTGACTTCTTCACCCCGGGTGTATGGCACCACGCAGAAGCTGCAGTACTTGCTGCAACCTTCCATGATAGAAACAAACGCTGTCGGACCATCAGCCCTGGGTTCGGGCAGGTGATCGAATTTTTCTATTTCGGGAAAACTGATATCGACGACATGCTGGTGCTTGTGGCCAACACTGTTCAGCATCTGTGGCAGACGATGAATGGTTTGCGGCCCGAACACCATATCGACATAAGGTGCGCGCTGCTGGATCGAGTCACCTTCCTGGCTCGCGACACAACCACCCACGCCGATAACCAGATCAGGCTTATGCTGTTTCCAGGTTTTCCAGCGACCGAGCTGTGAGAAGACCTTTTCCTGGGCTTTTTCGCGAATCGAGCAGGTATTTAACAGAAGCACGTCGGCTTCTTCGGGGTTGGTGGTTAATTCAAGATTGTGGGATTCAGCCAGAACATCGGATATTTTGTCCGAGTCGTATTCATTCATTTGGCAGCCGAATGTCTTGATGTACAGCTTGCGCGCCATTAGGTCCTTGATCAGTTAAAGTTAATACAAGGTTAGCATGAATAGTCCTGATAAGACATAAATTCAAGGTTTTTGACACAGGCTGGAAGGTTAACAGTTGAGACTGTTTCGAGCATTATAAATAGTTTTTAAACAGCAACATAAAGGTCCCTCATCGATGGTTTTCTATTCCACTGTCACCGACTTGGCGAGGTTTCGCGGCTGATCCACGTCGGTGCCCTTGTGCACCGCAACGAAATAGGAGAATA
>CAZRKQ010000164.1:0-10342 GCA_964600755.1 uncultured Thiotrichaceae bacterium
GGGAGTTTCCAGATCGTATGCAGATGATCTGGCATGATCACAGTTGCAATCTCATCGAAGTGAGATTTGTTTTTTACCATTTGAATGGATTGACGGAGGGGATCGATGTGATCAATTAGATAACTTGATGTTCGATCTTGAAGTGCCGCTGTGAAAAAATAGGTTCCACCAGGTACAAAGTTCCTTCTATAGCCCACCATGGCCTGATTGTATCCATACAGAGTTATTATGAGAGAGTAATTCTACCCCGGATTACGCTTCGCTTCATCCAGGCTACACACCACCTGCTAACACCGTAGCCTGGATGTAACGCAGTGAAATCCGGGGTCTCATTCGTGAAGTAGAATTCCCGGATTACGCTTCGCTTCATCCGGGCTACATTTGAATTTATAACTAACCCTGTTTTGCCTCTGCAGCACTCATCGCTTCCCTGTCGCCAATGATCAATTGCAGGCGGGTCATGTCGTTTATATTGACGCGACGGCGGTCGACTTCGATGATTTTTTCGTCCTGCAGGTGAGCGAACAACCGGCTGACGGTCTCTACGGCAAGGCCAAGATAGTTGGCAATGTCCTGCCTTGGCATGGTCAGGTTGAATTCGGTGGGTTTCCAGTGGCGTTGCGCCATTCTTTTTGAAAGGCTGATAAGAAAGCTGGCCAGTTTTTCTTCGGCGCTCATTCTGCCGAGCAGCAATAACATGGCATGGTCTTTTGTGACTTCCTTGCCCATGATGCGGCGCATGGCGTACTGGATGCTGGGGACTTCGTGACAAACTTCGTCGAGTCGTTCAAGCGGGAATTCACAGACGCTGGATGTTTCCAGCGCAACCGCCGAGCATGTATGCGAATCACCCGAGAAGCCATCCATACCCAGCAGTTCGCCGGGCAGGTGAAAGCCAACGATCTGCTCTTCGCCATTGGGATTATCAACCAGTGTTTTAACGCTGCCAGACAACACGGCATAGAGGGATCGATTGGTATCACCGGCACGGAACAGGTAATCGTTTTTATGCACCGGTTTTTTACGCTCGATGATCTTGTCAACCAGTTTGATCTCATCATCGCTCATACCTTGCGGTATGCATAGCTCGCGCAAGGTGCAATTCGCGCAGGATACTTTTAGTTGATCAAAATTGATCTGTGTCGCTTCAGTCATATCCAACAACTGTTAATGTTATTCACTTGCAAATGATACTCTATTTCAGATGATTGTATATACCAGATTCAATCACTTAAGCTAAGCATGTAGAGTAATATTCAGTCTATTCCATAAAAGCCCATTAGACTTTTATAATATAAGCCCTCAAAAACCCATTAGACTTTTATAATACGTCTCCTCACAAAGTCCCGACAGACGGTAACAATCACCCTGATATCACAACATGTGTGCCGATCAAGCTGAACAATCCTGCTTCCACTGCGGTCTGCCTGTGCCCGGGGGGGTGAATATTAACGTCGAAGTCGATGGAAAACCACAACCAATGTGTTGCCACGGCTGCGAAGCGGTGTGCCAGGCAATTATTGATAGCGGCATGGCGAGCTATTACAGCTACCGCACGGAAAATGCGCCGAAGGCGCGAGAAGTTGTGCCGGCATTTCTGCAGCAACTCAAGGCCTACGATAATCCGCTTGTACAAAAACGCTTCGTGCATGAACAGGATAACCTGAACGAAGTTTCGCTGATTCTGGAAGGCATTGTCTGCGCCGCCTGTGTCTGGCTCAACGAGCGTCACCTGCAGGCGCTCCCCGGTGTGGTGGATGTGAATATCAACTATTCCAACCACCGTGCACTGGTGCGCTGGGACCCCGACAAAATCAACCTGAGCGAGATTCTCGAGTCCATCAGCCGCATCGGTTACCTGGCTCACCCCTACGACCCCGACCGGCAGCAGCGCATCATTGAGAAGGAACGCAAACAACAGCTGAGGCGGATCGGCCTTGCCGGTGTGCTCGGGATGCAGGTCATGATCCTCGCAGTGGCACTCTATACCGGTGACTGGTGGGGCATGGACGAGGCGATCAGGGGATTTTTCCGCTGGACCAGCCTGTTGTTGACGATACCGGTGCTGATGTTTGCATCTCGTGTGTTCTTCACCTCTGCCCTGCGCGATCTGAAGCAGAAGCGAGCCGGCATGGATGTGCCGGTATCACTGGGTATCGGCATCGCTTTCACCGCCAGCGTGGCCCATACCATCAGCGCTAGCGGTGAGATCTATTTCGATTCGGTGGTGATGTTTACCTTTTTCCTGCTCAGCGCGCGTTATTTCGAAATGACAGCTAGAAAACGCTCGACCGAGGCCACCGAGGCCCTGGTCAGCCTGCAGCCAGCGGTCGCGGCAAAGCTGGTCAAGGTCAATGGCAGGGACGAAGAACATGCCGTACCCGTGGCAGAACTGGAAGCGGGCGACCGTGTACTGGTGCGCCCGGGCGATACCGTCCCGGCAGACGGCATGATTGAGAGCGGTGCTTCGGGCATCGATGAGTCATTGATCACCGGTGAGAGTATGCCGATCACAAAAACCAGCGGTGACGATGTCATCGGCGGCAGCATGAACTCGGAGAGCCCGCTGATCATCAGTATCACCCGGGTCGGCGCCGATACCGTGCTCGCTGCCATCCAGCGTTTGCTCGACAAGGCGCAGAGCGAAAAACCCGCCGTTGCCCAGCTCGCAGACAGGATCGCATCGAAGTTTGTCATCGCCATCCTGGCGATCGCATCACTGGTGGCACTATTCTGGATAATGCAGGGTTCAAAAGACTGGCTGCCCATCACCATTGCCACCCTGGTCGTGACCTGCCCCTGTGCGCTGTCGCTGGCGACGCCGACGGCCATTACCGCAGCCAGCGGGCAACTGGCGAAACTGGGCCTGTTGCCGGCACGCGGCCACGCCCTGGAAACACTGGCACATGTCAGCCATTTTGTATTCGATAAAACCGGCACACTGACCGTCGGCAATATAAAACTCGCCGGCACGCAAAGCTTGAGTGATCTCTTGGAGGATGATTGCCTGCAAATTGCCACTGCACTGGAAGCCCAGTCCGAACATCCGATCGCTAAAAGCTTCATGCATGCCTGCCCGCATACATCCAGGCAGGCTCACAATGTCAGCAACACACCGGGCCACGGCATCAGTGGAACCGTTGATGGTCAGCAATGGCACCTGGGCAAAGCTGATTTTATTGCACAGCATTGCACTGAGGCATTCAGCATTGACGATGCAGGCGGACAAACACAGGTCATACTCGCAACAAGCGACAGGGTACACGCCATATTCAGCTTTGAAGATGAAATACGTGAAGACGCGGCAGATCTTATAAACAACTTAAAGCAAGCCGGAAAATCGGTAACACTGTTGACGGGAGACAACGCATCAACAGCTGGACATATCGCTGACGCTACCGGCATTAGCGAAGTACATGCCAACCTCAGACCCGAAGACAAGCTTGAATACATTAAAGCTTTACAGAATGATGGCGCCATTGTTTCGATGACGGGTGACGGCGTCAATGACGCACCCGTGCTGGCAGGCGCCGATGTCTCAATTGCGATGGGCTCAGGCTCACAACTCGCCGCGGCCAGCGCTGACTTCATATTACTCTCGAACCGGGTCAGTACCATTTATTCGGGTTATCGCCTGTCAACAAGAACACTCTCGATTATTCGGCAGAACCTGATGTGGGCGATTGGTTACAATATCCTTGCAGTGCCGGCTGCTGCCATGGGTTATATTCAACCCTGGCTGGCAGCGATCGGCATGTCCGCGAGTTCGCTTGTTGTTGTTTTGAACGCCTTGCGGCTTCAAAAAAGGGGCTAGGTACTAGGAACTAGGTACTGGGAATAAAGAAAAATATACATTAATTAAAGCTATGATACATTTTTGGATAATTACATCGTTGGCACTAATGCAACAAAAACACCCACAGGCCATGCACCGTGGTTATGAACTGGATTATGTTTCCGATCACACTGAACCTGTCGAAGGGCCCTAGCAACTAGTATCTAGTCCCTGGTACCTGATTTTTCAATGGACATAGTTTTCTTACTCATCCCCCTCGCCCTGGTACTGGTTGTCGTCATCGTCTGGGTATTCTTGTGGGCAGTACGCTCAGATCAGTTTGATGACCTCGAAGGACCGGCACACCGGATATTGATGGACGAGGATGAACCGAAAATTGAACGCAAGGACAAAGAAGAAGAATTTAAAGATAAAGACTGATTGAACCGCAGAGGCGCGGAGACGCAGAGGTTTTTTTGTTTGTTGCAGGGGCGGCTTTAGTCGCGAACTGAATTTGTTCGCGCTTCTGAACATTTGATTTCGCCCTGATGGCGAGTTACTTTTCTGTCAACAGCGACAGAAAAGTAACCAAAAGAACGCCGCCCCAATCAGCTTGCCCTGCGGGTTCCCTCACCATTCGCCTTTGCCTACGGGCCGTCCTGATTCGCCGTCCGGGCTCAACAGGACTAAATCAGGCGTCCTGCCTGATTTTCCCTACCAAAGACGAATAGCTCGGCAAGCTTCGTGGGGAGAATGTTCCTCCCGTCAAGCTCGCCGAAGACGGCTTCACTGGTAGGGTCGATTGACCAGGGACGGTCAATCGAGTCTTGTCGAGCCCGGATGGCGAGTCAAGACGACCCGTGGCAGGGGAGCTGGCTGAGGGTATGCGAAGCACGAGCGCCCGGGACGCATTTTTTGGGTTACGTTTTTTGTGCGTTCAAAAAAGGTAACTCGCTCCAGCAGGAGCGAAACCAATGCTGGGTTACACGTGATAATAAAATTGAGTTAACTATGTGAATACCATGAAGGCGAAAAACTGGTAACTGCGATTAACAGCAATTCGCGACTAAAGTCGCTCCTACAACAAACTAAAAACTTTGCGAACCTGGCGCCTTAGCGTCTTTGCGTTGAAAAATCTTTACAAACCTCTGCGTCTCCGCGCCTCTGCGGTTAAAAAAGCTTTTCCTAAGTCAGCTTTTCTATACCCAGCAACTTGAGGATATATTTTTCATACAGCGGTTCTGAAGTACCCTTCTTCATCTTGCGTATAAAATATTTCTCAAAGGCAATCTTCGCCAGGTGCACCCACTTGCCTTTTTTCATCCAGGCAACATTGCGTGGTGGTATCTGTGGTATGGCTACAAAAGCTGCGCCGGTATCACCCATGTCCGCCAGGCACAGTGCATTCCACGTGGCCCCCTGATTAGGTTCGTTGCCCTTGATCTCGTTGGAGATGTTATGCACGATGGATGTCACCATGGATTCAATCATGTAACCGGTTTTCGGTGTACCTGTCGGTACCGGTGTTGCTTCAACCGGTGGAATAGCGACACATACGCCTGCTGAATAGATGTTTTTATAGGTGGGATTGCGATGAAACTCATCGATCATGACAAAACCGCGCGGGTTACACAGGTCCGGCACGTCGGCAACAGCATTTACACCTTTAAATGCAGGCAGCATCATAGCCATATCGAAATCTATTTCGTGCGCTTTTTTAACTTCACCTTCATCATTAAGCTCTTCAACGAACAACTTGCCCTGTTCCACTTTGGTGGTTCTGGCATTGGTTATCCAGTCGATATGATGGTTGCGCAATTCGCTTTCAAGCATTGATTTGGAATCACCCACACCGCCCAGACCAAGATGACCGATGTATGGCTCACTGGTCACAAGCTTCATCGGGTACTTGTTACGAATCTTGCGCTTGCGCAAATCAGCATCAACGATGAAGGCAAATTCGTAGGCCGGACCAAAACAGCTGGCAAATGGCATCGCGCCGATAACAATCGGGCCGGGTTTTTCCAGAATCTGCTGGTATTTCTGCCAGGTCTTCTCGGCGTGATTAATCGTGCATATAGATTGTGTAAAGCCGTCCGGGCCTGATCCTTCCACCTCTTCAAAGGCCAGCCGCGGGCCTGTGGCGATAACCAGGTAGTCATAATCAACCGTACCATTGCCGTTCGACAGCTCAAGCCGGTTATTGGCGGTATCTATCTTGTCGACGCGTGCAGCTTTAAAGTTGATTTTTTTCTTGTTCAGGTATTTTTCGATTGGAAAAGTAATCGATTCACGATCACGCCAGCCTACAGCCGCCCACGGATTTGAAGGAACAAACTGGAAATACTCATTTTCATTAATAACCGTTACTTCATGGTTTTTTCCAAGCTCGGCTTTCATTTCATAAGCACATGGCATACCGCCGGTGCCAGCACCAAGAATTACTACATGCGCCATTTCATCCCCCCCCCGCTATAGTGATGAGCAGCATTGCTCAAAACAGATTAGGTCAACAATACATATCGGCTGTTATAAAACAGGTAGACTCTATAAAATATGATTTAAAACAATAAATCAGTAAAAAACATTAATCACCCGCATGAAGAATGCATTATTAGTGCTCTGCCCTGAGGACCCGCACTGGATACCACCCGATGAAGAGAGCCTTGTTCAATTATTGCAATCAATTCAATTAATTGGTGCGCCTCTAAATGACCGGATGTATTTCTTAACGGGTGATAAATTTCTTGATCTAATTGCTTTTATGGGCTGTTCGCCCGATATAAATCTTGAGCCAGTAGATGATAATCGGCCATTTTGTCATCTACATTTAATGACATCGAAAGGCGCAATCGAATTTCATAGCGGGGACCAGACCCACGTACCGAGATGCCCGCAATGCCGATCCCCCGTTAGCGACTGGAAAAGCAAAATCAGTTCATGGCTTGAAAATCGTGCAGAAAACACCTGGTCATGCGAGGCATGCAGACACAAGGCCGAACCATGGCAATACAACTGGAGAAAATCTGCAGGCTTTGGCAGATGCTTTATCGAGATTAACAACATATTCCCCAAAGAGGCTGCACCGCAACAACAATTGCTCGATACACTACACTCCCACTATGGGGTCAATTGGCATTATTTCTACCAGTATTAACTTTTGTGTTAGTCACTTTCGATAAATACAACCACAAGCAGGGGCTACAAGCATTTTATTCTACGGGAAAAGTGAGCCGCGTCCTGTTCTTCACTTTACTGCTGACAGCACATTCTGAGTTGATTTATGCAGAAGATGAGCCGCTCCCAGAGGAAACTGCAGCAGAAATACAAGAGGGCCTGCACGACACTGACCCCGATGTCGAGAAAAGGCAGGATCAACTAAATTCCTGCGACCGGACCAAGGACCTGGATACCAATGAAGCCACATGGTATGACTCGGCCCATGCATATATGAACACAGCATTCTGCGAGCCGGCCGTGTACTTCGATGACTTTTTTGCTTCAGATCGTATATTAGAAGAAGTAGCGGGCTCGTATGTAAGGTGGAGAAACGATTTCGTCCAGAGTGAAGAAAACGGGCTTAAATTCAGCACCAGCCTGAACTTCAGTATTGAACTGCCAAGAATCTCTTCCAAGCTGAAGCTCGTATTTGAGGGCGATGAAGATCAGGCACTACAGGATGTCCTTCCGGGCGGTGAGACCGATGGCTCAGATAACAACCTGGGTCTGCGTTTGGATGTAAAAGATACTGATCGATCAAAATTCAATATCAGTGTAAGCGCCAAGCCAAGAGTCAGATTGCGCTATCGCTATACCTATCCGGCACGTGAAGATTTCCTGATACGTTTTACCCAGGAGGTACAGAACGAAGAAGGTGTCAACGGTGCACGAACACGACTGGATTTTGAAAAAGCCTTCTTACCACTGAAACTGTTCCGCTCCACAACAGAAGGATTTTTCTCCGAAGATTTCCCCGGAGTAGAATGGTCACAGGCATTTACCTTGTTTCAAAGAATAACGAAAAAGAGCTCGGTCTCGTATGAAACCAGTGCAGTAGGTATAACGGAACCGATAAGCCTTACTACAAATTACCGTGTAGGCATAAGGTATCGGCAAAGCATCCATCGCGACTGGCTGTTCTTCGAAGTTTCCCCGGATATCACCTGGCCAGTCGACATCAGTGAAGACAGGACGATGATAATTAAAGACAGGCGATCTGTGCTCTCAATCCTGATCAGGCTGGAGGTGCATTTTGGCAACGCGAAAAAACGCAAATACAGTGATTATTACTGATTTTTTCAACGCAAAGACGCTAAGCCGCAAAGAGCGCAAAGAATATTTCAGGTGTTCGCAGGAGCGGCTTTAGCCGCGAACACCAGAACAGACAGGCTTTATGTCTTGGTGAAGGTTGTACCGGCAGATACCAGATTCCCGCTTTCGCGGGAATGACGTCTATTTATAATTCACTCTAATATCGTCACCCCCGCGACAAAATCACCTGGAGTGATTTTGAATGGCCGCTAGGCCAGCCCAAAGTGCGAAAGGCAGGAAGCCTGAAGTAACCGGGAATCTTGTGCAGGCCGGAGCAAACCTAAATCGAAGCTTCCATCCGATCTGGAGGGTAATTCGCGGCTAAAGCCGCTCCTGCGAACGAGCACAGATTAGATTAACGAGTAGCCAGACTGTATTGTTTTTCCTCGTCCCTGTATTAAATGTTAGACTCGACGACTGCCACCAGGCTAACGCAATACCCCTGAATTTGACAGATTTGTACCCCCGTTATCGAGGCGCAGCGAGCTGATACAACAGTATGAAACAACACTATATAAAACCACTTGCGCTATTGATGACCATCTTGCTGTCATCCTGCGCGAACACCAAGTTCACCAAACAATGGATTGACGAAGATTTCAACGAAGAACCCTATGACGACATCCTTGTGCTTGTTGTTGCAGATAAAATGGGTAATCGGCAGGATGCGGAAAACTATATTGTGCAAAAACTTGACGAAGCCGGTGTCAATGCCATACAAAGCTACGATATTCTGCCTAAAACTGAAACTATTGATGCTGATGCAGTCGATAAAGCTATCGATGGCCTGCAGCTGGATTCGGTCATCGTGATGTATGCGACGGGGGTAACTGAAGAGGAATACTTTATCCCGACAAGGCGCTTTGGTGTGTATTCAGGCTACGGCTACGGGCACGCCCACTACGGCAGCTTCTATGACTATTACCCGCACGCATTTAACTATGTATATATCCCGGGTTATGACAATACGCACTATGTCATAGCGCTGGAGACCAGCGTGTTTGACCTCAATACCACTAAAATGATCTGGTCAGGACAGTCAAACACGTTTGCGCCCGAATCGGTTGATGACGTAATACACAACATTACTGTATTGACTATAAATGAACTCAAGAAAAAGAAAATTATCAAATAACAAGGCATGTCACATTATGTCTGCTTAGCAGGGTAAACACACAGGAGCCGCCATGAAAACAAGCATTCAGCAAGCTGTTAATTATTTTGCAGCAATTTTCTCACTAATTGTTATCACGTCCTGCACGAACACAAAAATCACTTCCACGTGGATGGATAGCAAAAAAGCCGGTACCTCATTCAACGATATTTTGATCATCGGCATTGCTGAAGAAGAACACAACAGAAGACTGTTTGAAGAGACATTTACTACCCAGCTGAATGCAGCAGGCGTTGAGAACGCGGTCAGTTACAGGATTTTGCCGGAAGGAACCGAGATAAACCGCGATAGTGTAAACGCTGCGATCAAAGGCAAGGAGATTGATGCTGTTATTGTGACCCACATGGTCAGCGTTGAGGAAGAAACCGTCTACCGCCAGAACATGGACTACCGCCCTACTTACGGCTATTACAACGGACTGTACAATTATTATCCGCATGTAAACAGCTATGTTAACCAGCCCGGTTATTACACCACGCACGACGTTGTAATACTCGAAACCAATCTGTACGAAGTAAAATCTGAAGAACTGGTCTGGTCAGCACAATCAAGATCATTCGCCCCGGAATCCGCCAAGGAAGTGATCGATGACCTGGTTAAACTGGTGATCAAGGACCTGCAGGAAAAAGGCCTGATCAAGTCGAAGTGATTTAGATTAGACTAACGAAAAGATGATTTGAACCGCAGAGGCGCGGAGACGCAGAGAAAATAATATATTTTTATGCAGTTAAATTTAAATCAAGTATGCATTCAAACAGCATAATTATATAAAGAGAAATTAATCCTTAAAAACCTCTGCGTCTCCGCGCCTCTGCGGTGAAAAAATATTTTTTGGATATAGGTAAACCTTACTTCATCCAGGCTACGATCTATCGCCCGTATATGTCTTCAAAACGAATAATGTCGTCTTCACCCAGGTAACTGCCTGTCTGCACCTCGACCAGTTTCAGCGGAATTTTGCCGATATTTTCCAGGCGGTGTTTTTCACCCAGGGGTATATAGGTTGATTCGTTTTCGGAAAGGATGAATTCATCTTCGCCACGCGTTACCTTGGCGGTACCACTTACCACGATCCAGTGTTC
>CAZRKQ010000165.1:0-3621 GCA_964600755.1 uncultured Thiotrichaceae bacterium
TGCTCAAACATTTCCACGGAGACAACGCGATCAAATTTTTTGTCAGTACTGAAATCGTTCATGTCTGCGGTAATCACCTCGACATTATCAAGCCCGAGTTCCAAAGCGGTGCTGCGTATGTATTCGCCTTGTGAAGCTGAATTCGATACCGCGGTGATGCTGCTGTTTGGATAGTTGCCGGCCATCCATAACGTTAAGGAACCCCAACCACAACCCAGTTCCAGAATACTCAATCCATCTTTCAATTTGGCGTGCTGGCACGTCAGTTCGAGACCAGCATGTTCGGCGTCGTCCAGGCTGGTTACATTTTCCGGCCAGTAACAGCAGCTGTATTTATCATTCGGCCCCAGCACACCGTTATAAAATGCCTGTGGAACCTCATAATGCTGTTCATTTGCCAGTTCAGGTAATAAGGCAATATCTGCATTATTCATATGCTCAATGAATGCATTCTGCTGTTCTGCCATATGCGCAATATCTGCTGCATGAATCTCCTCCAGGCGTTGCCGCAGTAATTTACGAATTCCATGCCTGACAAGACTGTCGGGTACGTAACCGGATTCTGTAAGTTCAACTGCAAGGTTCTGTTTCATGTCAAGTACGCCTCGAGATTGTTAATTCGAATGGTTGAGCCTGTTAGCAATCGTGTAGAGGCTGCCTGACAGGTCGTGTCCGAGTGGAAATGCGCCTGCATGTGCAATATCTTCACGGCACGCATAGGCAACGTCACCACCGATAAATACCGGTATTGATAAGGATTCGGTTAATAGCTTGATGTCTTCGTTAAGCGTTGCGCAGCTGAGTGATGCTGACCCCGCGAGCACAATGGCCTGGCTATCGGTTCTTTGTGCGACTTGCAGCAACTCCGAGACAGGAAGATCAGCGCCAAGCAAAATGACCTGGTATCCCTTGCTGTGAGCTGTAAGCGCGAATAACAGGATACCGAATTCGTGGTGTTCGCCCGGCATGCAGGCCATGATCAATTTTGGCCCGCTGTTTTTGAGATTCTGGTGATGAAAGCGTGCACCCAGTTTGTTACGTAAATAAACGCTGAAGAAATGCTCCTCGGCTACACTGCCAGCTTTCTTCTCCCAGCGATTACCAAGTTCTTCGAGCAGGGGCATGATAAGCCGCGTGGTAACAATATCGACTGGGTAAAGCGCCATCGCATCGTTGTATACAGCATCCAAAGCGTGTTCATCAAAGCGGGAAATCGTGTCGATCATGCGTTGGCTGTACTGGCTCCATGCATCGAGGTTATCTTTTTCAACGTCAGATGAGTTTTCAAGAATATCTCGTGCAATTTGACTAATAGACATGCCCTGTGACAGTCGATCAAGAATCTCCTGAATAAGCTGTATATCTTGCTGGCTGTATAAGCGGTGACCTTTGGGTGTACGCAGCGGTTTGATTAATCCGTATCTACGCTCCCAGGCGCGCAAGGTAACAGAATTCACCCCGGTGATTTCTGAAACCGTTCGAATTGGAAAATTATCGCCAACTGTGTCTTGTATCATCATATTCAGCTCACTCGAATTCCTATACAAATATTGTACACTTATCTCGTATTATGTACAGGTATTTTGCATATTTCTTCTATATCTTATTATTTTCAACTAGTTGCGTGTTTTTTTGTATAAAATTATGTATCATTTATTATACATTTCTTGTACAATTATTAGCAGTGCAGTTATTCAGTAGCTGTTTTTCACTACAGCCACCACGCTCTTATGAATATTTGATGTGTTGATACTAACTTTGTGTTTGTGAAAGGCTGGTCAATACCAGGTGAAATTTTTGTGAAGATCTGATGGGAATTAACGCAGTCCTGAGTTCATCAAGTTGACTGCCAGAGGAATAATTATGAAAAAGATAACCCTCGGTATCAGCAGCTGTCTGCTGGGCAATGAAGTCCGGCATGATGGTGGCCACAAGCGCAATGTGTACACCACGACAACGCTAGCGGAATATTTCACATTTCGGTCATATTGCCCTGAAATGGCCATTGGCCTTGGGGTGCCTCGGCCTACGATCAGGTTAACCAGATCATCCGACGGTATCCGTCTTACTGGTTCTGATGGCCCTGATCTGGATGTCACCGAGGATATGAACAAGTGGTCTGAAGGTGCCATTGAGGGTATGCATGATCTCTCGGGATTCATACTCAAGAACAACTCCCCTTCCTGCGGTATGGAACGTGTTCGTGTTTACGCTGATAAGGGCGCGCCATCACGTGATGGTACAGGCCTTTTTGCCGCAGCATTAATATCATCCATGCCCTGGCTTCCGGTTGAAGAAGAAGGCAGGCTCAATGACCCGATGCTGCGTGAAAATTTTATCGAGCGTGTCTTTGTCTTCTACCGCTGGCAGAGGATGATGAGTGAGGGTTTATCCGTTTCATCTGTTATGGAATTTCACCAGCGGCACAAGTTCATTTTACTGGCGCATGATGAAGAAGAGTATCGCAGGCTTGGGCCACTCATAGCAGGTGCTAATAAGAAGAATCTCGATCAGGTTGCCAGTGAATACCTGCTCTGTATGATGACCAGCCTTAAGGCACGTTCTTCGAGAAAACGCCACACAAACGTTCTCATGCACATCATGGGTTTTCTCAAGAACAAAATTGATAGCGATGACAAACAGGAAATGATCGAGGTTATGGATAATTACCGGCACGGTAAAGTCCCATTGATTGTTCCTGTTACGCTGATGAATCATCACCTGCGCAGGTTCCCGGATGAATATATAAGCAACCAGTATTACATGGCGCCTTACCCTGAAGAACTTATGTTGAGAAACATGATCTAGCACATATATGGTCATGTAATAGAGCCACCACAGCAGGAGTGATCACAGTGACACCAAAACAGCAAAGACTTCATGATATGACATCCCGCAATCATGACTCCAGTTGCTGGATCTGGAGCGGGCAGGTTTCAAACAGTGGTTATGGCCGTGTCATGGAAGTACAGAGTAATCGCAGTACAAAAATGGTGAGTGCGCAGACTGCAAGTTACCATGCTTTTATCGGCGCCGTCCCGGATGGACATCTGGTCAAACAGAGCTGCGGCAACAGGCTATGCGTCAACCCGGAACATCTCGAGCTACTGAATATTGAGTGAATGAGCTGGTGTGTCCTCTCGCAGAGGCGCAAAGAACGCAAAGTTTTTATAAAGTAATTTTTTACGTGACAACATCTTCTATTCGTTTTTCTCTGCGGCCTTGGCGCCTTTGCGAGAGAAAGAGTTTGTTTGATGTTATTTATCTTTGAGTGAAAAGATACCAGCCACTAGAATTTTTTTATCTGCTTGTTAATTTCCCCGGTGACGCTCTTGTCCAACGGATCAATCGCACTCGGGTAGTTAGCTACCAGTTGCCCTTCACGGTTGATCAGGTACTTGTGAAAATTCCATTTTGGATAAGTTCCTGCAGCACGTGCAAGAGCTGTATACAGTGGTTCGGCATAACGCTCGGAGACACGTGTTTTAGCAAACATCGGGAACTTGACTCCGTATGTCATTCTACAAAAGCTTTTTATCTGGTATTCATTCCCAGGTTCCTGCTGACCGAAGTCGTTTGAAGGAAAACCCAGCAAACAAAACCTTCATCTTTGTATTGTTC
>CAZRKQ010000166.1:0-2529 GCA_964600755.1 uncultured Thiotrichaceae bacterium
GAACATTATCGCATCCGACTCAGCGCCGATTACCGCATGATCGTGGGCTGGCGGCCGGGCAAATCACTGCGCATCCTCGATGTCATCCCACGCCAAGATCTGGAGTCCTGGATCAAACGACATGGCTGAGGAGCAGCCCGTGCACCACGCCTTAAGTGCCTTTCGTGGACGCCGGCACTGCTGATGTCTCGGCGAGGGTCAACACTATCGATTAGAACTATAAATCCGCCACATACATTGACGGAGCGAGTCGTCGTCCGAGTTCTTGCCGTTTCGATGAAAATTCCGCGGCTTATCCCCGGAATGTCCTAATGTAGCCAGTAACCTGCCGTTCAAAGCACCCTTATAAACCGATTATTCATGGGACCGACGAACGGGGACTCCGACCCAAACCAGACGTACAGAATTTTTGCTTAAAGGTCAGGAAGTACTGTAACCAGACCTTCAGGGCTGGATACGGATCGACAAATATCGCCAGATTTCTGCCATTCATCGAGTTCAATCTGAAATGAACGCCTTCTGTGCATCCAGATGCCTCTCCCACGACCAAACTCTTGGGCATATAGAGTTGGAGGGTTGGCGAACAAGTAAGCGGAGTGACAGTATCAACAAAGACGGCTGCTTTGTTCGCCTTCGTTGCTGCAGATCAATGAATCCATTATAGGGAAGTGTTATAAGAATTATGAAGTGGTTTCTGTGAAGCAAGCGCAGGAGAGAAATCATGTGCCGGCGTTTACTTGAGGCGGTGAGTGTATTCTTGGTCATCAGCAGATTTATTGAGGCTGAAGCAGCAGCGGTTAAGCCTTCTGAATACCACCCGCTTGCCGACGGCAATTCCGAAACCTACAGCGTTGATGGGGCTCAATGTTGACGCTTACGGTTGTTGGGGTGTCACACTAATCATAATGCCACGCCGTTAACCAAGATATCTCCTCCTATAGCGTTACGTTCTCAGCTTAATGCTATAAATGGAGGGAGGTATGCTGAACATAATGCTTGTGGTTATTGCAGCCAGTGTGTTGCTCTTTATGCTCCACCCTCGTTTAACCAAAAGTAAGTCCTGGCAGGCAACACTCACACCACTCTCCTCCATAATCGGCAGCGGATTTCTGATCATAGCGCCATTACTTGCAAGCGTGGTCGGCTCGTATTCCCCTCTCGCAGTCACGGGCATTGTTGTGCTTGCCTATGTAATTGGTGGCGTTATTCGCTTCAACATTACTCATACCGAACCACTCCTGCATGATAAGAAAGCTCACCCTGTAATATACAAAATCGATTTGTTTGCCAATACCGCGCTTTCATTCGCTTACGTTACTGCTGTTGCGTTCTATCTGTCACTGCTATCGTCTTTTCTTCTAATCTACATAGGCTTTGTGGATTCACCTAGCCTGGAAAGAAGCCTGACAACAATCATCATAGTTTTTATTGCTACGGCGGGTTTCATGCGCGGACTGGGTGGACTTGAGAAACTTGAAGCGTATTCAATGTCTCTGCAGCTATCTATTGTTGCGGCACTGTTGATTGGGATATTTGTATACGACTACAACTTCATGCAATCTGAACGATTGCTCATCTTTGATGTCCAGGATAGAAGCTGGATAATCAAGGTGTATATGCTGTTTGGTATTTTGCTGGTAGTTCAGGGGTTTGAGACATCGCGGTTTCTGGGTGAAAAATATTCCGCAGAAATCCGCGTACAAACCATGCGCCGAGCACAATTAATTTCTGGCGCCCTTTATGTAGTATCAGTCATTGCATTGATGCCGATTGTGCAACATCTCAACCTTGCGAATATCCAGATCGCGGAAATCGTTTCTGCAACCGGGCTGGCAGCAACCGTACTACCCTTGATGCTGATTGTAGCCGCGATCATGAGTCAGTTCAGTGCAGCTGTCGCTGATACTGTCGGTGCTGGATGCCTGGTGAGTGAAAGCAGTAGCGGAAAATTATCAACCAACAAGTGTTACCTGGTGGTATCACTCTTCGCAATCATATTGATATGGACTGCCAACCTGCTAGAGATCATCTCCTTCGCTTCACGTGCTTTCGCACTGTATTACTTGTTGCAGTGTGTAGTTGCCCTTATCGCGAGCTATCATCATTACGAACGCAAAACCCACCGTCTACAGCGGGCGCGTTTTGCCACAGTGGCAATTATTCTAGCTTTTATTGTGATATTCGCCATCCCTGTCAAATAGACGCTGGCATGGGAACTAGTGAGGATTCATGTCGTTGCGTGGCAACCAGGACCCGTGATATTTAAATAACATACCGATATTCATGATAACTATTACTGCATATCCAATAACTTTAGATTCTTATCAGCCTGACCGTGCGATTAACCTGATATAAGTCTGGTACTATTTTGTATAACTGATGGAGGGAAAACATGAAGCTTCTGATGGCAGTAGACCTTTCAGAATCCACACAAACCATTGTGGAAAAAGTCGAAGAAATTAATAAAGAATATCCATCAAAGGTGTGGATTCTGCATAACGCAGAGCCTGAGCCAGACTTCGTTGAATT
>CAZRKQ010000167.1:0-28652 GCA_964600755.1 uncultured Thiotrichaceae bacterium
TTGTTAACACTAATGCCGCTGCTGCCGGTGGTGTCGTCGCCGCGCTAATAGCCGCACGCCTTCTGTTCGGCAAGGCGGACCTGACCATGGCATTGAACGGCGCCCTGGCTGGCCTGGTTGCGATCACGGCTGAACCGCTGACGCCGACGCCGGGTGTTGCTACCCTGATCGGCATGGCAGGCGGCGTGCTGGTTGTATTCTCGATCGTTGGTATGGACAAGATCAAGATCGACGATCCAGTCGGTGCCATTTCAGTACACGGTGTGGTCGGTATGTGGGGCCTGCTCGCAGTGCCGCTGACCAACGGTGATGCCGCTTTCGGCTCGCAGATCTACGGCCTGGTCGTAATCTTCGCCTGGACCTTCATCACCAGCTTTATCGTCTGGATGATATTGAAAGTGGCCATGGGAATCCGTGTCTCTGCAGAAGAAGAGTACGAAGGTGTCGATATCGGCGAATGCGGGCTGGAAGCCTATCCGGAATTTACCAACGAATAAACTCAAGACTCCTGTTGGTAATGTGGTTGGCCGGGTATGGAAATGCCCGGCCTTTTTATTGCCTGATGCAAAGCCCACAATACAAAGACCGGGCAAATATGGTAAAAAGTCATTCAGGAGTCGAGCTGTTCTAAACCCGTCCAGGAATGGTCGGGTTTTATTCCATCAGAAATAATGAAAACATGACAGTAAAAATAAGATAACCACATTACCAATCGGGGGATAAATGAAACTCATCAAAGCAATAATCAAGCCCTTCAAGCTCGATGATGTACGTGAAGCACTATCCGAAATCGGCGTACAGGGTATTACCGTATCAGAAGTTAAAGGCTTCGGACGCCAGAAAGGCCACACTGAGCTCTACCGTGGTGCTGAATACAGAGTTGATTTCCTGCCAAAAGTGAAACTGGAGACTGTCGTTAGTGATGGCAATGTTGAAAATGTTATCAACGCTATTCGTGAGTCGGCCAACACCGGAAAAATCGGTGACGGTAAGATTTTTGTCATTCCGATAGAACAGGCAGTACGTATCAGGACCGGTGAATCAGGCGACGAAGCACTTTAGTCATGCAAGATCTTTTGTTCTCATGCGTCGCTGAAAACGCGCCTAACCAGTCTTTACCCATCTGTAAGTGCCTTGTTAACGCTCGTTTTGCCTTGCCTGAGAACAACATCCCTATGCATTAAAAGAGAATAATCTCATAGATTATGTTTTCTAAAGGAGAAAATTCAAAATGAATCAATTTAAAGGTCTGACAAGCAGACTTGTCTCAATTGCTGCATTGTTGTTATTACCGGCAATAGCGCACGCTGAAGCACTGGATACGGGTGACACCGCCTGGATCATGACTTCAACTGCACTGGTGTTGTTCATGACCCTGCCAGGTCTGGCGCTGTTCTATGGCGGCCTGGTTCGCAGCAAGAACGTGTTGTCCGTATTGATGCAATGCTTCGTCATTGCCTGCGTGGTAACGATAGTCTGGGTTATTTACGGGTATAGCCTGGCATTTTCCGCAGGCAATCAATGGATCGGAGGCTTAAACAATCTATTCCTTGCTGAAGTAACACGTGAATCCATGAGTGGCACATTACCGGAAACGGTTTTTGTTATGTTCCAGCTAACCTTCGCAATTATCACGACAGCTCTGGTCGTTGGTGGCTTTGCTGAACGCATGAAGTTTTCCTCCATGCTGGTGTTCAGTGTGTTGTGGGTGAGCCTGGTTTATTTCCCGGTTTGCCACTGGGTATGGGGCGGCGGCTGGCTGGGCGAGATGGGCCTGCTCGATTTTGCCGGAGGTACCGTGGTGCACATTACTGCAGGTGTCGCAGCTATTGTGGCTGCCATGGTCATGGGTAAACGCAATGGTTTCCCGGAGACGCCGATGATGCCGCATAACATGACCATGACCATAACCGGTGCAGGTATGCTCTGGGTCGGCTGGTTTGGTTTTAATGGCGGCAGTGCGGTAGCAGCCAATGGTGATGCCGGTATGGCAATACTGGTAACCCATATAAGTGCCGCTTGTGGTGCATTTACCTGGGCGGTGATGGAGTGGATCAGGTACGGCAAGGCAAGTGCCCTGGGTACAGTTACCGGCATGGTTGCAGGCTTGGGTACGATAACACCGGCATCGGGTTTCGTTGGCCCGATGGGGGGCCTGGTGATCGGCATCTCTGCAGGCATTATTTGTTTCGTTGCCACCGGGTTTATCAAGCGCAAGCTGAAAATCGATGATTCACTCGATGTGTTTCCGGTACATGGTATCGGCGGTATTCTGGGCACCATGATGGCTGGTGTTTTTGTTGCTGCGAGTCTCGGTGGCGCCGGTTACGCGGAAGGTATCAACATGGGGTCACAGGTTGGTGTGCAGTTGACTGGTATTGTTGCAGCGGTTGTATGGACCGCGCTTATTACTTTTGTCATTCTTAAAGTGGTTGATGCCATACTGGGTCTGCGCGTTTCTGATGAGCAGGAAACGGAAGGTCTCGACATTACCCAGCACGACGAACGTGGTTATATCATCTAAAAAAAGCCGGGCTTGGCCCGGCTTTTTCAGGTACTGGGAACCAGATATTCTATTTTGACTAATCTTATATTTTGATTCCTGGGATCTAGTAACTAGATCCTGGTTCCTGCTTTTCTATGCTATAACTTCTATCAATAGGGATGCTGATATGAAAAATCCAATACGGCTGTTTATCTTGATCGCGCCACTCGCTGTCCATGCAGGTGTATATAAATGGGTGGATGAAAATGGCAAAGTTCATTATGGTGATCAACCTCAGGCAAGTCAGCCAACAGTTGAGATGAACATCGATGACACAACACCCGTACCTTCATCCTCTGGTGACGTGTTGTCTCGGGAAGAAAAACGCGAGCGCTTGCTCCAGTCAATGGAAGAGGATCGTGTTGAGAAGCAGGAAAAGCGCGAGAAGCAACAAGCGGTAAAAGAACAGAACAGGCAAAAATGCAATCAATACCGTGATCGGATGCGTCACTATGAGCGCGCCAATTCATTATACAAACTCGACAAGGACGGCAACCGGGTTTATATATCAGATGCTGACCGTGTCAGTGCCACGAAAAACCTGCAGGCTAAAATCAAAAAATACTGCCGTTAAGTACAGGAACTAGGAACTAGGGGCCAGGTACCAGGTACCAGGGGCAAGGTAAAGCTTCTACGTATTCTGTGTCTCTGTGGGTATTGAATCGTAGGGTGGGCTTTGCCCACCGTGATCATGTGATGGTGGGCAAAGCCCACCCTACGACTGAATATGGTTTAGTGAATTACAGGGCCTGGTCTGAGTGCGCGGTTAATCCCGGATTATGTTTCACCTCATCCGGGTTGCACAAAAATAGATTTAATGCTTGTGTGCGCTGTGTCTCTGTGGCCGGCAAAAAGCTTAAATCAGGGTGCGTAATCTAATGTTTTGTTGGTTCAAGCTTGGTGATTACGGAATTCAGCGCATAGTCAAACACCGAGTGGCCCATAATTACCTTTGACTTACCTCTGCCGAGTTCTAATGTGAATTCTTCGAAACTCTTTTCTGCAACCACTTCACCGTCGTGTGTAACAAAAATCAGTTTTTCATCTTCGACAATGATGACTGACAGTTTGCAGCGGCGTGCAGGCTTACCTTCACCTGTGGAAATCTGGAACCACATGCCAGGCATGACATTTGAAGGCAGCACGGTTTTGGGTACGTGAGCCGGTTCCGGTTTGATCGGTTCCCTTTCTCTTGGAGTTTCGGCGACAGTTTTTTCCGCAACTTTAATTTCTTCTGCCTGGAAGTTGGCATCAGCGATCATGTCATCATAGGTCTCAACCAGTCCGCTGACGACTTGCTGGATATCTTTCTTTGATTTATATGTTTTCGATAGCTGTTCATTGACACGATCTATGAGCTTGTCCTTTTCAGTGATCAGGTAGGCGAGGTCCTCGGCCGACGTGAGTGGTTGAACGCTGTCAATGACGTCACGCAGTATTTCAACAATTACTATCCAGCCATCATTTTCCTTGCCGCTTGCAAGGTAGTGGTTAAACATCAGGGTTGGCCAGCGCTTCAGTACCAGTGCATGAACAGCTTCGGGAAGCGATTTACCGGCAGTGATATTACGTAGTGATTTGAGCACGCTGTTTCTTGCGTGATCGCGTAAAACCTGCTGTTGTGCTTCTTCTTCTTTTGTACGCGCGGATTCATCGCGCTCCTTAACAAAATCGTTGACCTTATCCAGCGCAATCTGGAATGTTTGAGTATCCAGATCGTATTCACTGACTAACTGGTTCACAATCTTGTCCAGTCGTATGTACACCTCATCACTGTGTACTGTGACACCCATACCTACTTCTGCAATTCTATCCAGTAGTACACGGGCGGGGTGGTCGTCATAGATGAAAAATTCCTGGTCGATCATGGATGCCTTGATCACAGGAATCTGTAAGCGCAGCAGCAGTGCTTTGATCGTATCGGAGATGTCATCATCTTCAATAATGGCGTCAAATACCAGCTCGATGAAATCGATGGTTTTCTCTGCGATCTGGTTCATGCGTTTGGTGACAACGCCGCCGGAGGTTTTCGCTATCGCTGACAACACTGCCTGTTTGACTGCTTCAGCGTCAAACTTGAGTTCACCGGAGTCGGTAAACTGGGGTTGTGCCTGGATGCTGGTCAAGGCGGTAAGTATTTCATCGTGGCCAAATTGTTGAGCTGTGCTGGCAGGGTAAGCAGAAACTTCCTCGCCGCCATGGGCTGCTTTTGCGCCACCGCCAGTTACCGGAGCACCAAGGTAATTACCCAGGGTGTTACTTACCTGGCTAGCAGGTATGCCGGCTGTTTGATGTTGATAGACGCCCTGTGCATCCGGGGGCGGCTGGGTGCCGCTGAAACCTGCGCCGCTGGCAGATCCGGCTGGAGCTGAACCCTGTGATTGAACATTGCCGTAATTGCCGCCAGGAGCCGCGGTCTGGCCGACATGGTAACCACCCGGCGCAGCACCTGCGCCCTGGGGCATACCGCCGCCACCACCCGGCGCAGTACCTGCGCCCTGGGGCATACCGCCGCCACCACCCGGCGCAGCACCTGCACCCTGGGGCATACCGGCGCCACCACCCGGCGCAGCACCTGCACCCTGGGGCATACCGGCGCCACCACCCGGCGCAGCACCTGCACCCTGGGGCATACCAGCGCCACCACCCGGCGCAGCACCTGTACCCTGGGGCATACCGGCTCCGCCACCCTGTGGTGCACCGACACCATGATGCCCTGTTCTGTATGCGCCCGGTGCTGCAGTGGCTGCGTATCCGCCGCCATATGGCTGATCGCCACCTTCGTCATACATCTCCTGTTCCGGCGCAGCATCCATTGGTTCTGGCTGGGGAGCGGGACCAGCTCCGGACCCGCGCCTGGCACCTCTTGAATGCATTTTGATCTGCGGCAATATTCCGGCATCGATCAATATATTATTCAGCTCGTCGTACAAACTGTCGAGCTTGTGCGCGACATCATCTTTGAACAGCTTGAACAGGGTTTTTCGTTCAGCCAGATCAAATTTATCCATTAGCGTGTCATCGAAGGCCTGGCATATTTTCATCGGCGCCAGCGCATTCTTGGCGAATATGTCTGTTGTTATAAGAGCAAGGTGGTCAAGGCGGGTTTCAAGGTGTGAGATCTGTTCACGGAATTTACTTGTAGTTTCGGCGCCTACGTTTTTAACCAGCACAAGGTCTTCCATATCATCCTGGCCAATCAGGCTGAGCTCGTCATCGATTTCCTCAACTCTTTGTGCAGCCTCTTCTGCCTGGGTCACCGCATAAGGACGCAGTAGAGGCAGAATTTTTGTGATGAATTCTGCCGCAACTTCTGCTTTACTTTGCAGAAGCTTCTTCTTGAGCATATAAAAAACATCTTTTTCATGGCTGTAGGCAGCTGCATCAGCCATATCGAGCAGTTTTTCATCGGCTTCGCTGAGCATCTTTGTCAACAAGTCGCGCAGACGCTTGGTTACACTGGTTTTTAATTCGGCGATAAGCTCGCCGTACTCTTGTGACGAGTCAGGTGTATAGTGATTGCTCATAAGCGCTTTGGTATTTTCCGTTTACAGTTCTGGTAGTACAGCCCTTAAATCTACCTTTTTATAATAATAGACAGATTATAGACGCTAGTTTCGTAATTGTTATATGTCACACTCGATAATAGCGCTAATCCCATGATTTGGCATAAATTGCTACAAAAAATGCGTATCTTCATTGCAACTGGATGATATGCAACTATCCTTAAAAGTGCGTAATTGGCCAAAAAATCTGTTATTAACCGGAAACCATGGTTTCTTAACAAGTTAAGCACTTGCCGTCAGCGCAAGGATATAAACAGGCATGAATGAAGAAGCAACAGAAAAGCCACAAATTCTGGTTGTAGACGACTCCAAGGTGATCCGTCGCGCCGCAATTAAAATGCTGGGTGAGGGTTACCAGGTGCATGAAGCTGTCGATGGTCTGGACGGTTGGCAGCAGCTACAGCGCAATGATGCCATATCAGTGGTGTTCACAGATATGCAAATGCCTGAGATGAACGGCATGGAGCTGCTGGCCAATATACGTAATTCAGATGATGAGCGTCTCGCAACCCTGCCGGTGATCATGATCACCGGTGTAGGTGATACCGAAGAAGCCAAGCGTACGACGTTTGATGCTGGCGCCACTGATTTTATTTCCAAGCCATTTGAGTCTATTGATCTTATCAGTCGCGCCAAATCTTATGCTCGCCTCAACCGCAAGGTGGTTGAGCTTGAGAAGAAGAGTGGCCATGACAAGCTCACCGGTCTGTTCAGTGTGGCCAGTTTTGAAGAGCAGGGTGAAAAGGCGCTTTCATTTGCGTTGCGCCATAAACTTCAAATAACAGCGGTATATCTGGAGATCGAAAGTTTTCAGGATATTTACCTGGCGCATGGCAAGAGTGTTGCACAGCAGATTATTGTTGCAGTTGGTAAACGCCTGAAAGATGTAATGCGCACCGAAGATGTTGCAGCACGATTAGGTGTTGCCAAGTTTGCCGTGTTGTTGCCTTTGACAAATGAAGCCAACTCACGCGTCGTTATTGACCGGATTCGTGAAAACATCAATAAGCTGGTATTTAATACTGGACGCGAAAAGATACGTGTATCCCTGGCAACTGGATATACCACGCCGAATGTGAATGAGAAGCTGGATTTCACTGAAATGATGGAACAATCCGATACTGCCCTGCAAAAAGCGCTCGATCGCAGTAGCGGTGAAAAAATTGCCAGTTTTCACGATCAGGAAGAAGCGGTTAAGCAAAAGCCCGCATTTACAGATGAAGATATACGCACAGCATTTCAGCATATTCTTGATGGTGCTTACTACCAGGTGCCTGATCCTATGCTGGAGGCAGTCGCAGAAAGATTAACACCATTCCTTGACTATGTTGCAAACCGGTCGGATACTGGGCGGACCGGTACTGATAACTCGTGAGCATATGTCAGACGAGCTGCAAAGCCTTACACCAAAACAAGCATGGAAATTAATCAACGAAGATGCGCGAGCATTACTGGTTGATATTCGTTCCAGCATGGAGTTTCTGTTTGTAGGCCATCCTCAAGGAGCTGTACACGTGCCATGGATTGATGAACCTGACTGGATCGTCAATCCGCACTTTGTCACTGAAGTCAGAAAACTCATTCTTGGCGGTGTGGTTGAGGATGACGCTCAAGGCAGTGTACCAATCATCCTGATCTGCCGCAGTGGCAAGCGCTCAAAAGAAGCCGGTCATAAACTGCTCGAAGCAGGAATCGCCAATATTCATCATATCGATGAAGGTTTCGAAGGCGAACTGGATGAGCAGCATCATCGCAGTTCTTCGGGGGGGTGGCGCTACCAGAATCTCCCCTGGGAGCAATGCTGAAAAACAGGGGCGAGGGACGAGGTGCCAGGTACAAGGAAACCCTAAAAATCCTCTGCGTATCTGCGTAAAATAGCCTTATTCCTTTTTCTTAAAGTCTAGACGTAGGCCTGCATAAGCAGAGCGTTGCAGGCGTTAAAACCGCTTACCTCACTACGCTCATATAAATCTTAAGTCCACAGATGAACGCAGATTAACACGGAGAAAAAAACATCTGTGTTTATCTGCGTTCATCTGTGGACTTAATTTGAAACTATTAGCGTTTATTTGCGGACTAAATAGAGCCTTTTTATTCCTCAGCGGACTCTGTAGTGAATTAGAGTTATTTCTTTTCTTTGAAATCCAGTGATTCTGAATTGATGCAGTAACGCTGTCCTGTCGGTTGTGGGCCATCTTCGAATACGTGTCCCAGGTGTGCATCACATGATGGACAGCGTACTTCAACTCGTATCATGCCGTGGCTGGAATCACGCAACTCGGTTGGCTCATGGCCGCTAACGGGTTGCCAGAAGCTCGGCCAGCCGGAACCTGAATCATATTTTTCATCGGAACTGAACAGCGGTTCACCACAGCAGATGCAGTGATACATACCGGTGTCCTTGTTGTTGTAGTACTGGCCAGAGAACGCCATCTCAGTACCACCCTGGCGGGTGATACGATACTGTTCATCCGTCAATTCGTTTTTCCATTCCTCGTCGGATTTCGTAATTTTGCGATCAGACATAGTACTAATGGGTATTTAAAGATATGAGTCCACAGATGAACGTAGATTAACACCGATATACACAAATGTTTTCACGATATCCTGAAATCACAGGAGGTCACTGTATTGTTACTATTAAAAAATATCTGTGTTTATCTGCGTTCATCTGTGGACCAAATTAACAGCAACCATTGTCACAGCAGCCAGCGCTGGGTTTTACGGCTTCAATGGTCGCCGATACCACGAATTCTTCGACGCCTCGTCCCGGTGCCCAGTCTTTAATGAAATCTTTCGATTCATCTTTTGGCGCAATGCGAATATCCGTAAATCCGCTATTGGCAAGTATCTGTTCAAGTTCATCAATGTGGGAAGCACCGGCCATGCAGCCCGAATACAGTTGCAGGTCATCGCGTATTTGCTGCGGCAGTTCTGTGCTGGCAACAACATCTGAAATCGCAAGCCTGCCGCCATTCTTCAGCACCCTGTAGGCTTCGTTGAATACGCGTTTCTTGTCAGGTGAAAGGTTGATGACACAATTGGAAATTATTACATCGACAGTGTCATTTGCGACAGGCAGGTTCTCTATTTCTCCAAGTCGAAATTCAACATGGGTGTAAAGGCCTTTTTCTGCATTAGTACGCGCCTTGCTGATCATGCTGGGTGTCATATCGACACCAATGACATGGCCGCTATCACCGGTTTCAGTAGCTGCCAGAAAACAGTCAAAGCCACCACCGCTACCGAGGTCCAGCACTGTTTCTCCGGACTTGATGCTGGCTATAGCGCGAGGATTGCCGCATCCCAGTCCCATGTCTGCGCCATCCGGCACGGAATCAAGGTCTGCTGATGTGTAACCCAGGCGGGTTGAAACCAGGGCATTAATCGCGGTATCTGAAGACACCCCGCAGCAGCTTGATTGTTCACCGCAGCAGTCACCGCTGTCGCTCGCATCTGCAACTTCACTGTAGCTTTTTCTCACGTTCTGACGGATTTCATCAGCTTGTTTGTGATTCATGGTGTACCTCGGGGGTTGCCTGGAAATATTGACGTATATCGTTGAGCATGTCGCTATTGACGGAACAGATGACCTGCTTGCCGTCGCGTTGCATATTGATCAGTCCAGCATGGCTAAGTTCTTTTAAATGGTGTGACAATGTCGAAGCTGCAATATCAAGCTCGCTGCCAAGCTCACCGACACAGCATGATGCAGCACTGTCGATGTTGCAGGGGGTCCCGGGGGTGCAGCAGCCGGACAAAATGGTGTATATCTGCAAGCGATGTGGATTGGACAACGCGTTGAAAACAGCTGAAAATCTGTCTATATTCTGTGTTCTATAATTCGACATATTTCGAAATATAGAACAATATAATTAATAATGCAATTTTTTGTATTTGCAATAGATCTTTATGCTACGGTGGCATGATGTCTGAAAGATTAACCGAAGAAGAACTCAGCAATATCAGAAAACGTGTAACCGAGCTCAAAATTGAGCACCGCGACCTTGATGATGCCATTGATCACCTGATCGCTACAGGCACATTTGAGGAGCTGAAAATCAAGCGCTTGAAAAGACGCAAGCTTCAGCTTAAAGACGATATCGCACGCCTGGAAAATACACTAATACCGGATATCCTCGCCTGAGGACACCCGGTATTGGCTGTACTAACAATTAGTTATTTCTACTATGGGAAAGCCGGTATATGCGGTTCAGTGCCGCCCATATCTGCATCCGGGTGATGCTGCTGGATTAATGCTTCGATTTCTTCCACCCGGGTTTTGGGAATGTCGATCATCATCAGTACTTCACCCTTCTCGATAGCACCTTCGAACTTCTCGATCTGGGTGTTTGGCACATCCATACCGATCATGCCCGAGATCCATGCGCCGATACCGGCCCCGGCCAGGCTGGTTCCAAGAATGGCGCCGCCGCCAAGTACCAGGCCCGCAGGCGGGAAAGTTACTGCGGCAATACCTGCCAGTACTCCGGTAATCCCGCCAACAGCCAGCCCACGTTCCATTGCCGGAATAAAATCACTCTTTTGCAGCAAGTTGGCTTCGGGCAGATCACCCATAGGTGTGCCCTCTTTGGCGACAACATGAATATGATGCTCATCAACACGCTTTAACAGCAGTTCATCAACAACTGTGTTGGCGGTGTTGAGATCAGGCAGCATGAAATACAGTCTTCTCATTTTTATAATCTCCTCTCTAGTGTATTCGTGTAAGGCGCTCGATTTCGATTTGGCCAAAATTTCACTTATATCGTTAGTAACGCCTTAAGACCTTGTATTCAGTATTATTTGTCGCAATTCAAAATGCAAGCAGTATATTCCTCTAGTATGAGCAAGGTCAATTTCGATATTTTGACCATCCAGGTAATATTTGATTCAGAAATGCAACAATTACGAAACATGGTTAAGATAAAGGTATCTAACTAAATTAGTATGTTATGAATTTCTGTTCTTCCTGTGGTTCAAAAGTCACTCTGTTGATACCTGCTGGCGATAACAGGCATCGCTATGTCTGTGATACATGCGGCATGATCCATTATCAAAATCCCAATGTCGTCACCGGTTGTATACCGGAATGGGAGGACAAGATCCTGCTGTGTAAACGCGCGATTGAGCCCCGATATGGCACCTGGACCCTGCCTGCAGGTTTTCTGGAAAACGGTGAAAGCAGTATGCTGGGTGCTGCTCGCGAGGCAATGGAAGAAGCCAATGCGCAATTACGAGATATGAAGCTCTTCAGTGTCTTCAGTATTCCTCATATCAGCCAGGTGTACACCATATACCGTGGCGTTTTACATGAAGGTATGGCCAGCCCGGGTGATGAAAGCCTTGAAGTAATGCTGGCGTCGGAACACGAGGTTCCCTGGGGAAATCTTTCTTTCCCGGTCATTATCGAGACCCTCAAGCTGTACTATGAAGACAGGAAGTCAGGTCAATATTCGACGCATTACGGTGAAATTAAAAGACTGGACCAGAAAACAATTCAGGTTGAGCACTACTGACCCACTTTCATCTAATCACACAGGAAACGACTAGTTATAACGCAGAGGCCGCTGAGGCGCAAAGCCCGCAAAATAAAAAGAATTTACTCTCGCAGAGGCGCAGGGAACGCAGAGGTAATACCTATTTTTTTCAATTAAAATATCGTTTTTCTCTGCGTTCCCTGCGCCTCTGCGAGAAAACAGGGTCTAATTCTCCGCTTAAACGAAAATCGTCAACAACTGTCAGATCAAGTCTGAACTACGACACATCAGGTGTTCTTTCCCTGTGATCGAGATGACATCACTGGAGTTATATAAACACAACCGGTTTTCCTTTGCGGCCTTTGCGTCTTCGCGCGCTTTGCGTTAACTACCATGCATATATATGAAACAGGTTTATACCAGCCAGAACCTTTACGCAATATTTGGATTACGTATCAGCATTCTCGATGGATATCTGTGGAAGTTTATCGGCCGGACTGAAGCCGAATATCACCGAATAAAAGTACAACTCGGAATCCAGCGCGGTCTTTATGGTTAATGCATGCCTGAAGCCATGCTGCTCATTATCAAAGGGCACATAGGCAACGGCAATTCCCTTGTTCTTCAGTGCAGTGACCATTTTTTCTGCCTGTGAAGGTGGCACAACCCTGTCTTCAGTGCCCTGGAAAAAAATTACCGGACATGAAAGCTGATCAACGAAATTTATCGGTGATCGATCATAATACAGCTGCCTGTCTTCAGGATAGCTGCCAATGAGCTCATCTGTATAGCGCGATTCAAACTTGTGCGTATCGGCTATCAGTGATTCAAGATCGCTTATCCCATAGTAACTGGCGCCACATGAAAAGGTGTTGTGAAAAGCCAGTGCTGCCAGCACGGTATAACCACCAGCGCTGCTGCCCTTGATAATTAACCGTTTGTTATCGACGATGCCTTTATCTGCAAAATATTTCGCTGCATCGCAAACATCTTCAACATCACGGACTCCCCACCTGCGTTTCAAACGATATCTATAGTCACGACCATATCCTGTACTGCCGCTGTAATTAACGTCAACAATAGCAAAGCCCCTTGATGTCCAGTATTGCTTGCGTAAATCAAGTGAAGCATCTGTTGCCCCTGTTGGGCCGCCATGGCTGAGTACTATCAAGGGGGGTAACTCGTCTTCGGGCGCTTCATACTCCTTATTAAAAGGCGGGTAGTAAATTGCATAAGCTTTGTCAGCATGGCGTGTTTCAAAAGAAAAGCTTTGACCTTTTGATATATAGCCAATATCAATGTTAGTGCTGCATGAGCTCGTAATTATTTCTGACTCGAGATTATCAGTATTTAGCTTGATGACCTGTGAAAAATCGCACTCCGAAGCAGCTATCAAGCAGACTGTTTTTTCATGTGCGCTTATGCAAGCAAATGAGTTTTGCGGTATTGTGATATCGGCGATTTGTAAAGTAACAGGATCAATCTGTGATAACCGCCCGATACCATCTGATATATGCGTACAAAAAATAGTGCTGTTTCCACTAAAGGCATAGGTCGTCTGGCCAAATACCCATTGCGGTAAACCGAACTCGCTTTTCAGTGCGGTGACCGCAGTAATTCCTGTTTCATCAAGGCGAGCAAGGTTCCACCAGCCTGATTCATCGCTTACAAAATATAAAATATTGTCTGGCGACCATTCAGGTTGAAAAATCGAGGTGGATTCGCTGCCGGTGATATGCCTGACGTTTTCCAGCTGGCCCTGTCCATTGACATCGGCTAACCAGAGTTCAGTGCCATCCCATGGCATATTGGGGTGGTTCCAGCAAAGCCAGGCAAACTTGCTGCCATCATGGCTTATTCGAGGATTGGAATAAAAGTCGTGTCCCTGGTGTAATGTGTTGATGGTGCCAGTTGTAATGTCAATCGAAACCAGGCTGTTTTGTGGCTCTGTATCGCTATCGCGATGGTCTTCACAGACACACAATATTCGAGTATGCCGACGATCGAAACACAGGTCCGCAAAACGGATTTGCTCCGTATGGGTGATGCGATCAGGGTTTTTGCTGTTCGCTACCTGGTAAATATCCTGGTTTGCATCATTAACAAAGAATATCCCGTGTTCGCAGACACAGTAAACACCACCGCCATATTCGTGTACGCGTGAGCGTGCATTGAAAGGTTGCGGAAATACATCCTCTTTTGCATTATTGCTGTAGCGCACAATGACGGAGCGGCCAGACTCTTCGGGCCTGCGTTCCAGCCAGAAAATGGCGTCATTGTGAATATGGACCTGATCCAGTGAAACTGATTCAGACGCGATCAGATCACTGGTGATGGGCGATTTCCAGCTGCCATAAGGCAGGATATTTTTTGACATATTCAACAGTGTAAACAGGGTGTTCTGATAGAATTACGACACAGCGGTGCATATACTTGTTGTATACATGTTAATTCAATTCATAAATTGCTGCTTTGGCATTCATGGTCAAGCTGGCGTGGTTCTCCTTAGGGTGCGTAAATGCTGATCAATATTGCCGCAACCCTGATTATTGCCGGCTTGCTGTTGCTGGTTGTGGGCATCATGATCGCACGCCAGTACACCTTGCGTGCAAAACTGCTGACGGCATTCCTCTTTATCGTATTATTGTCTCTGGGTCTTCTCGCTGCGCTGGACAGCTACCTGATGAGTGAGAACCTACGGCTGAGCACCAATAGAATTCTGGATGTCGCTGCGAGGCAGTATGCAGATCGTATCGACCAGTTTAACGAGTTCAATCTGGAATCTATACGCTCTGAGTCAAGGCTGCCGGCATTTGTTAAATACATTAAATTCAGGGGGGCTGAGCCTTATCACAGCCAAACAATAAGAGAGATACTTATTGCCCTGCAATCAAGGCAAGACAAGGATATTGTGTCTTATGCTGTACTCAATAAGGATGGTATCAACATGGTTGATACGGTTAACGATTTCATGGGCAGGGACGAGAGCGAGGAATCTTATTTCAAAGAAGTCCTGTTAAGACAGTCTCCTTACCAGTCACCGGTAATTTTCTCAAAAACAGAAAAGCCATCATTATTTTTCAGTAGTCCGATAGAAGATGTGACCGGGCGTTTCCTCGGGGTTCTGCGGGTTAAATACAACGCAAGTATTCTGAATAATTTATTGTCAGACTCCAGAGGGCGAATCGGTCGAGGAGCATTTGCAGTATTGATCGATGATAACAACCTTCGATTAATACATGGCAGACGCAATGATTTGCAATACACCATGGCGAGCAATATCAGCGCCGTCGATTTGCAGGTTTTGGCGGATGGCGGCAGGGTCCCGCATGATTCGAAACGGCTGTTTGTCGAGCAGCCTGAATTTATCGAAAAGCTTGAAAAAACAAGGTTCAATAATACGAATCTCCAGGTCAGCCTGTTTGGCATGGGTGAAGACCAGTATTCGCTATCAATAGCCAGGTTGAATACCGCGCCGTGGAAAGTTGTATTCGCACAGCCAAGAGCGGTTTTAATTGAGCCGGTTGAAGAGCAGACCAGGGCAACACTGTTATTTGCCAGCGGCATTGCATTCCTGGTTGTGCTAATTGTGTCAGGCACCACGCGTATATTACTTGGTCCTATCAGGCGGCTAACGTCCGTGGTTAAGCAGATAGGCGAAGGAAACCTGGAAACGAAAGCCAATGTCGAAACTCAAGATGAAATTGGTGGTCTGGCCAATGCGTTTAACGACATGACAAACAATGTCCGCGTTCTGGTGAATGATCTTGAGAAAGAGATTGATGACCACAAGCTGACGACAGACAGCCTGCGCAAATTGTCCCAGGCAATTGAGCAGAGCCCCGTCTCTGTAATGATCACTGATCTGGAGGGTGATATTGAATATGTAAACCCGGAATTCAGCCGTGTAACCGGCTATACAGCTGAAGAGGTTATGGGAAAAAATCCTCGCTTACTCAAGTCCGGGCATACACCGCCTTCGCAATTCACTAACTTGTGGAACAGTATTACTACTGGTCAATCCTGGAGTGGTGAGCTTTACAATAAAAAGAAAAATGGTGATCTGTTCTGGGAAAATGTAACAGTCTCGCCAATAAAATCGAATGATGGCAAAAACACGCACTATCTTGCCATCAAGGAAGATATATCTATACGTAAGGAATATGAAGAGCGGCTGATGTACCAGGCGAGCTATGACAAGCTCACAGATCTGCCAAATCGCTCACTCGCTTTTGACCGTTTAAAACAGGCGCTGGCCAATGCTATCAGGGACAAAGAACGCCTGGCGATTATGTACATAGATTTCGATCATTTCAAGAATATTAACGACACCCTCGGCCACAATGCCGGCGACAGCTTTCTAGTATCAATGGCAGAAAGACTGAAAGGTATTGTGCGTGATGTGGATACCGTGGCAAGGCTTGGTGGCGATGAGTTCATGCTGATACTCACCAGTACGCATCACAAATCTGGCGATATTCCCCTGTCTGAATACAGAGAGCAAATACAGCTAAAGGCGGCAGAGATATTGCACAAAGTGGCGCAACCATGCGTTGTTGAGGACATGGAATTCTCTGTGACAGCGAGTATTGGTATCGCGATATTCCCGGAAGATGGTGATGACCCGCTTATTCTGTTGAAGAATGCAGATACAGCGATGTATCGCGGCAAGCGTAAGGGTAGAAATACCTATGAAGAGTTTACGCCTGAAATGAGCGACAAAATCGTCAAGCGTGTCGAGATCGAAAGCAAGCTCAGGCGTGCTGTTGAAGATGGTAAGTTTTATCTTAAATACCAGTCGCTGGTTAATACCAGCAACATGCGGCTTGAAGGTGCCGAGGCGCTGATTAGATGGGAAGATGAAGAACTTGGCCATATCGCACCGGAAATTTTCATACCATTTGCAGAAGAGTCGGGTGTGATTGTTGATATCGGGCGCTGGGTAATTGACAGGGTGTGTCAGGACGTCAAGGGATTGAGGGCGGACCAGGATAGCAAGGACTTTTATATTGCCATCAATCTTTCGGGCCGGCAGTTCAGGGGCAAGGGCATAGCCAACCAGATATCGGACACCTTGTCCAAATACAAACTGGCTGGCGACAGCCTTGAACTGGAAATAACAGAACGCCTGTTAATGAAAGATGTACCGGAGGTGATTACCACGCTGGACCAGTTCAAGGAAATGGGCATTAAATTATCAATCGATGATTTCGGTACCGGTTATTCATCACTGAGTTACCTCAAACGTTTTCCCTTTGATGTGCTGAAGATAGACAAGGCGTTCGTCCAGGATATCGGCGTTGATCCTGATGATGCTGCATTGTGTGAAGCCATAATCAGTATGGCGCACAGTCTTGGGCTGAGCGTGATCGGTGAAGGTGTAGAAAACGAGGAACAGTTTGAGTTCCTGAGGTCGCGCGGCGCTGAAATCGTGCAGGGATACTATGTCAGTAAACCCATGCGTTATGATGAGTTCAAGCAGTTCGTTACTGTTTCTGACTGGATAGCATCAACAGCAGGATAAGCTAGTTACATTAACTTTTTTGCATAAAACCTGAACGCTGGAATGCATAACAATGTAGCCAGCAGCGGCAGCGATGGGCTACCGCCACCGCCACTTGAAGGTGGCGTTATGGTGCAAACCGCTGCGGTATTATGTGCTGGTGAACGATCCACTATCGCATTCCCTGTGGTAATGCTGCCGCTGCCATTCGTCTGGAATGTTACATCGGTTGCTTCACCGGCAGTAATAGTAAGTAGTGCTGGCGGGTTAGGAACAAACAGGACCGAGCCTATTATGCTGCTGGCAGGTGGTTGAAAAGACAGGTCAGTTATCTCAAGAGCATATGGACCCACGCTTGAGCCGCCAAAAAATTCATCATTGATGCTATTGGCATGCAGTTCATAGGTGCCTTGTGGCAGCATCAGGCTGAAGAAACCGGTGCCCTGTTTTAAATAGTCGGAAACGATGCTGTAAACAGCTCCGGTTGATGTATCCTGTATCCATAAATTTGCACCCAGAACGGCATCCGCACCGTCTAAAAACCTGCCCGATAGCTGGCCATGCGTGCTCAAATAATCTGCAGTCGGGTAAAGCATGGATAGCGATGTTTCGTCATCGGGATGTGTGGCCTGATTGATCCTGCATGCATAGGGGTACATTAATGGATAGTCGTTGGCAGCTGCTGGACATCTGTCAGAAAATAATTCTGTGTTATCTATATTGGCCTGACTATGATCAAGTCCAAAAGCATGTCCCAGTTCATGAGCGATAACCAGGGTTAGTTCGTTATCAGTTAAAGGGCGAATAAGCGTTTTTCCATTTATAACAGCAAAACCTTCGGTGAAATATGAATCACCAATAAAGATCGAAGATGCGGCAAATCCGACAACGGTATCGCTTGCGTTAATGCCGAAGAATGCATCAACGACGCCGCCGTCCGAGTCGTAAACAACCGGGTTCAAGCAGTCATTGTCATTATGAATACTGGTATTTACAGGGTCGGGTATATAGCTGTTGAAGTTGTCTGCATTGATATCAACGGGTACATCGTCTCCCTGGCTCAGGCTTATTATTGATGTGGGTATATTGTTCCACAGCGCAAATGCATCCCGAACCAGCTGATCAGCGGTATCATTGTCACGAGTTGGGCCCAGTGATCCCGATTCAACATTGAAGATAATGTTCGGGTTTTCATAGCTTGCAGGTGTATTACCTGCAGGCCCCTCCAGTACCAGGGGTCCGGCAGCCTTTACAGAGGTAGTAAACCCAAGGATGAGTACGATACAGAAAAGTTTCAGCATGTTGTTACTCATTAATCATGCTGCGTATGGTTTGCATGAAATCTTGTAAACGTACACTGGACGGATGATCAGCTATCGCTTTCAATGAGGGTGCCTGGCTGGTTACTAGCGCAGATGGTGCATTAGGCAAACCTGGCCGTGGTGTGGTTTCCATCAATGCAGCCAGCGGGCGTCCATTACTGATAACGGTTTCCCCATTCAGCTTGCGAATATTGAATTTACCCTGTGACAGGCCGATTGGGCTGGAGAAGCCCAGACTGGACGCTTTTGGCAGGAATACGACATATTCCTGGCCGACGGAAAATCGAGGTACGCCATGAATAACCATGCGGACATTACTGCCGGGCAATTGACCACCAACCTGTTTGATGGTGTGTGTTGCGCCCACATCACCCTTGATGGTCTCTATGACTTCAAAGCTGGTAAAAGTGGCAACACGGTCGCTCTGCGGGTCGTGCCTCACCTCGTTGCTGGTGGCTGCACCGTGGAAAATAACCTCGGCTGCAGTCGTCATATGCTGCAGTGATACCGGCAATACCGAAGTAGCGGCAGCCTGGAGTCCCCAGAGTAGTAAAATCAGGAAAATGGGTGCTGTGATAAGGCGCTGTTGTATCATCGGTTTATATTGAAAGCCAGTCTGCAGACAAAGCTATTATAGACCTTGCCCATCTGTAATATATGACCGTTCGACCATGCGGTGGTTCTAATCGTCTGGCGTATATATTGGTAACAAACCGGCCTCAGCCAGCTCGTTGATAAAGCCAAAGCGGGTAAAATCACGAATACGCTGTGGATAGAGGATGCCATCAAGATGGTCACACTCATGCTGAACCACGCGTGCATGAAAACCCTCGGCTTGCACATGCAGAGGCTCGCCACTGGCATCGAAACCGCTGTATTCTATGCGCCTGTAACGTGGTACCAGGCCGCGCATGCCCGGTACGCTGAGGCAGCCTTCCCAGTCTTCTTCCATGGTCTCATCCAGCGGTTTAATGTGTGGATTGATCAAAACCGTTCTGGGTACTGCCGGGGCGTCTTTATAGCGCGGGTTATCGTCAAAACCGAACACTACAATACGCTGGCTGATACCTATCTGGGGTGCGGCAAGACCGGCGCCATCCTCGGCACGCATGGTATCCAGCATATCCTCGACCAGGCTATCGAGTTCTAAGGTATTGAAGTTCCTTACTTCTTCAGCATGCTGGTTCAACAGCGGGTGTCCCATGCGCAGTACGGGGTGGATGGCCATGATTTACCTCAGGTTTTTTATCCATAGCATAAATGCTAAAATTTTGATTTTATTATATTTGCCGAGGTTGTACTGTGGCTGTTTCATTGCAAAACATCAGTCCGGAAAGACGCGTCATGATTACCCACAAGGTTATGGAGTCCCTGGATGCCTGGGGATTATCCGGTGACCAGATTCTCGCGCTACTGGATTTCCCTGAAGGCCATCGCAGCCGCCATCTGCAGCAGTACCGCAAGGACACGCCATTACCTGATATCGAATCGATTAATACCCGCGTCATTCGCCTGCTCGGCATCATCGACGCCCTGCGTACAACTTATCCGCGTAATGTAAATATGGGACCGCGCTGGATGAATACCCCGCATCGCCGTATGCAAGAACGTACCCCCGTCCACACCATGCTGGAAGATGGTGAGAGCGGCGTGATCACTGTTCTATCCGAGCTCGACTGTGCCTATGCCTGGGAGCTGAGCGGCTCCACCACGCCATCGAAGTGCTGAAAAAAACAGGAACTAGGATCTAGTTCCTGGTCACTAGGTCCTGAACCAGGCTACGACGCTTATGCAGGTCTATATCACTATATCAGTCCACAGATGAACGCAGATAAACACGGATGTTTAAAAACTTGAAACGTATTTATCAGTGTTTATCTGCGTTCATCTGTGGATAATTTATTTTTAGTATTTTAAACATTTGCGTTATTCGCGTGTTTTGCGGACTCATTTAGTCTTTGCGCTCATTGCGTTTAGGTTTTTGCCTAACTCTGTAGTGTAATGTCGCCGAAAGGATTGTCCTGCTGCAGGCTGATAACGATGGTTTCTTCCAACGGTATTTCATTCGTCTGTATATGCGGCATTAGTTGCTCGGCGACCTGCAGAATAGTCAGCATGCCCTGGCGGTTAGCATCATTTTCATCTAGACGGCTGATTTCATTGATCAGGCTGGTAATGTAGTTCTGAAAGCTGTCAGCCTGCTGTGCGCTATTCATTGCCCTGAATTCAGCTGTAAAATCAAGGTGCAGTTCGTGGCCACCCAGGTCGTTTTGCATATTACCGATTTTAAAAGGTCCGTTAATTTCCATAGCTAGCCCGCATATTGCATGAAGGATTTGGATTTTAGGGGCAAGCTAGCTAAGCAGATTGGACGATCGCCCGCGGATTCATAGCCATAGCTATGGATCAAGGGGGATCGTTCAAGATGTGACGCTAGGTTGTTCATCTCATCCTTGAGACTCACCCCTGCGGGGCTATCGCGATATTTTGTTCCCGACAAAATATTGTTCATAAAACCACACGTACAATCTTTAACAGGTTAAAACCCATTTAATTGACTGTAACTTCTTATAATATCATTCACTATCGATCATTCCGTGTCCGCCTTCGTGTAATATGCGGGCCAGTACCAGCTTACTGGCGTGAATTATTGATGAGATCGTAGGCTTCCCTGATCTGCTGGGTTTTCTCGTTTGCCAGTTTGATCATTTCTTCAGGCAAGCCCTTGGATACGAGTTTATCAGGATGGTGCTGGTTCATTAAGCGGCGGTATGCTTTCTTTACATCAGCATCCGGGGCATTTTTTGATACACCCAGTATCTCATACGCTTCCTTGATGGCTGCCTTCTCTGTTTTTGGCGCAGCAACACCGCCGGCAAGATGAAACAGGTGATCCAGTTGTTGCCGGGAAAAGCCCAGTTCATCGGCGATTTTGTAGAGAATGGTCTTTTCTGCAGGGTGCAGTTTCTGGTCTGAAAAAGCCGTGCTGATCTGTATTTCCAGAAACATCTGGATAAGGCTGATTCGCCTGTGACATTCACGGCGGAATTGCACCAGCACATCATGCAGGGGGAAATCATCAGCCTTGCCTTCATTGAACAGCTTGATAGCGGTTTTGCGCTGTTGTGGATCCAGCTGCATGCGCGCCATGATCGCTTCGGAATTGGCTATTTCCGCCTGGGTAATCTTGCCGTCCGCTTTTGCAATGTGACCCATGATGGAGAAGGTAGCGGTAAAGAAAGCGGCCTGTATACGCTCCTGGTCACCATAGCTAAAGCCGCCGACTTCATCTGTCAGCTTGAGGCCCTTGTCAAAATTGTGGCCGAGCGCAGCGCCAAGCAGCGCACCCAGGGGGCCGCCCAGCATGAAGCCGAAGGCGCCGCCAATAATCTTTCCCCACCAGGCCATCAGAGGTATCTCAAACTCAAAACAGGATTTTCAGAGTGATATGGTATGTGATCAGGCTGTGTAATCAGGCCTGGTCATCGATATCCTGTGCTTTACCGCGCAGGTACTTATTGCCGGTGAACATGGCGGAAATTATACCGCCGCCTTCTTTTACCTCAACGCGAACAACGGCAGCGATGTGTACGAGGATGAGGAACATCAAAAAGTACGAAGTGTAAATATGAACAGTACCGAAAGGCTTTTTGAACGCCTTCAAGGCATCATACTTTTCCTTGTCAACTGCAGAGGTGTCATATGGAATCAGGGTGCCGGGATCGACGCCGGGCTGGGCGACATATTCGGCGGCAATTGAGCCGAAGGGTGGATAATATATATCGGTACCGGCACGGATAAGGCCTGTTGTCGCCATGGTGATCAGACATAGAAATATTACGATAACAGCGAGTTGCCCCAACGGATTATGCCCTGCATACTGCAACGCTTCGCCCTGTTTGACTGAGTTTATGTAGTTGCGAACTGTATGCATATGCGCGCTCGAAGGAACAAGTGTGCGCCAGCGTGCAAAATGATTGCCAACGAATCCCCAGAGTATCCTGATTACCAGGTTGGTAACAAAAATATAGCCAATAATTACATGAACAGTTTTGAGGCCAATTTTGGCGTCAACGCTGGTAATGCCAAGCTCTTTTTTGTACAGCATAACCAGGCCAAAAAAGATCAGCATAATGACAGTTGTGAAGTTGATCCAGTGAAACAGCCTTGTAGGCAGGTCCCAGACTTTGTATTTGAAGAGTTGTGTTGTATTCATGGCTATTGCTGCATTTGTTGAATCAAGTCTCTAAGTCTATCGATTTTTTCAGTCGTATTATTTATCTCGAGCAAGCTTTGTTTTATCAGGGGGTCAAGCGGAAGTAGTTGAGATAATTTATAACATACATCCTGTGTCGAAGTGTAATCAACTTCCATCGCCTGTTTTTCGATGTAGGGGTGCTGTTCAAGCTGCTTGAGAGTATCGACCAGGTCCGGTATCTCCGCATTAGAGTCCAGTTCCGATTCATCGGATATGGGGAGCGCTTCAATCTCTCCAGTCATGAGACCGTCATCCTGTGCGCAGGGATTGCTAACCCGTACCCGGTGCCTGGCCTCGATGGTTATGCCGAACAGTCCATTTTCCAGCATTTCCCAGTCGACAATATCGACATAGGTGCCAATGCTGTAAGTTTCCGGGGTGTCGCCCACTTCTTTGCCGGCGCTGATAAGAATGACAACGAAGCCATGGTTATCGTGCATGCAGGTTTTGATCAGGCGCAGGTAACGCTGCTCGAATATCTGTAAAGACAAGGTACAGCCTGGGAATAGTACGGTGTTCAGGGGAAATAATGCTGAACGATTGTCTGAATGAATGAGGCTCAAGTTACGACCCGGGGCATACGTTTCTACGGAGTATCAATGTTTGTTTCATGTCGCCAGTATGTGCCGTCTATTTAACGACCTGCTGGTAGCATTCTACCGTCAGCGCAATAGACATTTCCATTGCTGAATAAAGGTATTTGACGCCCCTGACAGGTTTTATTGCTGTAATCATCGTATTTAGCCTGTGTAAGATGATGATATAAATAAGGATTGAATATGGAACCATCTCCTTCATGACAATCGACACCCATTTTCAACATCGATGTGTAGCAGACCTTGCCTGGGCAGTATCCAGTCCGCCATTGCTGCTGTACACAGGGAATGACTGCAACTGGTTTTCGGGGGGCTGGTACCGGCATCAATACAGTCAAATCGAGGGGCAGTTGCATGAGCTGGATCGTGATCCGGCAAAGCTGGAGAGTCTGCTGGCAGCGCAGAAAGACCGGCGGCTGGGAAATTATTTTGAAACGCTCTGGTCTTTTGCGCTAGAGCTGAATCCTCGCTACCAGCTGATCAAGCGCAACCTGCAGATATATGACGGCGAGCGCACACTCGGAGAGATGGATTTTATCGTTCTTGACAATGAAACCGGGCGCTATGCCCACTGGGAACTGGCGATCAAGTTTTATCTTGGTACAGGTGACACCGTGAAGCATGATGCCTGGCACGGGCCGGGCAGAAAAGACCGGCTGGATCTCAAGGTTGATCACCTGTTAAGCAGGCAGACCCTGCTGAGTACACATCCGGTCGCAAAAGCAGAATTGAAGCGGCATGGCATCGCAATCGACGATTGTGCCGTCATTTTCAAAGGCAGATTATTTTACCCGTGGCAGCAGCACGGTCCTGAACATTACCCTCTGTCTGCCAATCCGTCGCACCTCAGTGGCCAGTGGCTGACCCGGCAGCAGCTGGTGCAAGCATATGATGCGGGGGCGCGATTTGTGCCGCTGATACGCAGTGGCTGGATGGCAAGAATTCCGACGAACCAGCAACTCGATGTATACTCAGCTGATACCCTGATGCAGCTGGTTGATCGCGGCCAGTACCGGTTGCCGCTGCATGTGACCAGGCTGGGAGGTTCGCCGGAAGAGGAAAGGCTATTTATTGTGGACAATAATTGGCCAGATTTTTGAGCATGACAAAATTACAGGAAATGGCTATACAAACGGAATTTATTGTTTATAATTCTTTCATGCCAGAGACGAATACATTAACAATCAAGGAGCAATACCCCATGGATAGAAGCCAAATTGTGAAGCTGCTGCAGCAGCACGATGTAACACCAACCCGCCAACGTATCGAGATTGCAGGATACCTGTTTCAACGGCCACAGCACCTGTCTGCAGAGAACATACTCGAAGGCGTTAACGCTGAAGGCAATCGTGTTTCGCGTGCCACGGTGTACAACACCATGGGTCTGTTCACCGACAAAGGCCTGGTGCGCGAAGTGCTCATAGATCGGGAGCGCGTTTTCTACGATACCAACAGAGATGATCATCACCATGTGTATGACGTCGATAGCGGCGAGCTGCATGATGTGATGCACTCGGAAATCGAGATTGCCGCTATGCCTGACCTGCCCGAGGGCGCACGCATCGTCGATACCAACGTGATCCTGAAAGTAAGCAGCAAAGCCTAGTAAAAACAGGGGCGAGGGACGAGTAACGAGGGGCGAGGAAAAAATGCAGTGTTGTGCTTTTTAAAAGCTTGCTTGTTTCCATTTCACTAATCCTTTCACATCCAATAAAAAAGCCTGCATTCGCAGGCTTTTTTATTGGAAGAAGAATAATCGAGGCAGAAACGAAAAAGCTTCTAGAAACGAAAACCAAACGTTTTTCCTAGCCCCTCGTTACTCGTCCCTCGCCCCTGTATGTGCCCCTGTAGTTATTGAATACTCTCCAGGTCATTGGCAAGCGAAGCAGCCACATTGTCGGTTATGGCATCGAGCGTTACGCTGTAGTTTTCATGTTCCACTCCGGCTGAAATGGTTGCGCCTCTGTGTACTTCAGCAATCATACTGGGTGCGAGTTCAAAGCGCAGAAAGTGCACGGCTGATGTTTTGTCATCAGTGGCGCGTTCCAGGTCTTCATCTGCGATCGGATAGATCTTGTCGTAGTCGCCAATACGAAGCCAGATCCTGCTTTCAATACCCACCAGTTTCTGCAGCATCAGCTGGCGCTCGGCAACGTCGGTATACTGGATCATCATGGTAGCCTTCCAGTTGGTGCCGTCCGGAATTAACGGATTATAGGCATCGAGTTCTTCCTGGATACCTTCAGCGTCAAATATCTTTTCGGCTTTCAGCATTTCCTGTACCTGGTATTGCATAACCAGTCTGTCTTCGAAGAACAATACCAGGTTGTCACCCAGATCCAGGCGTCGGTTTTTCTTGTGCGCCATTACGCGGGTACGAAAGTCGTCACGGATTTCCGAGTATTCCTCTAGTGAATACAGGTCTTTTCTGTCGAGTTTTGTCATGATGTTCATATTCCATACGCTCTTCTGATCAGGGAAATGGGGTGCTCCGGCTTGCTGCCATCTGCCAGTCCTGATTCGATGTGATGGGCAGCCATGGCGCAATCGCTGGTGTAGTGGTCAGGCTCGGTCTGCTTGACCTTGTTGACTACCGGGCGGCAGATTTTCATAGCCATGTCATGAAATTCGCTTTTCACAGTATAAATGCCGTCATGGCCAGAGCAGCGTTCAATAGTCACCACTTCGGTATGCGGAACAAGTTGCAGCACATCACGTGTTTTCAAACCGATATTCTGCACACGCTGGTGACAGGCAACATGATATGCAATCTTGCCCAATGGGTTTTGGAAACTGGTATTAAGCTTGTTTTCCTTGTGGCGCAGCATCAGGTATTCAAATGGATCGTACATGGCATTTTTTACCTTCTGCACATCGGCATCCTGTGGAAACATCAACGGCAGTTCCTGTTTGAACATCAGCGTGCATGAAGGAACCGGCGTGACAATGTCCCAACCATCGTCAACCAGTGCGGCCAGTGCCTTGATATTGGCCTCCTTGGCAGCAGTTACGGCCTTGAGGTCGCCCAGTTCGAGCTTTGGCATGCCGCAGCATTGCGTGCCGTCGGCCAGAATCACCGGGATGTTGTTGTGTTCAAAAACGCGAATGAGATCTTCGCCGATTTCGGGTTCATTGTAGTTGCCGTAACAGGTTGCAAACAGCGCAACTTTTCCGCTGGTCGTCCCGGTTTTCTGAACCTCGGTCTGTAGCGGTTTGCGCCTTGCTTCGCGTTTCTGCAATGTTCTGGAGTGATACTCTGGTAGCGGTGCCTCGGCAGAAATACCCAGTGTCTTGTCGAGTATCTTGCGTGCTGTCTTGCTGGCATTCACCGCGTTCACGGTTTGGGTGATCACCGGAATACTGGCGAATTTGCCGATAGTATCGGTCGAAGTGATCAACCTGTCACGCCTCTTGATATCACCTTTGTTAAATTTGATGGCCTTGGCGCGCAGCATCAGGTGTGGAAAATCGACACTCCATTCATGCGGAGGCACGTAAGGGCACTTGGTCATGTAACACAGGTCGCACAGGTAGCAGTGATCAACGACTTGCCAGTAGTCCTGTTTTGCGACGCCATCGACTTCCATGGTGTCGGACTCATCCACCAGGTCGAACAGGGTTGGAAATGAACCGCACAGGCTTACGCAACGGCGGCAGCCATGGCAGATGTCATAGACACGCTCGAGTTCGGCGTATAGCGACTCCTCGTCCCAGAATTCGGCTTTTTCATGTCCCAGCGGGTGCCGTATAGGTGCTTCGAGACTGCCTTCGCGTTGATCAGTTGCCATAATTATTATTCAGTAAGGCCGGGGTCGGATGACCCCGGCAAATATCTATCGGTTGATAGCGTTTAGTCCAGGTTGTCGAGTGCTTTCTGGAAACGGTTGGCGTGTGAACGCTCGGCCTTGGCCAGTGTTTCGAACCAGTCAGCGATTTCATCAAAACCTTCATCGCGAGCTGTCTTGGCCATACCGGGATACATGTCGGTGTATTCGTGGGTTTCACCGGCAATTGCAGCCTTCAGATTGTCAGAGGTACCGCCGATTGGCAGGCCGGTTGCCGGGTCACCAGTTTCTTCGAGGTATTCCAGATGGCCGTGTGCGTGACCGGTTTCGCCTTCAGCTGTTGAGCGGAAAACAGTAGATACATCGTTGTAGCCTTCAACGTCTGCTTTTGCAGCGAAGTATAGGTAGCGACGGTTTGCCTGTGATTCGCCGGCAAACGCGTCTTTCAGGTTCTGTTCTGTTTTACTGCCTTTTAGAGCCATGTTTTTTCTCCTGCATTGGTTTTGTGAGGCCAGAAATTCTACATCAGAATTACATGTAATAAACAATAATCATCAATCGGCGCTTATTCAATTAGTATTTCGCTATGTGTGTGATTGTTTTTCTTAATCAAATATAAAATGGCCTCGTGGCCCGGTCCGTTTTAATTCCCGGATAAAGTTTACTTGCCGGATCATGCTGTTAATCTAGCACCAATTTTGTGCGCGTTTATAAAGGGGTCGTTGTATGTCAGGTGAAGTCGATGTAGCCATTATCGGGGCGGGTAGTGCCGGTTTGTTTGCACTCTCGCAGGTGCGCAGGAAAACTGATAATTACGTATTGATTGAAGGTGGTGAGCTGGGCACAACCTGCGCGCGTGTTGGCTGTATGCCATCCAAGGTATTTATCCAGGTGGCAGATGATTACCATCGCCGGTCGATTTTTGATCGCGAAGGTATTGATGGTGCTGACGAGCTCGGGCTGGATAAACCGGCCATCATGGAACACGTGCAGGACCTGCGTGATGTGTTTGTGGATAAGACCCTGGGTGTAACCGATGCGCTGGATGAAGCGCATTTAATTCATGGCTATGCGAGCTTTATCGATGAGCAGACCATCGAGGTTAATGGTCAACGCTACAAGGCCAATAGCGTGGTTATCGCCACAGGCACCGTTCCGATCGTCCCTCCGGCATGGCAGTCCTTTAAAGATGACATCATCACCACCGATGAGCTGTTCGAGCTGGAAGATTTGCCGGCATCGATCGCGGTTATTGGTCTCGGTTCCATAGGGCTGGAGATCGGGCAGGCGCTGTCCAGGCTGGGTGTTGATGTTACCGGCGTTGATTTACTGGAAAATATAGCGAAGCTGAATGATCCGGTGGTGAACAGGCTGGCTGTCGAGACCATCGGCAAGGAATTTCCATTGTGGCTTGGTGAGGCTGCCCAACTCGAAAAAGCTGATGCAGGTGTTCGGGTCAAGTCTGGAGATAAACAGGTAGTGGTCGAGAAGGTACTGGCCAGCCTGGGTCGTCGGCCGAATTTTGACCAGCTGGGACTGGACCATACTGGTCTGGAGCTGGATGAAAAAGGTGTCCCGTTATTCAATCCTGCAACCA
>CAZRKQ010000168.1:0-12266 GCA_964600755.1 uncultured Thiotrichaceae bacterium
TGCTCTTCACTCAAACCGTAGCTATTGCTACGCTTTTCGCTCCAGAGCGGCGCCTACGAACACCAGCCCGTCTGTCTCACCAGGGGGCGAGATGATCACGCAGAGATTTGGATTCACAAGGGATATTGCGAAGGAGTGGAATAACCGAGTGTATTTCCGACTGAGCAAAATCCTTTGTGGATTTAACCTGGGTTCCGCAGTTGAACACAGATTTAGCGCTGTTCCTCAAGCGTCAGGACAAGGCGCGGCTTGCGGCTAATGGCCATAGTCCTTGGCAAAAGTCGCAACACAGCCATGGCGCTTGAGGAGCGGCGATAAACTGTGTAGCGATTCATACGTTGGGAAAGTTTTGAATAATGCATGATTATTCTTCTAATCATAGCGTTGGCAAGCGGCAGCAGCGATCAACTGTGGAACCCAGGTTCATAGATCAAGTGAGGGCTCGTCCATCTGGTGAGACAGGCGGGCTCTATCCTGCGCCTGCTCCCGTGATCCTGGTGAAAAATGCGGGTTAGATGGTAAAAAAGAAGCAAAGAAAATTATCGGGCAGCCGGCTATACCGGCTGCCCAGAGGATTGGATGGATTGTCCGGTAAGTCTAGTGTTTTACCGGATCAGCCACTGCTGTTTCAAGACGATCATTCAACACCATGTAATCACCGCCGGTTTTAAACCTGACGATGGAAAATCCATGATTACTGACACGCTTGATTTCAACAACTTGCCCTGTACTTTTTATCCTGGCTTTAGCACCCTGTTGTAGGTTTTTTATATCCATGTTTTCGCTCCGGACTTATTATTATTATTATTGAGTGGGCAGTCACCCTGAGTAGTTTATAGCACACTATTACAAAAAGTTTTAGGTAAATATCGTAACTTATTGATTATTTCTCTTAATGTGGTGAATTTCATCTTTCCATAACGGATTCGGTCTGCCTTTTTGCAGACGAACACTGTCACCGACCTCATTTTCATACCATCCAGTGCCAGACATATTGGGCTCATGCTCGTAGGCCCACCAGGTGCCATCGGCATCCTGCGCTAACCAGCGCACCCAATCCGGTAATTGGCTACAATCAGGTAACATTTTTCTCCCTGGGGATACAATAAATCAGTCATGGGACGCTATCGCCCACCTCAACCCGCCGCATCCAAATATATAACACCTGAAGGAAAACAACGACTTGTAAAAGAAGTGGATAAGCTGTGGAAAAAAAGACGGCCTGAAGTCACCAAAGCACTGGCTGCGGCTGCGGCCGAAGGTGACCGCTCGGAGAATGCAGAATACATCTACCGCAAAAAAGAACTGCGCGAAATCGATGCACGGGTCCGCTATTTACGTAAACGTCTGGATGGAATCGTTGTAGTGGACCGCGCTCCCGATGATCGTGACAGGGTGTTTTTCGGTGCCTGGGTCCGGCTCGAAGACAATGCAGGCGAGGAATATGTCTATCGAGTTGTAGGCCCGGATGAGTTTGATCCGTCACTGGGCTATATCAGCATGGATTCCCCTATGGGCAAGGCCCTGATAGGAAAATCGCTGGATGATGAATTCACCCTGAGCTTGCCTGAGGGCGAGGCGGGATATGTGATCACCGAGGTTAGTTACGAGAAGATTGGATAAAGATTTTTTAACGCAAAGACGCCAAGATCGCAGAGAAATAATTTAAACATTTGTTTACCGCAGAGACGCTGAGGCGCAGAGTTTGTTTATTTGTGTAGGGGCGGCTTTAGCCGCTCCTACAAATACAATAAAGCCCTCTGCGCCTCAGCGTCTCTGCGGTTTTATAATATTTTGACTTTGCGTCTTGGCGTCTTTGCGTTAAATAGATCCTGTATCTAATGCAAAAAAAAGCCTGCGACTTGCGCAGGCTTTTTACAGCTAACGGCTAGATTGCTTAGTAGCCTTGAGCGGGCGCAGCAGGCGCAGCGGGAGCTGCAGGCGCGTAACCACCACCATAAGGAGCATAGCCACCACCACCGTATGGAGCACCGTAGCCACCACCACCGTATGGAGCACCGTAGCCACCACCACCGTATGGAGCACCGTAGCCACCACCGTATGGAGCACCGTAGCCACCGCCGTATGGGTAACCACCGTAGCCACCGCCGTATGGGTAACCACCACCATAAGGACCATAACCACCACCACCGTAGCGGTAATAGTCATCATCGTCGTCCCATTCTTGTTCCATTTCTTCCATCCAGTAACGTGGATCCCATTCATCATACGGGTTCCAGTCACCGCCCCATGGACCACCGTAGTAGTCATCATCACTCCACCAGGCCATGCTGGTGCCAGCTGCAGTCAGGAGAACGACTGCCAGCAAACTGCTAAATAACTTCTTCATTGCGTTTTCTCCACTAAAAGTGTTTGATTTGCTTCGTCATTCTATATCAATCAATGTGAGTAACAAATAGATATAGATCAAGAATAAGTATTTCATTATATTCTAATTATTTTAATTATTCCAGATAGTCATCGACAAATTCCCGCAGGAAGGAGAGCGGTTTGGCGCCGTGAAAGCGGGCCTTTTCCTCTCCATTGATGAATAAAATGACCGTTGGGAAGCCTCTCACCTTGTATTTTCCAGCCAGTTTCATGTTCTCTCCCGCGTCGACCTCGAGCTTGGCAAGCTTCAGCCTGCCCTCGTATTCCTCGATCAATGCTTTCAATTTTGGCGCAATCACCAGGCATGGCATACACCAGTCCGCCCACAGATCAAGCAGAATCGGCACCTCATGCGAGGCAGTGATTACTTTTTCACCATAATCCTCAAATGAAACATCAAATATACCCGGACTGCTTGTGTGCTGATTATGCATATCAACTGTCTGTACAATTAGTGAGATATCTTGCTAAAACGTGGGGTGCACTTATGCGAATACAAATCATTCTGCTTATGGCAACAACCATAATTGCTTTTCCTGCTGTTGCCACTGATCTGACAGATAATAAAGGCGGCACCTGGGTACAGACGCCGTATCAGGAGCAAAATGTGCTTTTCGATTTCTATTTTGACGAACCCGAAAAAATTAACTCGGCATTATACTGGATACGTTCGCAGATGAATCCATTAATGGATGAACCATATAACCAGGCGCCTGAGTTCATGAACACCGTGGTCGTCATTCATGGCACCGAAATCGTCACCGTTGCACAGAAGAATTATGAGCGATACAAGGATGCGGTCGAGCGCATGCGCTACTACGCCGAACTCGGTGTCAAATTCAAGGTCTGCGGTCTTGCGGCACAGGATTATGATTACGCGGTTGATGACTTTTATGAATTCATAGATGTAGTACCATCGGCAATAACAGAACTCAGCCACTGGCAGCAACAGGGTTTCTCATTGATAACGCCCGCTGTGCTGGAGAAAAAACACGCAATCGATGAGATACGCTGATAAGATTCACAGTTTATTTAACAAGTAACAGAAATGAGCACAATCACAATAGAACACAACGTAACACCTGCCAAACTCGATGTATTGTATGTAGATGACTGGCCTGTATGGACCAAAGGTGTATCTGAATTCGACTGGGAATATGACCAGCAGGAAACCTGCTACATCATAGAAGGCAGCGCTATTATTACACCGAATAACGAGGAACCCGTTACCATTATAAGAGGCGATATGGTTGTATTTCCAAAGGGCATGAAATGTGTGTGGAAGGTGATTGAGCCTATCGAGAAACACTACAAATTTGATTAACCAGGAAGTTTGAAATGGAGCTATGGGAACAAATCGCATTAGGCGCAGTGGCCTTACTGGTTCTGTTTATGTTCAGGCCCGGCATCAAAGCGACCATCGAACGAAGCAAAAATGCCGAGGAGAAACACTGGGGCACGGTGGCTCTGCTGGCAGTTGTACTGGTTGCCTTCGTTGTATTACTAATCTGGTCCGTACGCTAGCCAGCACATCCGCCCAGGGTAATGACTAAAAGCATGTGCTCTCGCCAAGGCGCAAAGGACGCAAAGAAGTTATCTATTTTGGGACTTCACCTAACTTAGTGGGCTGATACAACAACTTTGCCACAGAGACACAGAGAACACAGAGGTTTTTGTTGTTTTGTAGGAGTGGCTTTAGTCGCGAACATTTAATCATCGCATTTACCAGCTTTTGGTTTCGCTCCTGTTGGAGCGAGTTACCTTTTTTGCACGCACAAAAAACGTAACCCAAAAAATGCGACCCGGGCGCTCGTGCTTCGCATACCCTCAGCCATCTTCACTGCCAACGGGTCGTCTTGACTCGCATCCATGCTCGACAAGACTCGATTGACCTTCCCTGGTCAATCGACCCTATCAGTGAAGCTGTCATCGGCGAGCTTGACGGGAGGAACATTCTCCCCGTGAAGTTTGCCGAGCCATTCAGCTTTGGTAGGGAAAATCCGACAGGGATGTCGGATTTAGCCTTGTCGAGCCCGGATGGCGAGTCAAGGCGGCCCGTAGGCAAAGTTGAATGGTGAGGGAACCCGAAGGGCAAACTGGTCGGGGTGCCTTTTCTTTTGGTTACTTTTCTTTGGGCATGCAAAGAAAAGTAACTCGCCATCAGGCGAAACCAAATGTGAATAAATGCGATCAACAAAAGTACGTGACTAATGTAATTCTTATGAAACAACAAAAACCTCTGTATTCTCTGTGCCTCTGTGGCAAGTATTCGAATATTTACCCACTCGATTCAGGGAAGAGCTTTTATTCGTTAAAACATATCGTAGTATTTGCCTTACTTTGCGGCCTTAGCGCCTTGGCGAGAATACATATCTATCATGCTTCCATTGTGGCCATAGCTGACTATTGCTGATCAATTCCGCAGCCCCAACTTATCAACCAATATACGAATCGTAGGCGCCTGTATAAACAGGGAGAACAAGACCACGCCAAATGCAATGGACTGTATTGTCCACCAGTAATCCAGGCTCACTGGTAGAGATAGTGCCAGCGCAAGCGCAACTGCACCTCTCAACCCTCCCCAAACCATTACTGTCTGGTAACGCAAATCAACCGGATCTTTCTGGAACAGGCCGAGCAAGGACAAACTGCCATAGGTACTTACAGCTCTTGCAATAAGCACGGCTCCGATGGCTATTAACATGGCCAGCCATCGTTCCTCGAACATACTGAGCGTTATTGTTGCTCCCATAATGATAAATACGAGAGCATTTGCAATATGCCCGATTAAATCCCATAAATATTCGATCTTATAAACTGCATTTCCACTTGATTGTTTTTTTAACATTACCGACATAACAATGGCTGCCGTAAGTGTCGACATTACACCCGATACTTCAAACAGCCCTTCAGCAAGCAGATAGGATCCGTAAGCAACTATCAACGTAAGCACACCAGCTAACAATGTGTTTTTGACGACCTTGCCGGTTAATCCTGCAACCAGACCTGTTGCCAGGCCAGTTGCCAGGCCGCCAAGAAATATTGTTAGAAAATCAGTTATCACTCCTGATGTCGTTATCGAACTTTCGAGTGAAAATGCCATTGAAATAAACAGGCCGAATAGAACAATCGCCGTAGCATCATTGAACAGGCTTTCACCTTCAAGCAAAACGCTCAGCCTTTTCGCTGCACCAATTTCACGTAAACGCGCAACCACTGCTACCGGATCGGTTGCTGCCAGTATAGCGCCAGCAAGCAAAGCAGCTATAAAAGGGAATCCCACTGAATGGGCTATGCCGTAATATAGACCAACTGCGGTGAGTGATGCGGTAAAAAGCAGCCCTATGACAGCAAGAATAATAATGGGGATGATGTTTTCGAGAAGGAGGTTTTTATTGATTTTATATGCTGACTCGAATACCAACACTGGTATAAATACATAAAAAATCAGATCGTGAAAATTATCGGCACGAATACCGGTGTCTATACCTGACATTACAGCCAGCTCTGAGGCCACATAACCGACTATTACCAGTACACTACTATATGGCAGACGAACCAGGCGCGATATTGGCTCTGCGATGAGAGCCAGCAGGAGCAATACAACCAGTGTAGCTGTGATATGCTCGATGGACATGTTTACTATGACATCTTGACTGCCTGCCAGTTCTTCCAGTCAGACCTGTTTTCTGCAATATGAAACAAAGCAGCAATTACATTTCTATCAAAGGCCCCATCAGCCTGTTCAAGCAATGTGTCTATCACTTGACTAACAGGTAAACCCGGCCTGTATGCGCGCGCACTCGACATCGCAACAAATGCGTTCGCTACAGACAGTATTTTTGCCTCCTGCATGATATTGTCAGCAGTCAGGCCTGCGGGGTAACCTTTTCCATCCGGCCTTTCATTTTTTTGTTCAATCATTTTTATAACGGGGCCATCAAATTCCAGGTCCTTGAGAATATCAACAGTATGCACGACATGCTGTTGCAGCATACGCTCTTCTTCCTCAGTCAATGGCGCATGTTTTGTAAGAATTTCGCGTGGCAGGTATAACTTGCCAATATTAGCCAATAGTGCAGCCATTGATAATGCGCTCACCTTCTCGTCGGGCAGCCCCATGGCATTGGCTATTGCAACAGCAACCTCACGGGTACGTTCAGAATGATGTGCGCAGTGCGGGTCATGCATATCAGTCGCATACACGAGTGTGGCAATGATGCCTTCCAGTAAGCGGTTATGCCGATCCTGTGTCTCTTTCAGCTCTGTAATGTCATGCAGCACATACAATAACGAGTCCTTAAAGTCGCCCTGCATTAATGAAACAAGCGACACATGATAATCATGCTCGTTATCAGCTATCGACAGCTTCATTATTTTATTTCTGACATCCCCTTTCTCACTGAACTTCTTCAGCTCGAGCAGACGTTCTGTAGTTTCAATACTGAAAATATGATGCAATGATTTACCAACAATATCTTCGTAGTGAATACCTATACATTCGGATAACGTCTTGTTGATAAAAATGACGCTTTCATCAGCACTCAAAAGGAAAATATGATCGCGAATATTATCCCCAACAGAGTTGAGTAATGCGGTCCTTGCCGCCAGGCGTTCTGTCGTTTTCTGCAAACGCAAGCTGGTCGAATGTCGCCAAATTGCTATAAAACCCACCGTAATGATAAAAACAGCCAGCAGGAACACTGTGAGTATAAAATCACGATGCGATCTTGATTCGTGCAATGCTTCACTCGCATCTATTTTCTGCATCAACACCCAGTTGGTATTGTCTATTGATCGGCCTGTAACGAGCACATCGACGCCTCTGTAATCTTTCTTCAGATCAAAACCACCGGTTTTTAACCGGGTAAAATTAGATGCCAGTTGTTCACTGGAAACTGCTGCTCGATGAAACATCAGGTAGCCATCAGTCAATGGACTGAGATAAATGCTGCTATTTTCGTCACCACCCAGCAGAATCGTCTCATCAGTTACTGTTGGAAGCCATTGCTGCGATATCAGCTTATATAAAGAAAGCTCAGGATTTATAACTGCAATAACATAGCCGGCTATATCACTTGATTCGCCTGCCGCCTGAACGCGTTTAACTGGTACAGAAATTATCAGCCTCGGCTCTCTGTCTTCATTACTGTAAATACCATAGACACTTGCGCGCTGGTTACGTCCAGCAAGTTTTACCGCTTCAATTATATGCTCATTGATTTTTGGGAAATTACGCGCCGATATTAATAACCGGGATTGCGTATCCAGTATTGCTATACCATCATTACTGGACTCAGCCTGGTTTGAAGTTATTTTCTGTGTCCTGGCGAAAAGCCCTGAGCGTTTTGCTGTTGCAACCATGAGGTTACGCAAATGTGCTGCCTGCCCTCGCTCAATTTCTGTCTGTTCTTCAGGTGCTGTATCCATCGAAAGATAGATCTGCGTCAATGGATTTTCAGCCAACTCGTTAAGATTACTTATTTGACTATCGATCCAGTCTTCTACTGAACGTTTTTGCGACTCAGCCAGTATCGACAACCTGTCCTGCCAGTTAAACATATCGCGCTCACGCTCACCTTCTACGTACTGCATTATTAACCAGACACTGATTAACAGAAATAAGGCCAACAATACGACGGCGACAGCAACAGGTTTATACTTATTCATCTTCACATATCACACATGTTAATCAGGTAGATGCATCCACCAGTTTTTCTCATTAACGGAATAAACCGGCACATAGTGAAAAATATTTCTATGTGAAATGACCTCTTCTATCTGGTTATCCAGGATCAGGATATCATTGCGCCTGTCTATCGACATTACCGCATGTGCGATTCTTTGATTAGTGTCCTGAACAACAACAACACGCATTTTATTTACATCAAACCCGAGCTGTTTAAGCGACATCATCTTGATGATTGCATAATCTTCGCAATCACCATTATTTTGCAGGAACTGTTTTGGTGTGGCCCAGTAATCTTCCACACCATAATTTTCCAGATCAAGTATATATTCTTTTTCATTTGCGTAGCCATTGACCTTTCTTATTTGCTCATCGGCTGGCAGGTGCCTGATATTCTGTAGAAACACCAGCCACTCACGCATATGACAGCGATTGAATTCTCTAGTATCACACTGGCCTTCAGGGGTCATCTCCTTCATATTCCGCTCCAGAACAGATAGCCATTGCGGGAACAGGCCAAGACTTGAGCGGGGTGACTCTTTATATCCAAATAACGCGATTGGTGGATTATTTATGGCAACAGCGCTAAAACTTATAGATATAAGTAACAGCGTGGATATATATTGCATCCTGGAAAACATGGATAGGTATAATACGCAACTTGAAAATATGATGCAGCCTAAAAAAGACATGATAAGGAAAATAATACAACTGCTTTTATATACATCAGCTATGTGCATCATGGCTGCGGGCAGCGTCATGGCTGAAGAAGCTGACCCGGTCGAGTTGCAATTCGAAGAAGCCATGGATGAACGGGAATCTGGCAAGGTCTACGATGCGATCAAGATCTTCGAGAACATCCTCGCAACTAACCCGTACCTGAACCGCGCAAGGCTTGAACTGGCCGTGGCTTACCATGAAGCCAGCTTTTATGAAAAAGCTATGGAGCAGTTCCAGATAGTACTGGATGATCCGGAAACGCCTGAGCCTGTACGTCTCGCTGTACTTGCTTACATAGGTCAGCTTTACAGTGACGAATTACAACCCGAGGGCTCCCATCACTTTTCACAATATGTCAAAGCCGGTCTGATATATAACTCCAATATCAATGTCGTTCCGGGTGTCGGTAACATTATTGTTAACGGCCGTAATTTCTTTTTACCTTCAAAGGAAATTTCTTCTGTCGGTACAGATATTGTACTGAGTGCGTCACACCGATACCGACGTAAAAAACCGTTCAACATAGACGGCGCCAGGACCAGCTTTGAATGGCAAAGCCAGGCCTCTGTGTCCAGCAACCTCTACACAGAAACCAGTGATTTCAACCTGAACATTGTCAGTGCCGATACTGGACCTGCATTTATCTCTGCCGGGCGCTGGCTCGGCGCAATTCCCTTCCGGTTTGATTATGTAAATTTGGGTCATAGCTCACTGGCAACAGCATTTTCGCTGAATCCTTATATCAGCTTCGACCTCGGCAATTACCGCAGTATCCTGCTTGAATCTACATTTCTAACACGTAGTTACGCGGATACAATTAATCAAACCCAGGATGGCAACCTTGTGATGGCAGGCGCCGGCTATACAACCCTGCTGCAGAGTCTTAACACCGGCATCGAGGCAGGATTCAGGCTTCGCAACCGCAGTGCGGAAGATGACCAGTTTGGCTATGATGGTTTAACGCTTTACTTTAGCGGCTATACCTCGGTTACGGAGTTGAGCACCCTATACCTCAAGGCAAATTACAGGAGATTTGACTACAAGGCACCCGACACCATTATCGACAATACGAACACTACGCTGATCAGAAATGATGATGAGATAAGCGCCAGTATCGGCTACAGCCGGGATATCAAGGATGGATTTCTTGGCAAGTGGACATTGAACACAGAAATAGCCTATACAGAAAATCAATCGAACATCGACGCTTATGACTACGACCGATTGCTGCTTGCACTAAACCTCTCAAGATACTTTCAGTAACCACTGCACAAGATCCATTATGTAAACTTGACCGACATACACATTCACTCAAAATCCCGCCGAATATCAACCTTTGTCTGTAATCTGACCATTTTTATCCAATTAATTTCTATTTATGTAAATATAACCGACGATTGTCGGCTTCCTTAACTCTTTATATCCAGTGATTATTATCCGTCTGCATTTACCTGAAATATAAAAAAACAGGCCACAAAACTACATTAGCGGTATGCGTGAGTTATATGCTCCACGTGCAAGCTATTGATAATAAATAATATTTTTCGATTATCGATTTATACCCATGAAAAAAAGCCGATGCCTGATGCGTTCAGATTATTTACAAGCAGGTAGCTGAATATAAACCCATATTAGTTATTAAGAATATTAACGTATGGAATTATTTACACATTTAATGATGTCTATCTGCTCGTCAAATGAATAGACGCCTGGCGCCCGCATAATGGTCCACTAAGTGATTGAAATTAAATGTAATCTTATTTGGCTGGCACAGTTCATGCTTTGTATATACAAAAATGAGATAAATACGATGTACCGAATTGAAATTAAAACACAAGACATAGCTGTTTACAGGCTCGCATTTGTTTGTGCCTCTGTCGTTTGCCTGTTTGCGCTAACGGCCGCCTCGTTTGCAGCTACTGACCCTACAGATGCTAATGATACATATGTCGATTCCGTCTATAGCTGGGGCATATGGGAGCTCGACCTGGAACCGGCCTCCGGACCGCAGGCGCCTGCAACCAATGCAATAAACGACAGATCGAGGCGGCTGCAGTTCAGGCCAAATGACAATGCTGCTTACATGACAAATAGCGTTGCGGTGCCGTCATTATCGACTATAACACCGGAACCATCGGTGCCTGTTATACCATCCTTGCCTACTACACCGCTCAGCCCAGCTGGACCACCCGGATTCACAAGTGGACCACCAACGACAGCGGACCCAAGAAAATAGAAAATAGAAAATAGAAAATATCATGATAAAAAAACTATTCATAACCATTGCACTTGTATTCATTGCTAACGTTTCTTCAGCGGTGACAATTGATTTGCCCGACTATGATTTTGCCGATATTGCACGTTCAGCATCGGTCACTTCATCGGGTGCAAATGCATTTTCTTATTCTTACAATTCTGCAGTTGATGACATTACTGATATTTATGCGACATCCTATATGTTCAGTAACAGCGCAAATGCCACTATCAACCTGGTTTTTGGTACAGATGTCTATAATGGAGACGGCTTCGATATATCTATATTCTTCGTTGGTGGTGATGAACGGGGACATTCCTTTGGCCTGTCACTCACAGATAACCCGGACACGTATCCCGATGTATTGAATTTCGATAGCACCACGTACGCACATTACGAATACACAGGATTTAGTTTAAAGCAAAGTGGCTACTCAATATTCAGAATGGATATTGACCTTGACCAGTTTGGCGCCCTCGGAGACAGCCCAATTGGCACGCTGAGTTTCGATGTTAGTAACAGCAGTGCTGTGCTTTCACTTGTAGGTGCCTACCACCTGGAGCCGGCAGCCGCGGTACCGTTACCACTGCCAATCGTCCTGTTTGGTTCCGGCCTTGCCTTGCTTGGCTTTGTCGGCCGCAGAAAACAATAAGCTTCAGAGCTTTTCCAGCTCGACCACCTCTTCCCTGGTATCGAGTTCTGATAGCACAGCATAGAGGGCTCCCTGCAGCGCTTCTTCAATAACGGGGTGGTAGAAGGGCATTTTCAGCATATCGAATACCGTCATGCCCTGTTGAATTGACCATGCCAGCAAATGCGCGAGGTGCTCACCCTTGACGCAAGCCATCGCCGCACCCAGTATCAAGCCATCGGCCCTGTTCACATAAACCCTCAACACACCACGGTTCTTGCCGATGATGAGTGCACGGCCGACCGGTCCAAACTGCATTTCCGCAATCGCAATTTTTGACTCATCAAGCTCATTCAGTTGTGCACCGGCAGTGGCAATGTTGGGATCACAAAAGGTGATAGCAAGTTCAGTCTTGCGCCTGAACGCAACACTGCTATTACGCACTGCGTTGTAGCCAGCGACACGACCTTCGTGACCGGCTTCGTGCAGCAGCGGGCGGTCCATATTGACGTCACCCGCAATATAGATTGATGTATTGCCGCATTGCATGGTTGCTGGATTGAATAACGGGACGCCTTTTT
>CAZRKQ010000169.1:0-50328 GCA_964600755.1 uncultured Thiotrichaceae bacterium
CGTATGGCAAGGCGAACCCATAGCGGGGAAGATCTTTTCCTTGCCGGCCGCAGGCTGGGTTGGGTACCCATCGGCTTTTCACTGTTTGCTTCCAATATTTCCAGTACCACCCTGGTGGGTCTTTCCGGTGCAGCGTACACATGGGGAATTGCGGTTTCCAACTACGAATGGATGGCGGCGTTCGTGCTGGTGTTCTTTGCGATCTTTTTTATTCCTTATTATCTGAATGCGCGTATTACTACAGTACCCGAATTCCTTGAGCGACGTTTCGACCGCAGATCGCGCCTGTACTTCTCGGGATTAACCATGTTTTCCAACATCGTTGTTGATACTGCAGGTACGCTGTTCGCCGGCGCGATGGTGCTCAAGGTATTCTTTCCCGATCTGGACCTGTTTACAGTATGCCTTGGATTGGCGCTGGTGGCTGGCCTGTATACTGCTGCAGGTGGTCTCGCGGCAGTGGTTTACACCGATGTGCTGCAAGCTGTCGTTCTGCTGGTGGGTGCGTGCATGGTGAGTTACCTGAGTTTTGCTGAAGTTGATTTCTCCTGGGCCAATGTGGTGGCGGCTACGCCACCCGAGCAGCTCTCACTGATGCTGCCGCTGGATGATCCCAACCTGCCCTGGCTGGGTACGCTGGTCGGTGTGCCGATACTGGGTTTTTACTTCTGGTGTACCAACCAGTTCATCGTACAGCGTGTGCTGGGTGCGCGCAGTATCGCCCATGCCCGTTGGGGCGCCTTGTTCGCGGGTTTTCTGAAACTGCCCGTGCTGTACATCATGGTACTGCCCGGTGTCATGGCTGGCATGTTCCTGCCTGAGCTGGAGAACGGCGACGTGGTATTCCCCATGCTGGTGACGACATTGCTGCCCGCGGGGCTGGTTGGACTGGTTATGGCGGGGCTGCTGGCCGCGATCATGTCCAGCATCGATTCCACGCTGAACTCCGCATCCGCCTTGCTGACCATGGATTTTCTGCGGCCACAGCAACGTGGCTGGACGCCTGCAAAAGTTGCCTGGGTCGGGCGCGGGTCTATCGTGTTGTTTATGTTTCTGGCAGCGATGATTTCACCACTGATTGAGAATTTTTCGGGGCTGTTTCATTACCTGCAGTCGGCGCTGGCCTACCTGGTGCCCCCGGTTGTCGTGATATTCATCCTCGGTTTGTTCTGGCGCCGCGCAAGTGCAACAGGCGCGTTTGCAACCTTGCTTGGCGGTCATGCCGTGTCTGCAATGCTGTTTATGCTTTCATTGCTGGAAATCCTGTCGCTGCATTTCACTATCATCGCAGGATTGCTGGCGCTGGTGTCAGTGGTGATTTTCGTTTTAGCTAGCATTGTCAGTGCACCACCGATTGAGCAACAGATCGAGCAATTCACATTCCATAGTGAAACCGTGGATCGACAGGCCACGCTTTCCTGGTGGCAGGATTATCGTCTATACAGTTTGATACTGGTGTTGCTGGCGACAGCGCTGGTCATTACACACTGGTAGGGTGTTTTTTTGTAAAGGCCTTGATTTCTTATACGTATCCTGGCTTGAGACCAGTTAATACTTGTCGTTCTCGGGCCAGTCACTGGCGTCTATCGTTTCCCGGTAAGCATGCCAGGTGGCATGGCCGATTAGTGGCAGGATTACAATAAAGCCAAGAAAAAACGTAAGGAAGCCGACGGCCACAAACGAAACGATAATGATTGCCCAGATCAGCATGGTCAGCTTGTTGCGCAGTACAGCATTGACGCTGGTGATGACGGCAGTGATCGCGTCGGTCTTGCGGTCCATGATCATCGGCAGGGAAAATGCACTGGCGGTGAAAACGACTGTAGAAAAGATCGCGCCGATTGCGCTACCGATGCCGAGGAACAATGCCAGGTCAGTCGCGGTGTAATCCGCATTTTCCGGGAAAAAGATGTGTACCGCGGTTGCGGCGCGTGCCCATACCAGGAACACGATCAGGAGTATGAAAGAAAAAATCAGCATGTCTTTTAAATGACTGCCGCCTTCCCGTACGCAATAGCCAATAACGGGTTTCCTGCCCTGTTCGATTTGGCAGCTGAAAGAATAAAGCCCGATTGCCAGAACTGGACCGACCAGCAGAAAGCCGCTGGCCATGCCCAGATAAAGTCCAAGGGTGCCGAATTTCCACGAACCGTAGGCAATCAGGACGCTCAATAAAGTCATCGCCAGTCCATACGATAGCGAAACAGCCGGTGCTCTTTTCATGTCCTCTGCACCCTGTTGAACCCACTTTACGGGTGCATTGAGGGGCAGTATTTTTGAACTGGCTACAAATGGCAGCAGCTTTTCTTCTGTGTCCTGTATTTCCGGGTTGCTATCAGTCATGTCTGCAGGTTTCGTGGTTTATAGAAGCTTGTTCTAAATATATAGCTGATGAACGTGGTGATGCAATGGTATTTTACCGGAACCATGAGCATGGAGATGCTTCTCAGTCATCGCTAATATGGCGTAGTTTAAGTTTATGAAAATCAAAATCTTTATTTAATGAGGGTTTGATGATCTCGAAATACGGTGACACATCAAAATCACGCGGTGCAAAAAGACTGTGGTGCCGTATATGCATAATCTCGCGCTGATAGCGCTCGCCTTCCCTGGTCTTGCTTTGCTGTAATTCAATTTCTGGAAGTATTGGATACCTGATTGATTGAAATGCTTCGGCAATCAATGAGGAACATATGGCGCGTGTGGGATCGCCGCTGCCAAATGCAATCATACGTCTTTTCCAGCTGCCGGGCACAGGCGGCGTCGTTATAAAGTAACGTGCGAGATCGGTTATGTTTTTTAAATCATAGGTGTGTCCTATTCTTGCTATTACATGTTGCAGCACGGTATCTGATTCGTCATTACTAAGTCCTACCGGACGACAGATACGTGTATGCATGGCATGGTAATCACTCAGCGGGATGACGCGTACACCTTCAACAAGATCAGCTTCGACCAGAACAAGCTTTTCACCATGCGCGTTTGACTGGTTGATTTTATCGCCGACGAAGATTGCTGCGTGTGACCAGCTGGATTGTGTTAGATACTTTATTGCACTGCTGATTCTGCTGGTGCCTTCAACCAGTAGTACATCACCCTTTTGTAAGCTGGCAGCAAGATCACCGGGCTGTGTTGTTCCCAGGCTAAGTTCATCGCGCGGTTCAGATAAATACCGTGCCAGAAATGTGCCGATTTTCCTTAACATAAATACGACCACCAATCTCGTTAGAGAAATACATAAGACCGGGAAGAATGCTTGCCGACCGTTTACAAAACCTGGTTATTATTCTATTCCAGTTTGCTAGTATTTGAACCTGATGTGATTTAGATTCTGGAATTATCTGGTACGATATCTTCGGCGCAACTGGTATGCATGCCCTGTTTGCGACGGTCCAGAACGAAATTCTTGATTAACCAGCCCGCATGGTGCAGTTGACGAATAATCTGTGTTTCATGTTGCGAGCTTTGCTGGGTGCAGGAAGATAAGCCAGGCTTTATTGATTGTGGCCTTAAAACCGAGGTATAAATAATGAGCGACAATACGTCAAAAGAAGTAAACGGTAACACCAGCGCAGTCTGGGGAAACCATGTTTCTGTTCCTGATACACCCGCAGGGTTTACCGTAAGGACTACTTATCCAGCCAACCCGGATGGTGCTGAGGTAATGCTGGAGTGTTGGGAGGCGGGCACCGAAGAGCCGCCGCATTCACATCCAGGTGACGACATGACCGTGGTTATCGAAGGCAGGATGTCAGTCCAGTTTTATACTAAAACAGCCGATGGTCTTGAGCCCGATGGGGAGCAAGTTATTCTTAACCAAGGCGATACGGGCTATATCAAGGCTGGCCGAATCCACGATGCTAAATACATCGAACAATGTAAGCTGGTTTATGTGCACGACAAGGCATTCGGTTTTACAGCCGAATAACACAGCCGCTAGCAGGCGATTACCTGTTCACTTTTCGCCTGAATGAAACAAACCCCAGCAACTTAACCGAAGGCTAATAATAAGGATTTGGCCGTCGAATACCAGACCTGGTTTTGAATTGAATCAGCGGGTATCTTTGTAATTATATGAAAATAAATCAGTAAATGTATGGGTGTGGAGCGGCTGAATTTTAGTTGCTTGATCTTTTTCAGCGGGCCAGCATTGAATTTGGCCAGGTTAGAAATAACGTAACGTTTTTTCCAGCAGCAGGTAGCTGAATAACAGGATGGATACGACCAGCACTGTGTTCATTAGATAACCGTTGCTGAATGTCTTCAGCCATTGTCGATGGTTATTCATGTGTATCAGGAGTGCGGCCAGAAAGGGCATGAAAAATGCACCGGCCACTGAATAGATCACCACGATCCATACCGGCTTGCCGAGTGTAAGCAATATCATTGGCGGCAGTGCTAGATACAGAAGGTAGGCGCGATAGTAAGGTGTTTTTGAATATCCACCACTACTGACTTTCACAGTCTGTTTCCTGCTTGCATATACGAAATCTGTAAACAGGTAGGGCACACCATCCCACACGCCAATCATTGAACTGAACACAGCGCCCCAGAAGCCTGCCAGGAACAGCCACCTGCCATATTCTCCGACGCTTGATTCCAGGTGATCGGCCACGGCGAGAATCATCTTGCTGCCCTGTACCACTTCCGGCTGCACACCTGCTGCGATAATCATCACGGCGAGTCCAAACAGACCTGTCAGGATATAGGCCACCAGCAGGTCTGTGCGGCATTGTTGAATGTATTCCGTGCCGCGCCATTGCTTTTCTCGTATCCAGTAACCGTAACTCATAACGGTTACACTGCCGCCAACACCGCCTATGACACCGAGTACGAAAACGATAGACCCCTCGGGCAATGATGGTATGAATATACCAGACAGCAACTCGCCGGCACCGGGTAACAGTATGGCTGCACAAATTATAACGACAGCAAACATAATCGCTATTAGCAGTTTCATAATGAGTTCGATTTGCCGGTAGGCGCCAAACCAGACGATAGCAACCGCAATAATTGAATGCACCATGCCCCAGACTTCAACAGAGACAGCAGGAAATATTGCATGGGCGGCAAGCCCGGTTGCTGAGATCAATGCGCCTGCAACAATAAATGACCATAACAACAGGTACAGCAGAAAATAGACAGATACAAAACGAGGCAACTTCTGGATCCAGCCCTCAAGTAATGTCGTACCTGTTACGAGTTGCCAGCGCGCCAGGTTCTCAGTAATGACGTACTTGATAACGGCACCAATAACTGCAGCCCATAGAATTGTCGTGCCAAATCGCGCGCCGGAGACAGAAGCTGCAATCAAATCACCGGCACCAACGCCGGTGGCGGCGATGACAATGCCAGGCCCAATTGATTTTAGCGAATTGAAGTCAATACCATTCACCGGTATATTGTACTCATGCAATCATTTTTTATGATTGTTGATCAAATAGTTGGAGATAACAAGTGTTAACCAGACTCAGTTGATATTATTATCTTGACTGGCTCAGGTTTTCTGAAAAGATTAAACGAAGCTTAAGATTGCCGTGAAATATGTGGATAAACCTGATAAATACTGGACATTCAGTCTGTACTCGGAATAGAGTAGTAATCATTATTCGCTTGTTTGCTGATATTGGACTGAAGTCCAGTTGTATTTTAGAAACACTCAGGAGATTTAATATGCATAGTAAGATCCTACAAACATTCAGCCTGCTTGCTGTAGGGACAGCACTCGCGTTTTCCGCATCAGTGCAGGCAGCTTCGCCGGAACAGGTGATCGAGTCGAAAGTGAAACAATCAATCGACCGCGATAAGGATGGCCGACTTAGCTGGGAAGAGCAGGGCAATGCCCGCCAGTTACAGCGAATCGTTGACCAGGACTGGGACGGCAAAGTCAGTGATGATGAAAAACAACGCGCGATGAAGATTATCAACTGGGTCGATAGTAATGATGATGGTCGTATCAGCCAGCGCGAAAAGAACCGTGCCATTAGCGTATACAGACAGATTGATATCGATGGCGACGGCCGGGTCAGTTATCGTGAAGAAACGTTTGCGACCTGGGTGTTTGATGAAGCCGACCTAAACCGCGATGGCAAGATCAGTGATGCAGAAAAGCAGCGTGCGAAGAAAATGCTCAACTGGGTCGACAAGGATGACGATGGTTTTGTTTCACGTGGGGAGCAGGAATTCGCCAGCAGGGAATTCGAACGTGCTGATCGCAACGATGATGGCGATATCAGCATGCGCGAATACCGTATGAGAAGTATGCCTGAACCTCCACCACGACCGCCGATGCCCGAGGGTTATGATCGTATGGGCTTTGACGATGACTTTGGCCCACGTGATTATGGCTCACGCCGCTACCCTGAACCACCACCGCGATACTATCCGCGCTGGTAACAGAATTATCTACTGCTTGAATAATGGGGGCTTTGGCCCCCTTTCTAACGACGAGCAAGAAAAATTTATCAGCCAGGTGATTAGAGCTCTTTAACTAGTGCTCTCTTTTCAGGTGGCGATAGGTTTACTATCCGTTTGTTACTTACATACTAATAAGCTAATAAAATGAAACTACCAATTCAACAATTATTTATATTGTTTTTCATATTTTTCCTGGCCGGCTGTGCCGAACTGGCAAAATATACAGAGACGATAAAACCGACAGCCAAACTGACTGATGCACGCCTGGCGAATATCAATTTTGAACAGGCTGACCTGGTTTTTGACCTGGCGGTCGATAACCAGAACCCTGTTGCAATAAACCTTGCTGGATTGAATTATGATTTAAAGATCGAAAATCAGTCGCTGATTAGTGGTGTGACTGCACAGGGCCTGGAGATCAAGCCTGCTTCCACCAGTACGGTGCAATTACCCGTGTCATTGAAATTCGATGATTTAAGAAAACTACCGGGTGAGCTTTGGCAGAAGGACAGCTTTGCCTACCAGCTGGATACGAAGATTGTGGTTGATCTTCCAATTATTGGTAATTATGCGATACCGGTCTCCAAATCCGGCGAGTTGCCCGTGCCGAAGCTGCCCGATATAAAAGTTAAAGGCCTAAAAATTAAAAACCTCAGTTTTAGGGCAGCTGAACTCGTTGCCCAGGTGGAAATAGATAATCCCAACGCTTTTGATCTTGGGTTCAGTGACTTTAATTATCAGTTGAATATTAATCAGCAGAAATGGGGGCAGGGCAGTATCAATACCAGCAATAGTATTCCAAAAAAGGGTAAAGGCACTATTGATATTCCGGTGAAGCTCAATATAACGAGCATGGGGCAGACAGCCTACCAGATGCTATCGAGCAAGCAGCCGCTGGAATATCAGTTGAAAGGCGCTATTACCCTGGATACAGGTATTGATCTACTTCAGAACTACAAAATGCCCCTGGATATTAAAGGTAAGGCCTCACTGAATTGAGCTGAATAATGGGGGTCGTTTTCCTGATAAAGCCTCGAGAGCGGCTATTATTAGAGTATTCCGCTAGCTGGAAACAGGCTAGAACAGTCATGCGGAATTATAAACTGACGATCGACTTTTAATTACCGACCCCACACGGGAGGAATATGTCATGCAACTAAAACTGCGCAGTATGCAGATTATCGCCATATTAGCACTCAGTGCTTCTATTAATGCTTATGCAGATTCATGGAACTGCAGCAATAGCGACCTTGTTCGAGAAGTTGTTATTGAATATCCGCAAGGAGGTTCTGTTCCGTGCAATGTGGTTTATAAAAAACAGACAGAAGGCGTAGAAGACCAGGTGTTATGGTCGGCTGAAAACCAGGAAGGTTATTGCGAGGACAAGGCGCGTGAACTTGTTGCCAGTCTAGAATCGTGGGGCTGGGTATGTCTGGAAACCGTGAGCTCTGAAGTTGAAGAAGTAGAGGTAGAAGTAGAAGTAGAAGAAGTAGTAGTAGAAGAAGTAGTAGTAGAAGAAGTAGTAGTAGAAGAAGTAGTAGTAGAAGAAAAAGAAGCAGTTGAAGTAGACGTAGAAGTAGAAATAGAAACAGAATAGGCTGCAGATACAGAGCAATAAGATTCGAAGTAATTACCAGGAAAACTCCGTCCCTATCTAATTGAATGACTGTTTCATTCAGAATGATTAGCGGGGACGGGGTGTGTTGTCTGAATATCTTTAGCAGTTACTCATCAATACCATGCATAAGTACATAGCAATATGTTTGCTTGTGTTTATTGATATGCCACCCGTTTCAACTGGTGCCAGGTACAAGTCTGGTGGACATCGACAAAGGATGATTAATGATTTGCCTGAATGCCTTGAATTCTATGAGGCAGAGAGACAATATAAGACCGGAAACAGTTAAATAGACAGGCCCAAATGAAAACAACGGGTCATGGCCTCCTGGTCGAGAAATTATCATAATGAAACCACTTGGTGCAGTTGCTTGCGGTCACTCGGAAACTGCCAAAGCTGCGGAATCAGTATTAAGAGAAGGCGGCAACGCATTCGATGCCATTATCGCAGCGTTCCTCACCTCCTGTGTAGTGGAGCCGGTGCTGGCGTCTCTGGGTGGTGGCGGATTTTTATTGGCACACACCGATGATCACCATGATGTCATTTATGACTTCTTCGCACAGACACCGCTCGTCAGGCTGCCAAAAGACGAACTGGATTTTTATCCGATTCATGCCGATTTTGGCACCACAACCCAGGAGTTCCATATTGGCCTGGCTTCAATTGCCACACCCGGTGCAATAAAAGGCGTATTCAGGATACATAAAGACCTGGGCTCCATGCCCATGCCGGTACTGGTTCAGCCAGCGATAGATGCTGCCAGGCATGGGGTGAAAATGAGCCCGTTTCAGGCTGATATACTCAATATCATTGCTCCAATATTAACTGCGACTGCTGAATCAAGACGGCAGTACCAGAGCATTAAGCAGCCAGGATCTTTGATCACCAAAGGCGAACTTTTCAAACAGTCATATGTTGCCGATTTTCTCGACGCGTTGGCCAGCGAAGGGAGTGATCTGTTTTACAAGGGTGAAATTGCGCAGTCTATTTCAAACCTGTGTGCAAAGGGCGGTGGCCAGCTAACACTAAAGGATTTATCAGCCTACCAGGTAGAACTGCGTAAACCGGTCAGTATGACCTATAAACAGCACCGGGTGCTGACCAATCCTGTACCTTCCTGTGGCGGCACATTAATCGCATTTGCATTAAGCATGCTGGAGCACGCAAATATCGGCCAGTATGAATATGGTTCGAGCCAGCATCTGCAGTTGCTTGCTGAAGTGATGAAAATAACCAATGAAGCGAGGTTTGAAGCACACTCAAGTTCGTCTGAGGAGGCTGCATTGCAACGGCTGCTTGATGCAAGCCTGTTAAATGAATACCGTGAGAGAATCGTTGGTAACAGTCGCTCAGTACGCGGCACCACGCATATGAGCGTGATGGACAGCATGGGTAATGTTGCTGGTCTGACCGCGAGCAACGGCGAAGGCTGTGGTCATATGATTCCTGATAGCGGTGTTATGTTGAATAATATGCTGGGTGAGGAGGATCTGAATCCTGACGGGTTTTATCAATGGCCTGTAAACAGACGCATGACTTCAATGATGGCGCCGACACTGGTTGTTTCTCCACAAGGAAAGAAAACCAGCCTCGGTTCCGGTGGTTCTAACCGCTTGCGCACGGCAATATTACAGGTACTGATTAATATCATTGATTTTGACAAGTCGTTGCATGATGCAGTCAATAACCCGCGCATACATTTTGAAAATGAGTTGCTCAGTATAGAGCCAGGCTTCGACGCTGATGCATTAAGTGCTCTGTGCAAAGAGTTTAATCATTACAAGTTGTGGCAACAGCAAAACCTTTTTTTCGGAGGCGTGCATACGGTGACCGGGTATAAAGGGAATTTCGATGGCGCCGGTGATCAACGGCGCGGCGGCGTAGCGTATGTCGTTGACTAGTTATGTAAGCTTGCGCTAGTGACCAGAGCGCGTTATGAGTAGATACGGCAACCATATTGTCCCATGATCTGTAAAATATCCTGAATTTTGTAAGGTTTTCCTTACACTTTTATTAGCGCATTTTAATCCAGTTAAGGCGTAACTTATTGATAAATAAAGGTTCTGTTCATTCACGGCACGGATTATGCCTCTATTTAGGTGATACTAAGCGGTATGTAAATGGAGGTATCATAAATGAGCATAATTATTAAGATATTTTTACTGGCTTATCTGCTGGTTATCGTATTTTTGTCAATATTGAGCGTTCTGTGGGCGATGTCGCTGATATTTGCCCCCGACTGGGTCAAAAGCAAGCTACCTGTAAAACATTAATCAGCAAGATCAGAGCGCTTCAACCTTAAGGTTTGATGTACCCGATAATAAGGCCGGTAGTCACCTATAGCTACCGGCTTTTTTTTCAACCATCACCTGTCAGCGCTGCATGTAATTTGAGGCCACACGTTTGTAGTCTTTCCTGATAAACATCCAGCGAGGTTTTTTATTCAGGTTCAATTGATCTTAATATAAGTGATTTTATTTCCTGAGCGCTCTTGTTGAACAGGCGTTAACGCTCGAATTCCTGTTTTATGTAAGGCGATGGCTCATTGTGTGGCTATACAATATTGATCGCTTTATTTGCGGCATATTTCGAATACAATAGGCCTATGAAATATTTAATATTGCTGATGTGTGCAGTTACTCTTGCGGTTGGGTGTGCAGGTGTGACATCACCAACGGCTGAGCAAGTAACACTGTATGAGGATGAAAATGCACTACCAGTAGGCTGTGAACAGCTTGGTGAAGTTACAGCCAGTGTGTGCGCAAACACCACGCCGTGTCCTGCCGAGGTGATGAAGAAAGACCTGCGTGAGAGGGCTTATATTGATTACGGCGCTGATGCCGTGTTGTTGTCAAATACAACGCTTTCAGGTACTGAAGTCGTTGGTTATGGCATAGCCTACAGCTGTAAATAGATATTTACTTACTCTGCTTTTGGCGTAGCAAGACCTGGTTCAGCTGCCCACGAAAGGATTATGCCCGGGGTTGAAGTCGTCAGGGTTCTTTTGATTGCGAATCCTGATTTGTATGCAATAAAAAGCCGGCAGCTCGAAAGGGCTGCCGGCTTCTCTGTTTAGAGCAGAACTGGTTACTAGCCGAGTTTTGCCTTGATTGCTTCAATCACAGTATCTGAAGAGGTAGCCTGAACAGATAACAGCATACCTTCGTTGCTGTAGAAGTCGACCAACGGAGCTGTTTGATCGTTGTAAACATTCAGGCGGTTACTGATGGCTTCTTCTGTTTCGTCGGCACGCTGGACAACGGCACCACCACACTTGTCGCAAACACCTTCCACCTTGGTCGGGTTCGATTTGACGTTGTAAATTTCACCACAGTCTTCACAGGTGCGGCGTGTGGTCAGGCGATCGAGGATCACCTCGCGCGGTACGTCGATCTCAACAGCGAAATCCAGTTTCTCGCCCATTTTCTCCAGCAGCACTTTCAGTGCTTCGGCCTGTGGAATGGTACGTGGGAAGCCGTCAAGCAGGTAGCCGGACTGGCAATCATCTTCTTTCAGGCGCTCTTCCATGATGCCCATGATCAGGTCGTCAGAGACCAGGTCGCCGGCCTTCATCGCGGCTTCGGCTTGTTTGCCCAGCTCGGTGCCGGCGGCAACCGCGCCACGCAGGATGTCGCCAGTAGAGATCTGGACGGAACCGTCCATCTTGGTCAGAAGTTTAGCGACTGTGCCTTTACCGGCACCAGGTGCACCTAAGAGTATGAGTTTCATGGAATTTCCTCGGAAAATAGTAGTAAAAATCTGTACAGGATGGCTATACATCACTGCGCGTAAAAATTGGAGGGCGTATTTTGTTGTTTTTGATGAAAAAAATAAAGGGTTTTGCCATAAATGAGGCCTTAGCACAGTTATTTCCTATACTCCAGATATACGAAAACACAGATGAGGGGGTCCCATGGCATTAATTATTCAAACCGTCGATGGTGTTATTGTGAACCGGTTTGATATCGACAAGGCGGGTTTAAGCTTTGGCCGTGCAGCCAGCAACCAGGTTCAGATTGATGATAGTGCGGTCAGCACTAACCACGCCGAGATTGTTATCGAGGAAAATGGTGAAGGTAAAGCGAGTTATGTTATCCAGGATGTCGGTAGCACCAACGGCACCTTTCTAAACGAGCAGAAGGTTAAGCGCCAGCCGCTACGCCACAAGGATATTATCCGTGTCGGCTGGAATAATTTCGTTTTCATCGATGAGGACGCGCGTGACCTTGAAAGAACCGACAAGATCACAAAAAGCTGGATTCCCGGGGTGTACTACAAGGAAAACAAGTAATACCGAATCACACGGGTCTGCAGGCGGACATGTCCCTGGGATCAAGCTCTAGGTTCTTTTTGCTTCCAGGGTTGACCTCGTTAATTACCACGTTGTAGATGTTTTCCTTATAGCTTACCGTGGCATTATATTGATAACCCGGGCGTGGGCGTATCAAGGTATTATATGTAATTGTCGAGTCAGCACTGAAAAAACCGGAACGTTCAAATACAAACACGAGATAGCTTGAACGGCCTGCAGGAATACCAACATCTGAAGAACTTTCGTCCAGCTGAACAGTACCTGCATACTCGGTAGAGCAATCAGGTTTGACTGTGTGAATGTCGACCGCCGCTTCTACACTTGAAAACACGGAACCTGAATCAGTTTCAGTCTTTATACGGAGGTTTTCATCCAGGTTGCTGGAATAGGTCTTTAATCCGGAGCAACCGGCAAGAAAGCCGGTCATTAATGAAAAAATGATTAAATAAACTCGTGTCATATCTGTATTCCCTGGTGTCACTATTCTCTATGCCTACGATGTTAAATCCGGACAGCCGATATTTTCACCGGAGGCCCAGCCCCGGATGGCCTTGTTCAATGTTTTATTGCCAACAGAAGAGCGGTACATAACGATCTGTGAGCTGTTATTTCCGGTGGGAATGGCATCGACAACCATCATGTAATAGCCGTTTTCAGGAACCTCATATACATTAAGGACTCCCTGCTCGTGTAATTGCTGGATATGCAATTCGGCCCTCTGGTCAGTTATATTGACGGTTGGATTCCATTTGGTAACGATCACCTGATAACTCGTGTTCGTTTGTGATGTTGACTTAATCCTGACATCTAGGCATTTTGGCGCCATTTTCTGAAATGATTTGCCGACATCAGTATATGAGCGGCTCACCTCGAACTTTTCAACTTTTCCCATAAAAGCATCGGGTAATCCTGTACGAAATTCATCTGCTGTCTGTGGCATGTGGCCAGCACAGCCATACAATAATGTGCTGAGTATTGCGATGTATAAGAGAAACGGTTTTTTCATGAAACTTACCTGCCTGGTTATTACACTAATGTGTTATTTCCATATTGATGGTATAGACCGTAACAAGGCTAAAATCGAGGCCATCACATTGTTTTTTTAGTTAACTTCTTGCTGAATAATCAGGCCCGCCAGGTGTGATAAGAAAAGGAATAAAGAATTAATCTGGAAGAGTCCGGTAAAACGTGGTCTGTCTCCTATTATTAGTACTATGGCCAATGCAAATAGCTGGTGTATTTATGGGGCCAGGTATCCTGCGAATCTGAATATGTTGACAAATTGTTGTATACAAAAAAGTCTGTGGCTGCTTATTTTTGCGCTGTTATATCAGCAGGTTGCAATAGCGCAAGATGCTGAATTTGCCAAATGCATAGCTGGGCTGCAGGACAGGGCCCGGAGTGAGAAGCTGTCAGCGCAGGTGATTGATGAGGTGCTGCCAAACCTCGAGCAGCAGCAACGCGTTATAGAGCTGGACCGGTCACAACCTGAATTCTCCCAGACCTTTGCTAACTATTTCTATCACCGGGTTACGCCTGAGCGCATCGCACAGGGGCAGAAGCTCCTGCAGCAGTACGACGCGTTTCTGGCCGGTGTGACTAAAGAATATGGCGTGCCCGGCCGTTACCTGGTGGCATTCTGGGGCCTCGAAACCAATTTCGGCAGCTACCTTGGCAAGATGCCGACACTGGATTCACTGGCAACACTGGCCTGCGATGAGCGCCGCAGTGAATTTTTTACCGAGGAATTAATGCAGGCGCTGGCTTTGCTTGAACATGAATCACTGTCACCCGCAGAGATGCGCGGTTCCTGGGCGGGTGCGATGGGGCATACGCAATTTATGCCTTCTGCATACAGGCTCTATGCTACTGATGGTGATGGCGACGGCCATGTAAATCTATGGCGCAGTGAGCGCGATGCTCTCGCCAGCGGGGCAAACTTTCTTGCCAATCTTGGCTGGCAGAAGGGCGAACGCTGGGGACGCGAGGTATTACTGCCAAAAGATTTTCCCTATGCCAGAACCGGTTTGGAAAATCGCCGGCCTGTTAGCTACTGGAAACAGCTGGGTGTCAGCTTCGCTAATGGCGCGCACATACCGGATATTGGTATGGAGGCATCTGTGCTGGTTCCTGCCGGGCATTCCGGGCCTGCATTTCTGGTGTATTCAAATTTCAATGTAATCCTGGACTGGAACCGCAGTGAATATTATGCCCTGGCGGTTGGATTGCTGGCGGACCGGTTCATTGGTGCGAGTTCGCTGGTGAGGCCACCATCGACCGACGAGGCCGCACTGAGTCGAAATGCGGTGGAGAAGATGCAAAGGAAGTTGAACGATCTGGGCTTCAATGCCGGCGAGATCGATGGTGTCATGGGATTGATGACGCAGTCCGCTTTACGCGAGTTCCAGGCTTCAAATGGAATCATTGCTGACGGCTATCCGGACAAGACAACATTGTGCGCGCTCTCGGTAAAAATCGAATCGACATCATGCCTGTAAATAGTGAACAAGGACCTGTGAGTATCAGTCACGGTACTATTGCGACCAGTGTGGCTCTGCTGGTTTTTCTGGCAATGCTGGCATTTCTTGGCGACAGGTGGTCCGCACGGTTTCCACCACTGCCGGATTTCGGCTCGTATCAGCAGGCTAAGGAAATGAAAGCAGCCTTCATTGACTACATGTCGCCAATTGTTGAATACCACAACGAAAAAATTCTCAATGAAAGAAAACGTCTGGAGAAGATACAAAAATCAATAGAGACCGGTAACATGCACGCCTATTCAGAATTTAAATGGCTGCAACAGCTGGCAAATAAATATTCAGTTGAGTGGAGTGATGATGAGCCGATTGCAGTGACACAGGAGCTGTTAACGAAGGTTGATATCGTACCCGTGCAGCTGGCAGTGGTACAGGCAGCAAAGGAATCTTCATGGGGGCGGTCGCGCTATGCAGTGCAAGTCAACAACCTGTTTGGGCAATGGTGCTACAACAAGGGCTGCGGGGTCATACCGAATGAAAGACCTAAAGGTGCCAGACATGAAGTACGTAAATTTAATAGCGTCAGTGACGCTACCCGCAGTTATATTCATAACCTGAATTCACATCGTAATTACTCGAATCTGAGAAAGCTGCGGCAGGAACTCAGGACAAAGGGTCAAACTATTAAGGGCGATGACCTGGTAGATGGGTTACTGCTCTACTCGGAGCGGCGCCAGCAGTATGTTGATGAAATTCGTTCGATGATCAAGCAGTACAGCTATTTTCTAGAGCAACAAGCCAATTCAGAAAATGTGATCAAAGGCGTCTGAGCCTTTAATCGCATTGTCACCAGTTCTATCTTGTTAAGGTGTTTGATTATAATAAGCCATTTGCCAATGGCGATCAATACCTGAGAGATAACCATGCCCAAATACGATTACCGATGTGAACTGAATGGACAGATAGTTGAAGTCAGCCACGCTATGAATGACGCTATTACTACCTGGGGTGAGCTGTGTGCGCTTGCCGGCATCGAAACCGGAAAAACTCCAGAGAATAGCCCGGTGCACAAGATCATCAGCGGTGGTTTCGTCGCTACCGGCACCAGCCAGCAGACATCTTCACATGCCTGTACTGCGCCCGCTTGCTGCAGCGCTGGTATGTGTGGCCCGGATAGCTGAGGCCCGGTTTTGTAACTGATAATCCAGCTGGAAATGATGAAATCCAGCAAATACCCCCAGGGTAATAGTTATCATTGGTAGTGATATCTAATATATTACGTGGTGTCCTTGTTCTTGCAATAACGTAAGATTAGGGTAAAACTAAGTCTAAATCATAGTCAGAAAATGAATTACTGGAGTAGAGAATGATTACTTACGAGGAATTAAACGAGCAGAATCACCGTATCACCGAGTTGTCGAATGTGCTTCATTACCTGTTCAAGGACAGGGCAATGTGTGATACGGGATCCTGTTGTGATCTTTTCTATCGTTATGTAGACCTGGTAAAAGAGCATATCGAAATAGTTGATAAACAGATGTATAAAGATCTGCTGTCCAGTTCAGATGACAAAGTCAGCAGAGTTGCCAAGAACTTCATGTCAGGTTCAACAGAAATAAAGAGGATCCTGAGAGAATTCACGCACCGCTGGTGCCCGTCAGCAAAGAAGAAGGATTCTCTGCATATAAAGGATCATGCTAAATTTTTGAATGATACCGACGAGTTATTTGAAATTGTTCTGCAGCGTATTCAGGACGAGACTGAACATCTTTACCCGCTTGTGCGTAGTCTCGATAAATAAGAGTTATTTAGCCGGGGTCGGATACAAACTTTTAATAAGTTGTAATAGTTCTTGCTTAATCTGACACTTACTGTCGTATTTCGCATGGCTGGAAACCAGCCTGTGTTGGAGTTTTAACATCTTGTTTTCTCGCAAAGGCGCCAAGCCCGCAAAGGTGACAAGTGTTTATTTATTCCATGAAAAAATATCGTATTTTCCATCTACCTTTGCGGGCTTGGCGCTTTTGCGAGAGTAATTATCTATAGCGTTTTTTATACGGCCAATCCCGGTTGTACTGATAACAAATCCTAATTAGAATTTGATAATTCAGGGTCAAACAACTTTTGACCGGGCCATGTCCTGTTTTCTTCCCGGGTCATTTTATCTTTCAGCAAAATTTGACGGCACCGAAACCCCTATGTCTTGATCTGACAGTACCATAAAGAAGCTGATCCAGTTTTCATCGCTAAATGTCTGTACCACATGATCACGGCATGAAAGTTTATATTCAAGTATCTCTCTTTGAAGTCTGAAAATATCATTTTGCATTTGCTGCAGTCTTGCTGATGAAACTGTGGGAGATATTGCGGCCTCCTTGATCTCAATACGTTTTCTAGCAGCCTGCTGCATTTTGGCGAGCATCGGTTTCCTGTTTTGTGTGCGCCATTTTTCAAGCGTGCTCACCTGTTCTTCTGTCAGCCCGATAAAGTCCTGATTCTCGAGAATGACTGGAAGCATATTTGGCAGGTAGTTGATCTTGTCGAGCTTTTCAATCGATGCTTCTATATCAAGCTGCTTCTGGTTAGATGTTGAACCAGCAAGGCTCATCTGTGATACAAAAAAGAATGCTAATGTAAGTAAAATTCTGGTGCCCATGAGGTAACCTCCTGTAAGTTTGGTGTTATTTTTATTTGGTCCATTTAGTGCTGCGCATTTTGACTTACCTGCGCAGCTGCTTGTTTGTAGCATGAATTATGCCAATTCAGAGTTATTTAACAACGCATTGATAATATTGGCGGTTGAATAGATATGCTATTCGAGCGGCGCGTAATATAACAGAATTTGTGCACCACGTTGTTACAAAATTTGTAACTCATGCCATTTTCAGGTGCTTTATCGAGTGTGAATTTCACAACAGGACTGTTTATAGTTGTGGGGGTGGCGATAATGCCTGTATATAAGACAGGGCTTTAAGTGGGTTTATTTCTAGCGAAGACATTCTGTGGATATCTTTTTTCCAGCTTGCGTTTGACTGCCGGACTGTTTTTTTCCGGATCTGAAAAAGCAAAGCGGCCATAAAGCACGCAGCCTTTCATTCCTGGATTGCAGGGGCGATGCTTTACTTTGTTGCATAGCCCATCCACTTCGTGAGGGCAACCCCATGCGCTGGAAATGTTAATTTCTGCCTGTTTTAACTATGGTGATTCTATTTTACGTTACAATACGCAACGAGTTAAATGGGTTTGTAAAGAATGAAAATTATTTTCATTAGCTGCCAAATCTTATAAATGTACCAAAACATCTCAAACCATAAATTAGAAAGAGTAGATGATGATGAAGTTGAATAGGTATGCGTTACTTGTTGCTATTTCTTGCTTAGAAGCCTGCACCTGGGTAGAGCCTACAAAAGAGGGAAATGAGGTGCTTCTTGTAAAATCCTTCAACATAGAAAGCTGTGAAAAATTAGGTACCACAAATGTATCTGTTAAGCACAAAGTGGGGCCGGTCACTCGAAGTGAAGAAAAGGTGAATGAAGAACTTATTACTCTAGCAAAGAACAGGGCGGCGGAGATGGGCGGCGATTCCATTGTTGCAAAAGCGCCCGCCAGCGAAGGTTCTACGAGCTTTGAAATTTACAAATGCGCTGAGTAACGATTTTTTATAAATATATTATTTTATATGGGGTAAATAATGATGTTGAAGATTCTTGTAGTAATGGCATTCAGTATAATGCTGATCTCCTGTGGTCAGTTAGATGACAATACAGCTGGAACAGCCGTGACCAGCGATACCAAAGATTCGCAGGACCCTGTTGTGAGTGAAAAACCAGCTATGGTGGAGACAGCTAATGTGCAGGAACAGGCAGTAGTAGCTGCCAAATCCATTGAGTCAGCTCCAGAGCAAGCAGTAAGCACTGCAGATGGTGAATCTGTTTACAAGAAGGCATGTATCAGCTGTCATTTGACCGGCGCTGCCGGCTCACCCAAATTAGGTGATGCGTCTGCATGGGAGCCACGTATTGCTAAAGGTTCTGCTGCACTGGTTCAGTCTGCAATTGCTGGCGTCCCCGGTACTGCGATGGTGGCAAGAGGGGCTTGCGGTACTTGTTCTGATGATGAGATCATGGCAGCTGTTGAGTATATGATTACACAGAGCCGGTAAGTAATCGTGTTATAAGGCCTTGCCTTATGCAATAAATTTGCAGGTCTTTTGCCAGGGTTGAATTAGTTTGTATCAGGCCATCGAGATGAATAATCTTGATGATATTCAGCTCGATGACTGGTAAATTCAGCACAGGAAATCAACAATCAGGTGGGGGGGTAATGCCATGTCTTATGACGCTTTAACCATTACTGCTATTGTCACAGTAGCCGTTCTAATAGTTGTAATAATTCTGATCGGTCGAAGTAACGCTAATAACGACAGAAAGATGCGCATATTGGCAAGGCATCTTACTATGATGGAAGGTAATCAGGAAGCGATGAATCTGTGTAAGGAAATTCATGAGGAATATCCTGATCTCTGCGTTGGTCTGGACTTTACCCTTCGTGAGAGCGACGACAGTGTAGAGATTGACGAATGGAATTCGAATAAACCAAAACCCGGGAGTTAGCCTGGATATCCGGGTCGTTTTATAGAGCTGAACCTTTTACTTATGGCGGCGCAGACATACAAGCGCGTACTGGTCTGGAGTGGCTGGCTTAGATTGAGTCATGCATCCATAGGGCTTGCAGTGCTGGTGCTGCTTTTTACTGGGTGGTTAATTGCAGAAAGTCCTTCGTTGGCCGACTCGGCACTTGATTTACACTACCTGGCATCAAGTTTTCTGATCTTTGGCATTGTCGTTCGCATCGTTCTGTTTTTTGCGGGCAAGGAGCATGAGCGCCTGTCTGCCCTTTTTCCGGCAAGTACCGAACTAACCCCGATGGTTAAAACATTGCGTTTTTACATCAGCCTGGGGAAGTCGCCATTGCCTGGCTGGTATTCACACAACGCATTGTGGAAGCCTGTCTATCTTATAATATATCTCGCCCTCATTATCCTGGCCATAACTGGCGCAACAATGCCTGACGATTCAATCGTGCTTGGATTCTATTTGCCTTCAGTACATGCATTCTGGGCAGATGTGATGCTCTGGTTTACCGGGATACACATAGCAAGTGCCATTATGCATGATTACAGGAGTCAGACGACAGATATCTCTGCGATGATAAATGGCTACCGTCTGTTATTTATTGAAAGCGGCCGGAGCGACTCAAATGCAGACAGGCAAATACAGGTCATTACGCTTGATTCTCTGAAAAAACGCGACTAAGTTCAATGTTGTTTAAATATATGGATTCAGTAACAGTTAGACGCAGGAATATGTTAACAACAGGTATATTATTATGCCTATTGTTTGCCGGTGTTCCAGTACAGGCAGCTAAACATTGCGTTATCCTTCAATACCATCATTTCAGTGATGAGACGCCCAAAATTACAAGCGTTACGCTTGAGCAGTTTGATAACCATCTGGATTATTTAAAGGCGAATAATTTTAATGTCCTGCCATTACGTGATGTGGTAACAGCACTACAGCACAATAAAGACTTGCCTGATCGATGTGTCAGTTTGACTGTGGATGATGCCTATATCTCTGTTTATCAAAACGCTTTTCCTCGACTGAGAAAACTGGGGTGGCCGCTTACTGTTTTCGTCAACACTGAGGGTGTTGATAAAGGTATGGCGGCATATATGACATGGGATCAAATGCGTGAACTCTCAAAGCAGGGCGTCATGTTTGAAAACCATGGTCATGGTCATATTCACATGATCCGTAAAACCCGGAATGAAAGCGATGCTGACTGGCGTCAAAGGGTGGTCAATGATATCAGTATGGCGCAACGCAGAATCAGAGAAGAAATTGGTATTGCGCCCCGGTTGTTTGCGCATCCATATGGCGAATATGATCCAGCTACTTTAAAAATACTCAACCAGATGCGACTCACCGGTTTTGGTCAGCAATCCGGGCCTGCATGGCCAGGTGCTGATTTGGCTGTACTGCCACGTTTTCCGATGGCGGCCAACTATGCCGGTATGCAGAGTTTCACAGTTAAAGTGAACACACTGCCTTTGCCGGTTGCCTTTGCCGAGCCAACTGACCCGCTGGTTCCATTGGGGCTGGCGCGTCCTACCCTGAGGCTTACGCTAATGGCGGGTGCGTTCTCGAAAGCAGCTATCCAGTGCTACATCGGCGGCAGCAATGACGTTGATATTGTATGGCCAGAGGACCAGCCTGGTCAGTTCACGGTGACACCAAAGTTTGATTTAGGTCCGGGTCGGCACCGCGTCAACTGCACCATGCCATCGGCTCAGAAAGGCCATTTTCACTGGTACAGCCATAACTGGTTCGTCAGAAAAGCCGACGGCAGCTGGTATGCAGAATACTGACAAGCCATTTCTGATCCTGCCCTGAGCGGGAAATCGCAGCAGAACTTGATGTACAGCATTGAGTATATTAGAAAAATCTAATATACTTGCACGATATTTAATGGATCTGTACATACGATGGCGAATATTCGAACATTATTACTGGCGATGATGCTGATGGCGCTTTTCAGCAATCATGCTGTTGCGTATCAGTACGGTTATTATTCACCAGGCCCATACAGCGCGCCTCAAGCCTATAACCGGCCTTACGCGCGTGCAGCGTACCCCTATTACCCTGCTTATCGTTATCCGCTGCGGCCTGCCTATTCACAGGCGCGGTTGCCTGCGCAGTCGTCTGACGTTCACAGGGCAGGCATTCATTCCCGTCAACAAAGTGCTGCTAAGGTCACATCCAGCCCGGTTGAAGTAATCAACAAGTCAACTGACGCGGTTGCTAAAACTGGTGCGGACTTAAGTGGTAAAAAGCAGGAATTTATTACAACATTGCTGCCGTACATTGAAGAAGAAAACAGGCGTCTGACTGTGTTGCGCATTAATGTTGCTCGCATGTTCAACAAGATTGAAAGCAATATTGCACTAAGCACCTCTGAGCAGCAACAAATCGGGAAACTGGCAAGCAAATATCGAATCAAAGGCAATCTGCTGCTAGATAAAACAGCGCGTGAGGAAGTATTACGCAAAATCGATATCATTCCTTCATCTCTGGCGCTTGCACAGGCCGCTAACGAAAGTGCCTGGGGCGAGTCAAGGTTTGCGCAGGTAGCCAATAACCTGTTTGGTATCTGGACATATGATCAGGACAAGGGCTTGAAGCCAAAAAACAGGGAAAAAGGAAAAACACACCTGGTTCGTATCTTCGATGACATCGGCGAATCGGTTCGCTATTACATGTATACACTCAACAGCCATCCAGCTTATGAAGAGCTGCGTGTGATTCGTCAGCAACTAAGGGATTCAGATAAGAATATAAATGGGTATGAGCTGGCCGTTGGCCTTGAAAAATATTCGGCCAAGGGTCAAGCCTATATCGAGTTGATTCAGGGGCTGATCAAGCAGAATGAATGGGCGCGACTGGATACTGATAATCAGCAAGCTTGATTTTTTTAGTTTGAGCAGATTCAGGAGACTATTGCTGTTGTTCAGTTCGTATAACGCCAGCAATTTCGCTACTTAGCATTTCGACTGTTTTGCTCAGTGCGCGAACAATGTCAGTGTACGATGTGGTGGTTTCCGCATTTGTGCTGAAAACCGATTTCCTCATTGTCAGCAGTTTTGAGCCACCTTTTCCGCGAATGCTCCAGTTGGCGACAAGGGTAACTTCGCCCTGTTTGCTGGCGTCAAACTGCCATACATTTACTACTACCTGGTAATCAATTTCAGACCAGTTTCGTGATGGGTGAAGTGAAAATTTATCTGTATCCATCAGGATTGAGAGATTCTCTGCCAGTATGCGGCTGAAATTGTTGTGTAACGGCTCGGCCCATCTATGTGTTTCCGCCAGGTTGACTTCAGTGCCGTTTGTGCGAGTAACGATCTGTGATCTATCCAGGTATTCTGCAAATTGAACAGGGCCAATACCGATGTGTAAACTGTTTCGCTTGTCAGGCGCGATTTGTGTCGTTTCACTCGCGTTCATTGCTTCGAGTGTATAAAACTTCGATGGTGGTGTAGTGCCGCAACCATTGAGCAAGAGCATGATGCTTAACAGGCAAAGTGGCAATATCTTATGGTGTTTGTTTATTTTCATCATACTAATTCTGCGGGTTTTTTCCTCTTAGCAAGGCTTCCGGTTGCCTTTCTATTGTTTCAGCAAATATGCGGATGGAGCGGGCGGCGTTGACAATTTCCTCAAGGGCAATATTCAGATTATAAAGCTGCGTTGAATCTTCGTTCAGTAAAGCTTCCAGTTTGCGGAGAGCTTTTTGTGCATCAAGCAGGGTGTTTTTAGTATTGTCCGTAAGTGGTTGTACATTGCTGTTAACATTTTGTGCCAGCACGTTAATCGACCTCAGAGTATTATTCGTGTTGTCTACGAGCGGCTGCAAATTATTGTCAATGTTTCGAGCGAGTTCGTCGATAGTCTTCAAGGTTTTGTTCAATGTGCTCATCAACTCCATGGCATCAGGTGAACTGACGAGCTGGTTTATGGAGGCTAGCGTAGATGTTATATCGTTGAGTATCTGATCGATTGGGATGTCCTGTAGTTCTTCGCTGAGTTTTTCGAACGACTTGGGAATGGTGGGGATTTCTGGTAAATCACCGTTACCATGGTAATGAATCTCCGTGTCTGGATGGTAGTCGAGCTCTATCGCCATTTGCGATGTCAGTATGCTTTGTAATTTCAACTGGGCGCGAAGACCTTGTTCTTCGATCAGGTATTCAAGGCGGTCCTGATGCGGATCTGCCAGCTTAATGGTCCTTACGTCTTGAACAGCATCAGGCTCGAACTGGACAACCACAGGAATATAGAATTCCCCATCAAGGGGATGAATCTCTATGTCGATGTCTATAACGGTGCCAACCTTGACGCCGCGAACGTTGACAGGTGCGCCTTTATTGAGGCCATCAACTGTACCGGTGAAGTACATGACTATTTTTTCACGGTCTTCGAACAAACCGACATTGCCCAGCAATAGAAACGCAGCAATAGTCAGTGCAACTGCGCCGACAACAAAAGCGCCGACCAGTGTGGGATTGACGCGCTTGCTCACAGGCTACCTCGATGCAGGAATGACCTTACCGTGTGGTTATCTGATTCATCGCGTAATTGCTTTGGGTCGCCCGTTGCTATCATTGTCCTGCTTTCTGCATCAAGAAAGACCGAGTTATTGCCAATAGCAAATATACTGGCCAGTTCATGTGTCACGACTACAACTGTTGTTTCAAGACTATCACGTAATTCGAGTATAAGGTCATCCAGCCTGCGGGCACTGATCGGATCGAGGCCTGCGCCGGGCTCATCGAAGAAAAGAATTTCCGGGTCCAGTGCCATGGCGCGTGCCAGGCTGGCGCGTTTTCTCATGCCACCACTGAGTTCAGAGGGGTAGTACTCTTCATGTCCTGCAAGGCCTACCAGGGCAAGTTTGTAAGCGACAACGTCCCTGATTTGTGACGCACTCAATTCCGTGTACTCGTTCAAGGGCAGGGCAATATTTTCTGCAAGCGTCATTGAGCTCCATAACGCACCCGCCTGAAACATTACACCGAAGCGTTGTTTTATCTGCTGTTGTTTCTCCGGATTTGATTTCCAGTAATTGTCGCCGTCAAAGTACACGTTACCGTCTGCTGGTTCAATCAGGCCGATCATGTGTTTCAACAACGTGGTTTTGCCGCAACCACTGCCACCCATGATGATAAAAATGTCGCCGCGGTTGACCGAAAAATTAAGATTGCGCTGAATCACAAAATCGCCATATGCCATGGTTAAGTCGGCAACTGTAATATGAGCCCGTGCTTCCTGTTTGCGAACGTGCGGGTATGTGGCGTTCATGTTATATACCAAGTTGCTGCAATATTATGGTCGTCAATGACGCTGCAATAACAATGCTGATGATGCTGGTGACAACTGCCGAGGTGGTGGCCTGGCCAACGGCCTGTGCGCTGCGCCCGCATTGCATGCCGCGCAGGCAGCCTGCCAATGCTATCAGCACACCATAGAGCGTGCCTTTCATCATGCCGACAGTAAAATGAGTCATGTTCAGGGCACGCAAGGTCTGTTGGTAATATTCGTAAACACTGAGGTCAAACACGGTGACCGATACAACGATACCGGCGAGTATGCCAACCAGGCCTGCGTAAAGCGATAATAATGGCATCATGAGCACCAGCGCCAGCAAGCGCGGCATCACCAGGTAGTCCATTGGTGAAATACCCAGCGTTTTAAAGGCGTCTATTTCCTCGTTGACCTGCATCGTGCCGAGTTCGGCTGCATAAGCAGCACCGGTGCGACCCGCCATGATGATTGCGGTCATCAGTGCGCCGACCTCCCTGACCATGGCGATGCCTACAAGATCTGCAACATAAATCTGTGCGCCAAAACGTTCCAGCTGCAATGCGCCCATGTAAGCCAGGATCAGGCCCACAAGAAAACTGATCAGAGAGACAATGGGCAATGCCTGCGGGCCGACCTGCTGAATGATGAAGTACAGGTCAGAGCCATTATATTGGGCCTTGCGTCTTATCAATCTGACAATCGATTTCACGGATTCACCGAGAAAACGCAGTGCACTGGGGACACCTGCAGCGATATCAATAGTGGTATTTCCGATCCGGCTTAACAGGTTTTCGTTGCTGTCATGCCGTGAGGTTTCTTTTGTTTCCGGGGATGATGCTGCGAGTTCAAGCAGTTTACGGATGCCGCCTGGCAAACCGTCTGTATTGACATGCAGATTCATGTCCCGGCAGCTACGGATTAATCCAAAGAGGAAGACCAGCAAGTTCGAATCCCAGCCAGTGATGGCGCTGCTAGAGAAGGATACTTGCTGAAGCTGGGGGTTGGATGAAATTTCCTTAACAACAGGCTCGAGTGCAGGGGTCTTGTCCTGTAGCCGCCATGAGCCTTTCAGTACAATATCCAGTGTACCTGTGTCTGGACTGGTTAACTCGATAGCAGCATCGGGATTGGCGGCGTCTTGCGCACTCATTGCACAGGCTCTTGATTTCTATTCTGTTGTTCTATTATTACATTGTGTCATCAGATAATGAAATACGAGTGCCGATCATATTAATCTTTAGTGGAATCCAGAGAATCTTGAGCCGTGCGGTCTATACTTTATACAGTCATATTCGAATCAATTATTTTGAGGATGTTTAATCTATGGAATTTGATCAGCTGCTAAGGTCGCTGAAGGATAATCCTGATGAAGTTGAATTCAATGATGTTATTGACCTGATTGATGATATGTATGAATTCACCCCGGTAAAATTCACCAATGGCGATCTGGTGAATGAGGCAGGCCAGAATTCGGGGTCATGCAAGCTTTTTGCATTTGCCAGGCGTACCCGGTTGACTGAGCAACAGACATTAAATTGTTTTGGCTCATATTACCGCGAAGACGTGCTCAAGCACCCGGAAAACATGGACCATCCTAATATACGTAATTTTATGGTTTCAGGTTGGCATGGTGTCGAATTTGAAGACACACCACTGAAAATTAAAATCTAGTTGCAAATCGTCTTTTGTCCGTTTAAGCAGAAATACTCGATAATATTAAAAACCGGAAAAGAAATTTTATAATTGGTCCGCAATTATTTCCATCAGGAAGTCGGACCACTTTTTCGGCAGTGGCTGTTGTAATTCAACAGATTTTTCAAAGTCCGGAACGATAACTTTGTCTACAAACGCCTGCACTGCAACCGGGCTCGATGTTGCGATGTTCATTTCCTTGTTCATGCGCAGACTGAGTTGATCGAAATTGGCAGAACCCATGCATATCCAGCCGTCGTATACTGCGCCCTTGATGTGCGACTCTCCGGGATAAATATACACACGGATACCATTGTCGAGCATCGCGTTAATGGCCCTCACATTGCTGCGGTCAATGATGTCACTGTCAGACACATAGGGGATGATGACACGTACGTCTACGCCTCTGCGCCTGGCCATGGCGAGCTCGAAAATAATATCATCTGAAGTGAAGTAGGCGTTCTCGATATAGATACGCTGATTTGCGCGTGCAATAGCAGCCAGTTGCGCGCGCAGGATCTGTGAATCGCCAGGTTTGGTGTAAAGCAGGCGAATTGATATGTCGTTTGGCTGTGGTTCGTTTACCGGCTCTCCGGGGCGGTACAGGGTGGCCCAAATATCCCCAAGGAATGCCTGCAGGCGCCACGCTTTTTCAAAGTTCGTCTGTATTTCATCGACAACCGGGCCATGTAGTTCAACCATCAGGTCATGCCAGTCATAACGGTATTCACGTCCAAAGTTCATGCCGCCGAGAAATGCAATTCGATTGTCGATCAGGATTGTCTTGGTATGATCTCCGGTCAGCCATGGATTCATAACTATACGCACATCGATATCCGAGTCACTTTCCAGATAACGAATGATTTTTGCTGGTGGTTGGTAGTTTTCCGGCATGGAAGGTGAATGCGACGAAGCAGCACTGATAGTACCAAGGCCATCGACCAGTACGCGAACCCTGATCTCCTCTGATCTCTGCTTGAGAAGATCTGCGATCTTCAATGCATAGTCATCATTGTCGAAAATATACAGGCGTATATCGATGGATTCTTCAGCAGACTGGATAGCATCGATCAGGCGGTTAAAGAATGCCGCACCATCAACGAGGTACTCAATAGAGCCTTGTGATAGTGGTGAATAGGCTAGCTCGCTTAATTCCTGTTCCCATTTCTCGAGGTCCATCGGTTCGTTGTCAGACACCACTGGAATCGGCTGGTCTGTAAGAAACGCAACCGGCTTGGGCGTGACTGTGTCTACGACCTTGTATGATACCAGGCTGAACAGCCGTGCTACCGAGCCAATGGGTTGTCTTAAAAAACAGTCAATGTGGCTCCTGGTGGCGTGTACCAGGGCGTCAGGCAGCATGGCACCCGATGGGTCGCAGCATTCAAGGCTTTCGGGCAAGCGACGCAGAAAAACCACCTGGCCTGTGTTCTGGTTGGCATAAATAAACGGGTAGCCAAAGTCTGCAATATCGCCGGTGTTGAACAGAAGTGCTGGCGTGCCATCGCCTCTTGCCGCTGAGATGTACTCACCAAGCAGAGGGGTTGCCTCGGCCAGCAATTCACTAAATTTGTAGGTGTTCCTGGTACTCAGCTCGGCCGGCTTGTCGTGCACTGGTACAGAACGCAGCAGGCCTAGATCATCATAATAGAAAAACATTTCCTCCTGCTTGAGAAATTCGACCACGATCCCGGCGCCCTGTTTTCGGGGCGTGACGCCTGTAAGCAGCCGGTCACGGAACTCGCGCCACAGGGCAACGCCTGCAACAGGCAATGCCTGTAATTCATGTGTATGCTCAATCCATTGCTGCGGATCCAGATATAATAATTGAGAAAGTGGAAGGTCATTGTATTGCTCAACAACCTGTTGCAAGTATGGAGTTGAGGATGGACCAGGTGCTGGGGTCTTATCCGGGTCTGGTAATATCGCGTAGCTGTTTATCGTGTCTGACAAATGCCGGAATTGAATATATAGCCGGTTGTCACTGGCATAGGCCTGATCAGCGAGCAGGACTGATGTGTCGACGACTGTGTCGTCGATTACAATGCTGGGTTGTAGAGGTTCCGGTTCAGCAGGACCGGTTGCGCAACCGGTAATAACACTGAGTGTAATCAATGCAGCAATCAGTGATTTTGCCATTGATGCGCCTGCAAACATTGAGTACTGCCTTTCATTATTACAGTTTGCCATGCTTTTTCATTGCTGGCAGGTAGAATAAACTGGGGTCAGGCAATCACTGATTACGGGTTTTTAGTATGAATATCGAGTCGTATAAAGATGAGGTTCAGGGCTTTGTGAGTCGCGGCAACTACCATGCCGCGATCAATATCGCGCTTTCCGGTTTGAACGAATGCCGTAGAAATAATGATCAGGCCTGTACCGATCAATGCCTCAGTGTTATCAAGGATGTAATACAGCATCTGGCCGAGGAATTTGGCAGTAAAGAATATCTAGCCCGCCTTTCTCACCAGGATTTTGGATCCAGGTGAGAAAGGCGGGCTAGAGTAATAAAAAAAGGCCGGTAAAACCGGCCTTTTTTTTACAGTCTGAAGGTTTGCTATTTCTTGCCTTCGCGTTCCAGTGTTTCCTTAATGACTTCTTCAGCCACGTTCTTTGGACATGGCATATAGTGCAGGAACTCCATGGAGAACTGACCACGGCCTGAGGTCATGGTGCGCAGGTCGCCAATATAACCGAACATTTCGCTCAGTGGGCATTCTGCCTTGATGCGTACGCCGGTAGCGCCGGGTTCCTGCGACTTGATCATGCCGCGGCGACGGTTGAGGTCGCCAATGACGTCACCGACATGGTCTTCCGGGGTGAACACATCCACCTTCATGATCGGCTCCATCAATTGTGGGCCCGCATTCGGCATGGTCTGGCGATAAGCGGCCTTGGAAGCCAGCTCGTAAGCGATTGCAGACGAATCAACCGGGTGGTAGGCGCCGTCGACCAGGGTTACCTTGAAGTCCAGGCAGGGGAAGCCCGCCAGAACGCCGCGTTCCATACTGGCCGCAAAACCTTTTTGTACTGCAGGCCAGAATTCACGTGGTACGTTGCCGCCGGTAACCTTGGATTCGAATTCGTAACCACTACCGGGCTCGCCGGGCTCGATGATGTATTCAATCTTGGCGTACTGACCAGAGCCACCGGTCTGTTTCTTATGGGTGTAGCTGTCTTCAATACGCTGGGTGATGGTTTCGCGGTAAGCAACCTGTGGTTTACCCACTTCGACATCAACACCATGGGTACGCTTCAGAATATCGATCTTGATATCCAGGTGCAGCTCACCCATGCCTTTGAGGATGGTTTCGCCGGAATCCTGATCGGTTTCAACGCGGAAAGAAGGATCTTCCTGAATCATCTTGCCTATAGCGATACCCATTTTTTCAGAAGCACCTTTGTCTTTAGGGGCAACCGCGATGGATATAACCGGCTCCGGGAACACCATCGGTTCCAGCGTGGCTGGCGCTTTCGGGTCACACAGGGTGTGGCCGGTCTGGACGTTTTTCATGCCGATAACAGCAACGATATCACCAGCCTGTGCGCCATCCAGCTCGATGCGCTCATCAGCATGCATTTCAACAATGCGGCCGATGCGCTCGGTTTTGCCCGTGAAGGTATTCAGCACGGTATCGCCTTTATTCAGCGTGCCCGAGTAAATGCGGATGAAGGTCAATGCGCCGAATCGGTCATCCATGATCTTGAATGCCAGTGCGCGTAGCGGCTTGGCCGGGTCAACGATGGCAAATTTACCGGTTTCCTCGCCTTCATCGTCAGTTTCAGGCTGCGGCTTGACTTCAGTAGGATTGGGCAGAAAATCAACAACCGCGTTCAGTACTGGCTGTACGCCCTTGTTTTTGAAGGCTGAACCGCAGTAGGTCGGGAAAAAGTCCAGGTTGATGGTGCCTTTACGGATACAACGCTTGATGTCTTCGATAGCTGGCTCTTCACCATCCAGGTATTTTCCCATCAGCTCATCGTCCTGCTCAACCGCTGTTTCGATGAGTTTCTCGCGCCACTCTTCAACCGCATCGGCCATATCAGCAGGCGGCTCTTCAAGTTTATAGTTTTCAGGCAAGCCGGAATCATCCCAGATCCATGCTTTGCGTGTCAGCAAATCAACCACGCCGGTAAAATCATCTTCAATACCGATAGGCAGTACCATCACCAGGGGATTAGCGCCCAGTACCTCTTCAACCTGCTTGACCACACGGTAGAAATCAGCACCCACACGGTCGAGTTTGTTGACGAAAATAACGCGAGCAACTTCGGAATCGTTGGCATAGCGCCAGTTGGTTTCTGACTGGGGCTCAACACCGCCGGAGCCGCAGAACACGCCAACACCGCCGTCGAGTACTTTCAGGGAACGGTACACTTCGATGGTGAAGTCAACGTGCCCCGGGGTATCGATGATGTTCATGCGATGGTCATTCCATTCGCAACTGGTTGCAGCAGACTGAATGGTAATGCCGCGTTCGGCTTCCTGTTCCATGAAGTCGGTGGTGGCTTCACCATCATGCACTTCACCGGTTTTATGGATTTTACCGGTCAGTTTCAGAATACGTTCCGTGGTCGTTGTTTTACCGGCATCCACGTGTGCGAAGATACCTATGTTTCTGTATTTGCTTAAATCACTCATTGTCCTGGTTGCTCTATGCAGTTCTAGATTAATCGGTCGGCGCCCCTGGACCACGCTACAGGTAGGCTGGCAATACCAGCCAAATACGCCTTTTTCATTCCCATCATGATGTGGTGCCCGGTAATTTCGTGGCGCACTCAAATCAGGAGGGCGGATTATATACTAATTGGAGAATTTATACGGCAGTTCTTGGTGGATTTGGTTGCAGAAAAGTCGTATCTGGATAGAGAAAAATCTGAGAGAAATCCGATAATTGGGATTTGTCGTCATATTCTAGAGTCGGCTGCTCAGCCAGCTCATCACAGCTTATTGCTGAACCACCTCAAATTCGGCTTCGGAGGTCGCTTTATCGATACTGATCAGTATCTCGCAATAGGCATTTTCCGGCATGGGATCATCGCCACAGCTGCAACCGACGATGATTTCGGTAAAAAAGATGCCGACCAGGGCCCGGGCCTCGTTTTCGTCCTGTTTCACGTTTATCACGCTGGCCGAGATATCGCTGTCATCGACAAATCCGCCCCGGCTTGTAGCTTTCTCCAGCGGAAGTGTGCCTGACGGCAGATTCTCGAGTTCGCGTTTTAATACTTTTTCGAAGCAGCTGGAGCGGCATTGCAGAACTGTATCAGGAAGTTTTGGCATTAGCTGCGAGCGTTGGAATAGTCTTGCTGATTCAGCTTATCAATGGCATCCGACCGGCACGCCGGCGAAGCCTGTTGATGGTATTCAGTACCGGTGCGCGCATGACCACCCAGCGTTCAAGCCGGTATTTGCCGGGGAAGTTGATAAACATGATACCGATGAGGATCGTTAGCACGCCCTGGCCGGGCAGCACCAGCATGGCAATGCCAAGAGCAATAAAGATGTAGCCAAGTATATTTTTTGCCATTAACAGTGACCAGCGAATTACCGGATGCTCATGGGCCCACGGTTCCCAGTGGCGACGTTTTTTTTCGGCGAAATAATCGTCCGGGATTCTAATAACCAGTACAGGGACGAGTAGCAGGGTTCCTATGAAGCTGACAATGGAGAAGACAGCAAGGTACCAGATAGTTGTTTGGTCAATTGTTAACCCGTCAAGCATGTTGTTGTTAGCATATGAATGGGTGAATATACTTCGGACGCATATATTACAATACAATCACGGTGCCCTGATTGCAGGGCGTGATCTAAACCATCTTCGGGAGGAATGTGATGAACGAACTATTGCATAATGATGCACTGGGTAAACTGATTTTGCGTCTTACAGTGGGCATTCTAATGCTGTTTCATGGTGTAGCTAAAATCACCAATCCGGGCACAGTTGACTTCATTGGTGGTGCGCTTTCCGGTTCAGGATTACCATCGTTTCTGGCTTACGGGGTATACATTGGAGAAGTAATTGCACCGTTGATGGTTATTCTTGGTGTTTACAGTCGTTATGGTGCGATCATCATTGTGGTAAATATGTTGTTTGCTATTTTGTTAATGCATACCGGTGATATATTCTCTTTAACAGACCATGGTGGCTGGAGACTGGAGCTGCAGGGTTTTTATTTATTTGGCGCGCTTGCAATTATGTTTCTTGGTAGTGGCAGGCATGCCGTGAAGCCGGACTGATTTCTAATACATCTCTACATGGGTTACAGGCAGGATCACGCTGTGCTTGTTATGTGCGATCGGGCAAATTATTTAATCCGGGATAATTGAATGAAAAAAACAATATTTGCAATCATTGTCATACTCATGATTGGCATCGCAGGCGCAATATATTATGTAATCAACAATCTGGATGCCATTGTAAAGGCGGCGATTGAGGAATTCGGCAGCGATGCAGTCAAAACATCAGTGCAGGTTGATGATGTTGCAATCAACTTAACAGAAGGGTCTGCTGCTATTAATGGTTTAACAGTTGCCAATCCTGATGGTTTTTCTTTGCCACAGGCTTTTTCTCTTGGCGAGATAGTAGTTGATATCAATCTCGAAAAAACAAACAAGGAGCTGGTTGCTATTGATGTAATCAATATATCTGCACCCCGGGTTTTTTATGAGATTAATACGAATCGTGAGGGTAGCCTGAATATACTCAAGGATAACCTGGGGGCGGGCGGTGGCGCATCAACTGGTACCGGTGCATCTTCTGGCGCCGAACCATCCGAAGGTTCTACAGGCGCTTCAATAAAACTTAATATTGCCCGATTTGTGTTTAATGATGCGAGCCTGCATGCAAAAGTAGTGCCGCTAAATGATAAGACCTATGATCTCAAACTCCCTGCTCTGGTACTGACTGATCTCAATGGTACACCCGAACAGATATCCAGGCAGTTACTTGGCAGGCTTATTGAGCATACAATGAATGAAATCCGCAAGCAGGGACTGGATAAGGAGCTTGCAGAGATGAAAGCCAGGGTGCAGCAAAGAATCGATGAGGAGCGGGCGAAACTGGAACAGCAGGCCGATGACCGGGTCGATCAAGAGCAGCAAAAAGCAGAAGACAAGCTGAAAAACCTGCTTGGCAGATAACAAATTAATTTACGGTGTTATGTCTCTTTTACTTGTTTTGCCGCGAAACACGCAAAGAGCGCAAATTGTTTGTTGAGTTTTTAAAATAATAAGGTTTGTTACTTTTAGCGTCTTTTGCGTTCTTCGCGGCCAAATATAATTTACAAATTCCTTCTGACAATTGGTGTCTGGAGTGGTGAGTTTCAGTGCTTCATTTACTGATTTAGTGAGTTCGATTCCCTGTTTTCAAGCCAGCTGATGACCTGGTGCCAGGCATCGATATCCTGCTGGTTAGTTCTGGAGTTCAATTCATGCACTCCGAGTCCTTTTTCCGAGGATGTCACGTAATTCTGCGTTTCGCGTAACTGGGCAATCACAGGGATATTCAGCGCTTGCAGAAATCTTTCAAGCGCACGGAAGGATAATGTGTTGGGTTTGACGCGATTGCAGATGATGCAAACACGGGTGCGTTGTGGACGAATCTTGGCAATCAGGAAAAGATCGCGAATAAAATCCGCCGTTGCATGGATGTCGATAGATGATGGCAGTACAGGTATCAATATCGTGTCAGTGTCACGTAATTGATCTATCAGGCCAAGGCCACTAAGTCCTGCAGGTGTATCGATGATAGCGCGTTCGGTATCCTGCGGCAGACGTAACTGGAAACTGCGGGTAACAGTAGAGCTTTTTTCCGGGTAGGCCGCGATACCATGGAGTTTTGCAGCATTCGATGGCCTGGACTTCAGCCAATACATACTTGAGCCCTGCGGGTCAAAATCCAGCAGAGTCGTATTCATGTTCAGTTTTGCATAAGCGCTGGCCAGATTGGTCGCGACTGTTGTTTTGCCGCAGCCGCCTTTTACATTGATAATGGTGATGCGCTGCAGGCAAGTGTCTGATCCTGCTGATGCCATGTTTCATCCATCGGTCATATATGCACTTGTTATAGCATGGTATGGGTGATGCTGCTATTTCCGACTACATAAGAGGACAGGAATTATGAGCCATCCGCTTACACAAGGCGTGCACCATATCGGCTTATCAGTTACAAATCTGGATGCCAGCTGCGGCTTTTTTACTGAATTGCTTGGTTGGCGGAAGGTGGGCGCTAATCCTGATTATCCTGCAGTATTTGTTTCCGATGGTTCGGTCATGGTTACTCTATGGAAGGTTAAAGAACCATCGGCAGCAAAACCATTCGATAAGAACAATAACGTAGGGCTGCATCATCTCGCAATAAGAGTAGCCGATCTCGACACACTGGAAAAGATACATCAGAAGCTGACAGCAGCCGAGAGTGTTGATATCGAGTTTGCGCCAGAATCTTTGCATGAAGGCCCAACAACCCACATGATGTGCTACGAGCCAGGCGGAATACGCATTGAATTCATCGTTCCAGCATGAATTCAAGGCTTTAAATCGTGCATCATATTGATTATTATCAAGCAGTTCTGTTGCTGAAAATCGAGTTGAACATAGATGCCCTTACATTCGATACTACTGGAGGATGGTTAGATGGACATGGGTAATGAAGGAAAAGTTACTAATGACGGCCCTGATTCCTTAACTATTGAAGAATCGAGTGCGGTTACTGTGACCACACGAAGCAAATCGCCGATGTTTCATTCGCGTGTAACGCGATTCGATCGCTGGCTGGCGCGAACCATGATGGATGTGGTCGGAAACCCTAAAGCTATACTCCGTCTATGGGACGGAAAAGATGTAACTCCGCCTGTTGATAATCCAGTTGCTGTGATTGTGTACGGCAATCGCCTCGCCATGTGGAAAACCATACTCAACCCTGAACTGCACTGGGGTGATATTTATTGCAATGGCCAACTCGAATTCGATGGTGATATGGCCAGGTTTCTGGAGATTGTCTACCGTTATATTCTCGGCAACAGGAATCGAGGCTTGTGGCGCCGCTTATTAAGGTGGCTTGGTCATCGCCGTATCGCCAACTCCCATGCGAGGGCAAAAGAGAACATCCATCATCATTACGATATCGGTAATGATTTTTACAAGCTTTGGCTTGATTCTGAGGAAATGCAGTATACCTGCGCCTATTTCCTCGATCCAAATATGAATCTGGAAGAAGCGCAGGTTGCCAAGCTGCATCACGTGTGCCGTAAACTTCAGCTCAAACCGGGCGACACAGTCGTTGAGGCAGGTTGCGGCTGGGGAGGGCTGGCACGTTTCATGGCAAGGTATTATGGCGTCAATGTTAAGGCCTATAATATTTCAAAGGAGCAGGTCAGTTATGCACGACAACGTGCTGAAGCCGAAGGTCTGTCGGACAGGGTTGAATATGTGCTGGATGATTATCGCAATATAAGCGGTGAGTACGACGTTTTTGTTTCTGTGGGCATGCTTGAGCATGTTGGCAAGCTAGATTACCCAATACTGGGTGAAGTGATCGACCGCTGCCTGAGGCCTGAAGGCCGCGGCTTGATACATACCATCGGTCGAGTCAATCCCGGACCAATGAATGCATGGATCGAACGCCGCATATTTCCAGGGGCGTATCCACCCAGTCTGAAAGAAATGATGGATATCTTCGAACCTCAGAGGTTGTCCGTACTGGATGTTGAAAATCTGAGATTGCATTACGCAATCACTCTTGAACACTGGCTGGAAAGGTTCGAGCATTATAAGGATGAAATCGAAGTGATGATGGATGAAGAGTTTGTCAGGGCCTGGCGGCTATATCTTGCTGGCTCCATCGCCGCATTTAAAGTAGGTGAGCTGCAACTGTACCAGGTCGTATTTACGAGAAATACAAATAATGATGTGCCCTGGTCACGTGCCCATCTTTATGACAATACATCTGATAGCAAGGTCAAGCTAAGTATTGTACTTGGCGATAGCTGTGAAGTTTGATGTACTCATCATAGGTGGCGGCCCCGCGGGTTCAACCCTGGCATGGGCTTTGCGCAGCTCGGGCATGGATATCGCGATCATGGACAAGGAAGAATTCCCGCGGCAGAAAATCTGTGCCGGCTGGGTAACACCTGCAGTAATGCAGGAATTAAACATTGATCTGGATGACTATGCGGATGGTCGGGTGCTGCAGCCAATTAGTGGTTTTCGCATCAGTCAGCTCGGTCAAAAACAGGTGCAGTCTCATTATTCCGGTGACCCTGTAAGTTATGGTATTCGCCGCATCGAGTTTGACAACTACCTGTTGCAACGCAGTAAAGCAAAGCTGTTGACTGGCACGCCGTTCAGACAGATGGAGCGTATTGATAATGGATGGCGTGTAAATGATGACATTAATGCAAAACTGGTAATTGGGGCCGGTGGGCATTTCTGCCCGGTTGCACGCGCTATTGGTTCAAAAGGTGTGAGCGAGGTTGCTGTGGCTGCGCAGGAGGTCGAGTTTGAAATGACGCCTGAGCAGGTAGATGTGTGTGAAATTGATGCTGAAATTCCCGAGCTTTTTTTCACCCCGGATCTGAAAGGCTATGGCTGGATATTTCGTAAAGGAAATTTTTTAAATATAGGCCTGGGTCGGGAAGACAAACACAAACTGTCGAGTCATGTGCAGGATTTTGTTCGATACCTCAAGCTGCAAAACAAGATTCCGCAAGATCTGCCTGACAAGTTTAATGGCCATGCCTATCTACTGTATCCACACGCGATAAGAGATATCGTCAGTGATAATGTTTTGTTGATTGGCGATGCGGCCGGTCTCGCTTACCCGCAAAGTGGTGAAGGCATTCGGCCCGCAGTGGAATCAGCATTACTTGCTGCCCGGGTTATTGAAGATTGTCATGGTGATTATGCAGCTGCACAGCTTCAGCCCTATCATGAGCTGATTGAGCAACGATTTGGAGTGCGCCATCCGGAACCGGATTTGATGCAACGATTGCCGTTAGGTATTAAACGGCTGGTTGCATCCGAGTTAATGAAAACCAGGTGGTTTACTCAGAAGATTGTGACAGACCGCTGGTTTCTACAATCCCACCAGGAGCCGATGAATACAGGGACGAGGGCCTGAAGCCAGGCTGTAAACGTATTAACTGCGTTAGAAAGCGGCTGGCGGGCGCTCGATCAGAACAGCGGCCCACACGATAGCGGTAATAATAAGGGCGATTAATACAGCAGCTGACCCCATATCTTTAGCGCGACCCGCCAGCTCATGGTGCTCGTTGCTAACACGGTCGACTACGGATTCAATGGCAGAATTTAGTAACTCTACAACTAGTACGAAAAGTACGCTGCAGACCAGGATGGCTTTATCGAGTACTGTTTCGCCAAGGTACATACCGGCCGGAACAAGAACTATCGCCAGCCACAGTTCCTGCCTGAAAGCTGCTTCATGTTTATAGGCAGAGCAGATACCCTTCCATGAATATCCAGCTGCATTAATAATGCGTCTGATGCCTGTAACCCCGGTTTTTCCCATCATATTGTCCTTTAACCGATGTGAATCTGTTCCATAAGGTAACACAGGCAGTCTTGCCTGATGGCCTTTTCGCTGGTTGTATACATTGAAAGTGTGGCGTTCTTCTTGAGGACTATCTTTGAGTTTTCCACCGCAAAGAATTCACTGGTGACATCTTCGTTGCTTTCGTTGGTTACAACAAGGTGCGCTTCACTTTCGGGATTAAGGCCGGCAAATATTGAGCCCATAGCTAGCTGTTCGAAATTCATTTTTTCAAGCTCGTGGCTAAGATGTATATCTGTACTGCTATCTTTGCCTAGCGAATACATTTCCGGCACGGTGACACGTGCAACAGTATGAAACAGGTTGATATGTCCAGGGTGCTCTGATGACAGTTTTTCAGTGTTAAGAACGGCCTGCAGAAAACGGGTTGAGTGAGTGATGCCATCAGCCTGGCCTGACTGACCACACTCAAGTACAACAGACGGGCAGAAATCTGAAAATGCTGCGGACTGCACACCCTTGGGACTGGTGAAATAAACCACGGTATTGCCGAACATCCCGGCCAGTTGTATACAGTGAGGATTCAGAATGTTGACACAGGCATAATGTGGATTAAGCCCAGTATTGTTATGAATATCAATGCTGGCAAATGGCTTGCGTTTGCGCATGATGTTGGATACGTTTTTCATCATGTCTGTTTCAGCGCAGTTATCATGATGAGTGCCGGGCCAAACGCGATTGTAATCCGGTTGCAGCTCAAGCCTTCGTTGTTGTGCGGCTGCAGCTTCAACATTGCCAATGAATACTGTAATAGAGCGGGGCAGGGTTTTGCCCTGGTATTCCTTCAACAGGCGTTGAACGGCATAAAACCCTGTAGTTTCATTTCCATGCAGTAATGTACTGATAAACAGGGGCTCTGGCTTTTCACCTTGCAGATGAATTAGCGTAGGCGAACCTAGCAGTTCAAACAGCTCTACAGCTTCCGCCTCAAGCAGACCGTCAGGCAATATGTCGGTTTCGTTTAACATTATGTGTAGCTTTCAAAGTCCCATTCATGGATGGGCTTGTTGTGTTGTTGATTCTGATAATAACTATGTGTCAACAGTTTCATGTCGCGGCCATGGAGTTCGGTAAACTTCCGTTGCCACTGTGTTCCTGTTTGTTCGCTGCTGATACGTGACTCAATGATGCCAAGGTAGCGTTTGCTGTCAGTGTCAGAAATACCCAGTTTATCCAGCCCGGTTTCTGCTTCGCTCAGCAGTCTGTCCAGTACCAGGTCCTTGATGGTGTACCTGTTACCGTCGGTCCATAATGCCCGATGATTCAAACCTATTTGTGCCGATCTGTAGAAATTATCTTTTGTTTCGGCAAAAGGTAAAGTTGATTCGGGTGGATCGATGCAGGTTGCATAGTACTGCACCAGTCCATAATAAAAAGCGATATTCGCTATATTATCTACCATGCTGGCCGCGCTGGACATGGTGCGGTGTTCGATTCTCAGGTGAGGTGTGCCGTCATCATCAAAGCCGATCAGCGGGCGATTCCAGCGCCATATTGTGCCGTTATGCAACCTCAGGTAGTTCAGTTTTTCAGGGGCTGAATCGTAGGTTACAGGCAGCAATACGGGGTAATGCTCCAGGTTCTCCTTGAAGCATTCCAGCAGTGATTCCCGGGCATACTGGCTGCCAAAGGTTACACGATGGATCGGACCGCTGGCTGCACCACCTATGCCGCCAATATCAACGGATTGTTCAAACACGGGGATGCGTGTTTCATACCATAGATCCTTGTTGAACAGGAACGGTGCGTTGGCGCCAACAGCAACCAGTGGTGCTGAAAGCACCATGGATGCATTGTAATAGCGCACTGACATGTCCTGCGGTGTTTGTAAATGTATTTGTAGTGATGTTGATGCGGCCTCGAGCATTACGTCCTTGTGTTCTACCTCAAGGTGCTCATTACCATTGATTTTCAGGTTGATGGTTTTTCCCTTGCGCAGTCTTAATACCTGTTCATTCAAAGCGCGGTAGCGATCAAGCGAAGAGATGTTGTCTAACGACAGGTCGTTGTTGGTTAGTGTCGGGAGTATGCCGATTCCGAGTATATTGCAGTCGATTTTTTTCGATGTTTGTTTGCACTGCTGCCATAACTGTTGTAGTTGTCTTTCGAAGTTGCTCAACAGGTTGCTATTGAATGACTGCGGTTCTACATTCAGCTCAATATTGAATTTGGCGAGCTCGGGAAAGAGATAGGGATTGTTTGCTTGTTCTAGAAAAGTTTCGTTATGCGGGCAAGGCGAAGCGTTATCGCCAATAAGCCAGGCTTCGAGTTCGTAGCCTGCAACAAGTTTCCTGTTTGACAGGGAGTGGCTGCTAAACCATTCAGCAAGGATGTCTGTTTCCTGTTGCAGACGTTTCTGGTATTGCTGGTAGTCAGCTTTGACAAAACGACTGTATGTAATTTCTTCGCCCATGCTTTATGTTCAGGTAGTGATCTAGCTCAAATATGATCTCAGTTGCGCAAAGCGTTCAGTGGTGCCTATATCAACCCATTGACCATTATAGAATTCCCCGCTAATTTTATTGTGCTCTGATTTTTTTCTGAGAATAGGAGCAAGAGCCTTTTTACCTGGACCTGCACCTGCAAAAAACTCGGGGCTGTAAAGTCCGATACCGCTATAAGTCAGTTTTTTTTCGCCAGTGTTTTTGATCAGGCCCTTGGTGAGTGCAAAATCGCCGTCTGTATTATGCTCCGGGTTATTGACCAGCACCAGGTGTGCCTCATGTTCCGTGTTCCTGTTTACCAGGCTGGTAAGGTCGTAGTCACACCAGATGTCGCCGTTAATTACAATAAAGGGAGCGTCACCCAGCAGCGGCATTGCATTAATGATGCCGCCAGCCGTTTCCAGGGCTTCTTCACCTTCATCAGAATAGGTGATATTGAGCGAGTAATTGCTGCCATCGCCCAGTGTTTCCCTGATTTGATCAGCAAGCCATGAAATATTGATTACAACGTCTTTGAGTCCGGCATTAGCCAGGTTGAGCAGGTGGTATTCTATAAGCCGATGTTTCCCCACCTGTATCAACGGTTTCGGGGTGATGTCTGTGTGAGGGCGTAAACGTTCACCGCGGCCAGCTGCCAGTATCATGGCTTTCATTTGTGGATGCCTTTGAAAAAGACTTTGTTAAAGGCATGCATTAGCTTGTTTCCGAGTGTTGTAATACCGTTGTTTCAAGCAGGTTGAGCAGTGGCAGCAGTTCGTCATATTGATTACAGGCATCAACGACGTATTTTAAGGTTAATGGCAGATCGTCAAGATACTGTGACTTTCCATCACGGTAGTTCAAGCGTGCAAAAATCCCCAGGACTTTCAGGTGTCGTTGTACACCCATCAGGTCGAACCAGCGGATGAATTGATTTCTATCCACAGGAATATCAATCGTTGTGAGCTGCAGGTACTTGTCCAGCCATTGTTCAATCCTGTGCCTCGGCCATTCTATGTAGCAGTCCTTGAACAGAGACACCAGGTCGTAGGTAACCGGGCCGATAACTGCATCCTGGTAGTCAATCACGCCGGGGTTGTTGTTTTCAACCAGCATGAGATTACGTGAATGATAGTCCCTGTGCACAAAGACTTGTGGCTGCTGCAGGGCTGATTCAGTCAACAGATCAAATATCGAATTTAGTGCTGTGCTTTGTTGATCATCAAGATGTATATCAAGGTGCCTGTTTAGATACCAGGGTTCGAACAGCCCCATCTCATCATTCAGCCGCTGCTTGTCATATGGTGGTAAATGATCTTGTATGCGCTGCATATTGATCAGTGCGTTAAGGGCATCATTATAAAGATCATCGCTGCTGCTTTCATCGAGGTGATCAAGATACTGGCGATCACCAAGGTCATCCAGTAACAGGAAACCCCTTTCATGATCCATGGTGATGATATCTGGTGCGTTGACATCCACACTGCGTAATAGCTCAGTGATATGTATGAAAGGCTCGCAGTCTTCCTTGTCTGGCGGGGCATCCATGACGATGAATGTCTGCCTGGTGTTTTTGTCAGTGACGCGAAAATATCGCCGAAAACTGGCATCAGCAGAGGCAGGTCGTACGTCTACCAGTACGTGGTCAGGGACAGACTTCAGCCAGTCCTCAAGTAGGGGCATACGCTCTTGACTTTGTTGGCTCAATGAAACGGTATCCGTCATTAGTATAAAATGTGCGGCATTTTATCAGTCTTATGAGATTCTTCCGAATGAAAAATCCTGTTGTTGTCGGCATAGGTGAAATAGGTAGTGTCTTTGCACATGGGTTCTTGCGCCTGGGTCATCCGGTATATCCCGTGGTACCTAATATTGAGATGGCTTAAGTAGCAAAGCGGGTTAGCGAAGTGGGGCTTGTTGTAATCGCGGTCGCCGAAAAAGATAAACAAGCTGTGTTGCAGGAAATTCCGCCATCCTGGCGTAACAAACTGGTTCTGTTGCAAAACGAATTGCTGCCAAATGACTGGTTGAAGCACAATCTCGATCCAGGCGTTATTTCGGTGTGGTTTGAAAAGAAATAGGGAATGGATTCAAAAGTCATCATTCCGTCGCCGGTATTCGGCAAGCATGCACAACTCGTTGCCGATGCGCTGAGCTCTGTTGATATTGCCGCTAATGTGCTCGCTAGTGTCGAAGATTTACTGTTTGAGCTGGCGCTGAAGAATGTTTACATACTGACGACGAACATATCAGGACTGGAAACCGGTGGAACAGTTGGTGAATTCTGGTCTAAACATCAGGATGTTGCGACAGAAGTAGCGAATGAGATTATTCTGTTACAGGAGAAACTCACCGGGCAGTCGCTGCATAACGAGCAATTCATCGAAGCCATGGTGCATGCATTTAACGGTGATCTCGAACACGGCTGCATGGGCCGCAGCGCCCCAGACAGGCTGAAACGCACCCTCAAGCAGGCAGAAGAGCATGGTCTGGATTTACCCAGGTTGAAACAGATTGCCAGTACGCTCTAGATGTTTTGAACCGCAGAGGCGCTGAGGCGCAGAGATTACTTCAGGTGTTCGTCGGCTTTAGCCGCGAACATCAACCATTCGTGGCTAAAGCCGCTCCTACAAACAATCATAATTCCTCTGCGCCTCAGCGGTAAAAAAATCTACCTGGATTTGATAACCATTTTCGGGCTTTTCTCATCTTCAATAATGCTGGTCACGATGCCGCCATATTCGATTTTCAGGTTGCTGTACACGTGATCCAGATCCATGCCCAGTATGTTTGCGGTAATGGCACGAACAACTCCGGCGTGGCCCACGATTAATACTTTCTCGTTAGCGTGTTTTCTTGTTAAGTCGTTGTATGCTTGCCACACGCGTTGGGAAAAGGCTTCCAGCGGCTCTGCGCCTTCAGGGCGATTATTGATCGGGTCTGTATAGAAGCGATCGAGGGCTTTGGCGTCCTGGGCAAGAATTTCGTCAGCGGTTAACCCCTCCCAGGTTCCGAAACCGATTTCCTTGAATCGATCATCGACGCTGTATCCAATCTTGAGTTTTTTCGACAGTTGCCGGGCAAAATCAAGGCAGCGCGACAGTGGAGAGGTGGCGATATGATGCCAGTCTGAGTGGGCTGCAACAGCATCCCACATCTGCTGCCATCCTTTTTCTGTCAACGGATCATCGACCCCATGGCCGCGGTAACGACGGCCTCCAACAGGTTCGCCATGACGGATAACATCAATTTGAGTAGTCATTGTTTGTTGTTGAATTGATACTGTTTAGTGAAATAACAATTGCCCTGACCATGTTTTATCCAGGGCTTAATCGCGCTGATTATAAATCATGAATCATATATGGCACGACTCATTATAATTCTGACGATGGATGTGAAAAGATGGGGAGCCTGGTGTGGCCTGTTATGTAATTGTAATTAACCGAACCAGCCGCCAAGTGTTAACAAGGCAAGTACGGCAATCCAGATCAATATTGAACGCATCACCAGGTCTCTTGCTGAAATAATGCTTGATATTTCGTCAGTGGCTTCCTGATCACGCAGAGCGCCCATGCCGGTATTTACCAGCACGTCATAGTTTTCAAGCGCAATATCTGATTCATAGGGTTTGTTGCGGTAGGCTTGCAATGCGCCATCAAAGTGCCCGGTTAATGCATAGCCCATAGCCAGCATTCTCGCTGGGACCCATGTCAGCACGGCCTGAAACAGTATTGCAACAGCGTTAAGACTGTCGCTCAAGCCGTCCTGTTTGCTGAGATTGGTTGTCAGCCGATACAGTAACGCGCCTGCCGGTCCGATAATTACGAACCAGAATATAACAGCGAAGATGCGTTCGTTGGCAACATACAATATCGCACGGGTAACATCACTGGTTTGTTGATCGGGTGCAGTCGAAGCAGCACGTTCGGTTAACACACCGGCATAATGCAGGGCTTCATCATCATCACCTAAACGACGCGCATCAAGGTAAAACTCGATATCACTACTGAGACAGGCAGGCCCAAGACAATAAGCAAAAACAAGAACCCCAAACAACAGGTAAGGCAATTGCAGTAGAAAATCTAACAGCAGGTATTGCAGCGCGGCGATGATCAAAATCGGAAAAAAAAGCACTGCAATGATCTGAACTACGCCGTTTGTACGAATATATCGCGTTACAGCATTTGTGTAATATTCAAACCACGATAAATCACGCAGATCGTGCAAATGTCTGAATGCGCGATCGAACAATAAACCAATGATGATTGATATGAGTGCCATAATTTACCTTATTGCACTAATAATAGCTTGCGCAGAGCTTTTTTCAGGCAAGTAATGAAGAAAACTTTTCCCAGTCAAATCCGTTGCCCGGGTCTGTTTTTCGCCCGGGTGCAATATCTGAATGTCCTGCTATTCGTTGTGTTGTAATCGAGGGATAGTGCCTGCACAGGCCTTTTACCAGTTCTACAAGTGTTTCGTACTGGCTGTTTTCAAACAGATCTGTGTCCGTACCTTCAAGCTCAATGCCGATTGAAAAATCATTACAACATTCATTTCCCTGGTAGCAGGAATCACCGGCGTGCCAGGCACGTTTATTAAATGGCACAAACTGGATTACGCTGCCATCGCGTTTGATCAGTACATGGGCAGAAACTTTCAGCTGATGTATTTCCTGAAAATAGGGATGGGCATCCGCCGGCAATGAGTTAGTGAAGAGTTGCCCGATACTGTCACCGCCGTATTCACCGGGGGGCAAACTGATAGAGTGAATCACCAGCAGGTTGATATCAGTGCCTTCAGGCCTGTCATCCATATTGGGTGAAGGTATGTAGTCAGCCCCCTTGAGCAGATGGGTGGCGGGGTCAATCTGCATGAATACTAAATCCAGTAGGCAGTGCGAGTCATCACTTTTGACATGGCCTGCATCAGCTTTTTTACCGGTGTTGGTAAAGTTTCTCCGCCATGGTCCAGCGCAGTGGTCGCATGTTTGGCTTCATCAATTTTCATTTGCTCAAGTATCGCGCGGCTGCGCATGTCAGAGGCAGGAATTTTACCGAGATGTTCATCCAGGTGCGTGACCACCTGGTGTTCTGTTTCAGCGAGGAAACCCAGGTTCCATTTATCACCCAGGGCACCGGCAAAAGCGCCAATGGCAAAAGAGCCTGCATACCACAGCGGGTTGACCAGGCTGGTGCCTGCGCCGAGTTCCTTTAGCCGGTTTTCGGTCCACACCAGGTGGTCGTTTTCTTCCAGCGCCGCCAGTTCAAGTTTTTCACGTACCTCGTTGTTGCGCGCCGTGATCGATTGTCCCTGGTAGAGCGCCTGGGCTGAAACTTCGCCCGAGTGATTGACGCGCATCAAGCCGGCCACATGCCTGCTTTGTTCGGTATCCATCGAGCAGTCTTCAATAGCATCGGCCGGGTAGGGACGGTGCGTTGCCATGGGCTTGCCAATCACGGTGCGCAGCGCGGTATCGGCGTGGATCAGGAACTGATCGATCGGGCTGTAGTGTCGCATAAGAGACTCACTGTTTTAGAAATCATTCTGCCTTGCAGGGATTGCACTTACAATACCCTTAATTGTACTTAGCGGAGCTGCATATGTCTTACTACCAGTACCATGTATTTTTCTGCACCAACAAGCGCGAGCAGGGTGAGCAATGCTGTGAGCAATGCAATGCGACAGAGATACGCAACTATGCCAAGGCCCGGGTCAAGCAGCTGGGCCTGTCGGGCGAGGGCAAGGTCAGAATCAACAGCGCAGGCTGTCTCGATCGCTGCGAACTTGGCCCGGTGATTGTGGTCTATCCAGATGAGGTCTGGTACACCTACCTGGATCGGGAAGATGTAGATGAAATCATCGAAGAGCATCTGGTTAATGGCCGTGTCGTAGACAGGCTTAAAATATAAGCTATTGAATTATATAAGGATATATTAAGATCCAGGTGTGTGTTAATACAACAAACAACCTTAAAATAAGCTTAAATTATGCTTGACAGTAGTATCAAAGTATTAGATAATGCTAATACTCTCATTTAGTGAGACAGAATTTAACTCCTCCATCCTCCCTTTGGTGGTTTTTGCGCGGATACTTAGTCCGCGCTTTTTTTTGCGTGGAATAAAGTAAAAGTGCTTGTCGCTATTGGCCATTTTCTGTATGATTGCGCGTCTTTGTCTCGCGCCATGCGCGTGCACACAACCTTGATTTGACTGGATTTGTTCGATGAAAACTTACAGCGCCAAAGCAGAAACTGTAGAACGGGACTGGTTCCTGATCGATGCCGATGGCAAAACACTGGGCCGCCTGGCCACAGAAATTGCACGCCGTTTACGTGGCAAGCATAAAGCGATATATACCCCGCACGTCGATACCGGTGATTACATCGTTGTAATCAATGCTGAAAAGGTAAAAGTGACCGGCAACAAGGCAAAAGACAAAATTTACTACAACCACTCAGGCTACATGGGTGGATTGAAACAAATCAATTTCGAAGACCTGATTCAAAAAGCGCCTGAGCGTGTTATTGAAACAGCAGTAAAAGGCATGTTGCCGAAGAACCCGCTGGGTCGTGCAATGTTCCGCAAGCTCAAGGTCTACGCAGGCACACAGCACAAACATACCGCACAACAGCCACAAGTGTTGGAAATTTAAGGGTAATACAATGGCAGAAAGTTACTACGCAACCGGTCGTCGCAAAACATCAAGCGCACGTGTATATCTAAGTAACGGAAGCGGTGATATCACAGTTAACGGTAAACCACTGGATAACTTCTTCGGTCGCCAGACAGCACGCATGATCGTGCGTCAGCCACTCGATGTTACAGAAATGAATGACAAGTTCGATATCAACATCAAGGTAACCGGCGGCGGTATCTCGGGTCAGGCAGGCGCTATTCGCCATGGTATAACCCGCGCACTGATGGCGTATGATGAAACTCTCCGCAAGGACCTGCGCAAAGCCGGTTTCGTTACACGTGACGCCCGTGAGGTAGAACGCAAGAAGGTTGGTCTGCGTAAAGCACGACGCGCGACTCAATTCTCGAAACGTTAAAAACGTTTCGAGAAGTGGCGAGGGACGAGTCACTAGGGGCAAGGACAATTCAAAAGGAAGCTGGATGCAATGGATGCTCTCAAGAATCTTGATGTATGGAAGCGAGCTTGTCGTTTATCTGTAGATTTATACAAGGCAACAGCCAGTTGTACAGAACCTGGTTTTAAAGACCAGTTAACACGTGCTGGTCTTTCCATTGCATCAAACATTGCTGAAGGTTATGAAAGAGACAGTGTTCGTGCTCGACTCCAGTATCTCAATATTGCAAAAGGATCATGCGGTGAAGTCTGGACCCAATTAATGATTGCGCGGTCTGTTGGGTTTATTGAATCAAACATTTGTAAAGAGCTTGAATGCGAAACAGTTGAAATATCCAATATGATTTGGGGTTTGATCAAGCACTATAAGAATAATAATAAAAGCCCCGCCACTCGTCCCTCGTAACTCGTACCTGTTCTCCTGGGGAATCGTCTAACGGCAGGACTACGGACTCTGACTCCGTCAATCAAGGTTCAAATCCTTGTTCCCCAGCCATTCATAAAAAAGCCCCTTAACAGGGGCTTTTTTATGAATTCCTGCGGGAGGTCAGGAAGGGAGCCCGCAGGGTGAGTCTCAGGAATGAGACGAATAAATCCTTGCTTGGATGTAATAGTCAGGATTTAATCTTAGAGTCACGTCATATTAATTCAAACCCCGACTATGATTTTTATCAGTGCAGCCAGGATTGGCTGTATAGAAAAGGCTATATATATTTACTCTCGCAGAGGCGCAGGGAGCGCAGAGGAAGATGAATAAAATAATACTGTCTTTGCAAAAACTACATGTCACCTCTGCGTACCCTGCGCCTCTGCGAGAAAACAGGATGTTAAACCGCCAGCATATACAGTTTGACCGGCCATGCGAAAACTTGCAGCAATTGTCAGATTAAATCGGAGCGAGTGCAGATAAAGATGTTATTAAGCATCTATACATCTGTGTTTATCTGCGTTCATCTGTGGATGCATTATATTGTCTACAGCGTTTAAATCAGACACGCTGTCAGATCAGGTTACGACTGGTATGCATTTTATTTATTGTTCTTTGTGGCCCTTGCGTGTTTGCGATAGAACCTGACTGTATTATGTTTCTGTCTGTATAAATAAGCTGTTAAGTAGCCTGGATGAAACGAAGTGTAATTCTGGCTTATTGTCCCCAGTCAAAATAAATTATTCACAACAGAGTTCACAAAGTGACACCGGAATTTTTTTAATTAAAACCGTTGTGTTTAATCATGCTGTTTGAATTTTCACTTATAGATAGTGCGGTGGAGTGTGGCAGTAACGATGCCGCAGTAACGAATTGTGCTCTCGCCAGGGCGCAAAGACCGCAAAGCAAAACTCTTTTACGGGTGTTGTTTCCTGGAATAATAATTTCATAGCATCTTTGCGCGCTTTGCGCCTTTGCGAGAGAACCTGTCTGTATTTTATTTCTGTCTGTTTAGACAGACGCTTGTTTGAAACAACAAATCTTTGTTTGATAGCCGGTATTTTTTTTCACATCACAGTTGAGCTGTATCAAGTTTTAGCTACAGCAGGATTTGTACAGTTTTTAATCAGTATTGAATCGTTGCAGTTGAATATACTGATTTAACGAAATAGGTAGAGCCTGCAACAATGGTGATCAAAAGTTAGTCAATTTTTTAAATACTGATAACGTGTATGCTTCTGTATGCGATATGCAGGCATCAGTCGCTAAAATACATGAACTGCTTTTTTTCATGGATTGTTTTCAGGTTTTGCACGTTGGATGCAATTTGACCAATTATCGCTGCAGAATTTGAGGATTTTGTTGCTGACATGCGGGCAAACGGTTGAAAAAAAACACTATTGAACTTGCAATTTGGCTACATCCGAATATACTCCTTCCTAACTCTGTATTGGCGAATCGAATTCGTTGTTATGGAGCCGCATTCGAACTGTTTTTGCTTGTTCATACAAGACCCGTTTAACGGGCAACATTTTGGGGAAGTGATAAGCACTCGAATGGTTATTTTGTAATCATAGCTATGATAATAAAACAACTAATGCAGGAGTCTTGCATAATGAAAAAAAATATTTTAACTCTCGCCGTTGCTGCGGGTCTGATCGCGTCTGCAGGCGTAGCATCAGCAACCCCGACATTATACGGCCGTATTCACCTTGCTCTGGAAACTGCAAGTGACAGTAATAAAGCTGGCTTATCAGGTGTTGACGAAGACACAGACATGGAAAGCCGCAAGTCTGTTTTCGGTATGAAAGGTACTGAAGACCTGGGCAATGGCCTGAAGGCTTACTACAAAATGGAATGGGATGTTGACGTTGCTGATGGCGGCGGCCTTGGTGGTCGTGACCAGTTCGTTGGCCTTAAAGGTGGCTGGGGTAATGCCAAGTTCGGCACTGGCAGCCAGAACTACAAGCAGATGGGCAGCAAGGTCGATCCTTTCTGGCACCACGCTGCTGAAGGTCGTGAGTACATCAACACCATGTCCAAGTACCACAGCGGCAAGGGTACTGACCGTGGTCGTCAGACCAACATGCTGCAGTACACCACGCCAAAGATGGCTGGTATCGAGCTGGTCATCAACTACACCCTGAGCGGTGCTAGCTTACCTGCCGGTTCAACTGCGCCTCAGCCTTGTGGCAGTGGTGTTGGTGCAGGTAGCCCCATAGGAACTCCAGGGCCTGGTGATGTTAATCTGAAAGATCTTTGGACCGGCCCCGCTGGGACGTCACTCACGAAGCTTAGCCAGATTGGCTCCGGTCAATGCGGTGGCGACGAAGTGCTGGGTGTCGGCGGCCGCTGGTCTAACAAGTCCTTCCTGGTT
>CAZRKQ010000170.1:0-2131 GCA_964600755.1 uncultured Thiotrichaceae bacterium
GTTGCCTACTGGGCCCCGGCAAAGAAAATGCACGATGACTTGAAGCAGAAAGGGCTGCTCAAGGAAAACCCCTGGAGTGACGAGTTTCAGATCACCTTTTACCATCTATGGCACCACGAAGGACGCCGCGCACGGCAGGGTGCCATGATGGGCGGGCCGGACTACGCACACTGGCACGGCTTCTTCGAACTGCAGCAAGATATCTACAGGCTTAAAGATATCTATAACAAACGACTGGCGAGCGGAAAAATAGAGGACTGAATCGATAGCCAGGCAGACCGCCTCCGCGTTGCCGCGGGTGTTAAATACATGACGCGCCAACTAAAGAAAATGTGCGCGTCGTGCCTGTTGGGATCTGTCGCGATTGACAGCATCGAAGACGGTGCGCTGATGGCTGCTATCAGTATGAACCTGCCGTTCGCAGACATTTCGCGAATGACAAGAGATGGCCGACCCATAAAGTACAGGAACCCCGCTCAGCGGGATTTTCTGTTTATGCTGATGGTCCGAAAGTGGCCGATAGTCGTCGTTTAGTGGCTGCGAATATTAGCAGTCAGTGTAATTCCTGGAACGACCCAAAGGCGACGTCTAGCTTATTTGATTGAATGTCTTGAATGCATGAAGCAGACGTTCACACAGGGTGAAGAAATGACGCGACAGGTAAAAGTTGCATGCAGTAATTCTTATACGTTCAGTGTGAGGCATGGGGAAGGCACCCCCTGCACCCCTCAGAAGGACCAAATCATTCAAATGTACAAAGCAGCATATGTCAGTGCCTGCGGCGACGGGCTACACCGACCAGTCCTGCAAGACCGGAACCGAACAGCCAAACCGCGGCGGGCACCGGTATGACCTCAACCGGAGCAAAGCTGATGTTGTCGTAAAATACGCCCGAGCCGTTGTAATTAGTGGCGGTGGCGACAAAGCCGAACTGCAGGGTATCTCCGATCAAGGTGTCATCAATCAAGATATCGAGCGTGTATGTGCCCCAATCGACGGGCAGGTGGGTAGTGTCGTTGGCCAGAAAGGCCTTCCCGGCTCCCGTAAAACGATCCAGCGTCTGTATGAACGCAAATGCGCTGCTGTCGGCCTCTAGGTTGCCAATTTTCGCGTCATACGTAAATCTCCACAGGCCGACATTGCTGGTAGAGATTATCTGTGTCTGGAATGTGGAGGCTGCGATGTAATATTTAGGCATGCCAGGCGTGAAAGGCACTACAGTGTGGTCAGGGTTGTTGTAATCGGTGTACTTGGCCAGTACAACCTCTCCCTGGGCAGGGCCGCCCTGTCCAGTAGTGACGCCCTGGATGGAGCCCGGGTCACCATTCGCTGCATCAAAGGGACCGTATTCATACGCTATGTTTGCAGGACCCAAGTATGGGTCAGTTTCATAGGCGATGCCGTATATCCGCCAGCCATCAGCCTCAAGATCATTCGGTGGATATCCCTGACCTGGCGTCATGTTCTCGAAGTTCTGGCTGTAGGGCACGAGCGTGGCGCTACTGCCGGGCGCGAAGGCGACGGCGGCCGTCAGGACCAGCGCGGTCAAACCAGATTTGTAATAGTTGTTGGATGCCATGGTGTTATCCTTTGTCGTTTTTTGGGTGGACCCGCCGGGGTGTGGTTTGCTCGTGAATCGCCAGGTCAGGTCCAGAACTATTTAATCCAGCAGATTGGTATTGCTATATAGCAAGCAAGATCTGCGCCAACGATCATATCTTACTGATTATATTGGTATAACTCTTCAAACCTGAAAAGCGTTCATGCTGCTGACCGCCACTTTGTAAACTATCCCGACAACGTCGAGCTGTTGGTCTCCGCAATGCGTTCATAACAATCAAACTTAATAACATGGGCTTAGCAGTATTTCGGTCTCGATATCTGGGTAAATCTGCGTTGTAGGATTATTTTACAATATCGATGGCCACTATAACTTTTTAAACGACTGACGATCCTGATTGTGATTTCTTGGTTTTTTTGCAGTTTCCTTAAAAGGCGGACGAAAAGCAGGAAGATATTCTCGACCGGGTCTTTTCGCCGCTGGATAATGCGGTTTCTGATATCAACCGGGATCTCAACAAAGACGACGGCAGTGCCGATCCGGCGTTGAGCGAATAAGGAGATAAATGTG
>CAZRKQ010000171.1:0-8544 GCA_964600755.1 uncultured Thiotrichaceae bacterium
CCAGCAACAAGCTGCCGGCATAGTGTGAATTTACGGAGCCTTCCAGTCCATGCAACACGACCACAACCGGCCGGTCGGTTTTCCGGCTCCAGCACAGATCGATGAAATCGCCATCGCTGAGCTCAAAGCGCTCATAAGTTAAATCCGGTGCAGCACGTCTTCTGAACATGACCGGCCACAGGGTTTGCAGGTGTGGTGATGGCAGCCACCAGGCGGGTTTAAAAGGTGATTCTGTCGGCATCGATTCAACTACAAGGTCTACACATATTTACTCGCAGTTTAACCAATCATACTGCATCAGCAACAGTAATTTCGCACGAAATATCAGTAACTTAGACGCCTGATGAATAGTGCTCGCGAACATTTGGAAAATATCTAAAATTTTCCCGGGTGATTACCTTGTTGTTCGCTCAATCCTTCCTATAATCAATAACATACGGTAATAATAAGAAAAACGGAATGCCTAAATCTGTAGTTCATACTCTGCTGTTAACGCTCATTTTGACCGCATACGCCGGTGTCGTTGCTGCTGCAACAGACACGCCTTTGTCTATTTATCAGCTGGCAGAGAAAAATGATGCTGAAATTCTGGCCGCGTATGCGTCTTTGCAGGCAGAACGCGAAACAAGAAACCAGAGCAAGGGCGCCCTGCTGCCTTCTCTGGTACTTACCGGTGAGGTCGCAGCCAATCGCGAAGATATCGATGCCACTACTGCAACTAATTCTGGTGAAACATCATTTAACAGCCATGATGTAGCACTCACCCTGAGGCAACCACTATACCGCAAGGATTTATTCACAGACCTGAGTATCACCGACTCTAATATACTGGTTGCAGAATCCGAGTATAAAGCTGCACAACAGGATTTGATTACACGCGTGCTGGAAAGATTTTTTAAAGCCCTGGCGGCAAAGGACAATCTCGAATTTTCCATTTCTGAAAGAGATGCCATTGAAGAGCAGCTCGAATTTACCAAAAAACGCTATAAAGTCGGTAAATCAACGATAACCGATTATCTCGAAGCACAGGCCGCGTTTGATCTGGCCGACGCACAGGTAATCGCGGCACAGGACCTGCGCAGAGATTCACTTGATGCCATCAAGGAAATGACCGGAATCCCCCCTAAAGATCTCGCCCCACTAGGTAATAAATTCAAACCTATAACACCTGAACCACTGGATGCCGATCACTGGGTAACAGAAGCAGAGAATAAAAACCCGACACTGATTGCAGCGAGATACCAGGTTCAGACAGCCAGCTATGAAGTTGATCGATTCAAATCCGGGCATTATCCCAAATTTGATGTCGTCGCCCGCTACGGTAATGAAGAAACAGGCGGCCGATTCGGCGACAGCAACATAGACGACGCATCAATTGCACTGCAACTGGAATTCCCGATTTACACTGGCGGACAGGTCAGCTCACGGGTCAGAGAAGCCCTCAGCCGCAAACAGGAAGCACAGGACGAGATGCTGGGTACACAACGCTCAGTCATAAGGGAAACCAATAAGGTCTTCAGAAATACCATAACGGCAATGAACAGGATAAAAGCATTAAATGCTGCTGTTAAATCTACAGAGACAGCCTTGAAATCAATCAAGGCAGGATATAAAGCCGGCACCAGAACAAACGTAGATATATTACGCGCCCAAAGAGAACTGTATAAAGCCCGGCTGGATTATTCCGCATCCAAGTATTCATATGTAGCCAACTACTTTCAGTTGAAAAACATCACCGGCAATCTCAGTGAAAATGATGTCCAGATCATTAATTCATGGTTTGACAAGTAGAGTCCGCAGATAAACGCGAATTAACGCTAATAGAATTCACTGTTCACTATAATTACACGTAGGTTGGATTAGCGAAGTGTAATCCGACATTGTTCATTAATCATATTATGTCGGGTTACGGCAAAAAAGCGCCTAACCCGACCTACAATTCTGTAGGGTGGGCTCCGCCCACCTCAAATGAGTAACCACCAACAATCACGGTGGGCAAAGCCCACCCTACCTGCAATTCATTATTTATAGTTCACTGTTAACTGTTAACTGTTCACTATTCACTGTCTTAATCTATCCCGCTTTCCTGCGCTTACTCTTGCCTGAGAAAAGAAGTCGTGTCATCGAGTCAACATCAAGCGGCTTACTCAGCATATAACCCTGCAGTTCGTCTACACCCAGTTTGCGCACATAGCTGTATTCAGACTGGTTTTCGATGCCCTCGGCGACAACCTTCAATCCAATCTCATGGGCCATGGTGACCATGCCTCCATACAGTGTTTTGGAGCGTTTGTGCTTGACCGCCTCGAGCAGGAAATTCCTGTCGATCTTGATCCAGTCAAAGTTCAGGTGGCCGAGATAATTAAATGATGAATATCCTGTGCCGAAGTCATCCAGGGTCACGGTGACGCCCATGTATCTCAAATCATCGATTATTTTCGCTGATGCTTCAAGATCACTCATGACAGTCGTTTCTGTTACCTCAATTTCGAGATGTGATGCATCGAGATCATTATCTTTCAATACCTGTCCGACGGATGCAACGAACTTATCATTTTCGAACTCTAGTGCAGAAATATTGACAGAAACACGCAGATTACTTGCGCCCATATCGACCCATTCCTTGGTCTGTTTGCATACGGCATTCAGGCACCAGATTCCGATATCAATAATGAGCCCGGATTTCTCTGCAGCGGGGATAAACATGTTCGGTGTAACCAGTCCATTATCCGGATGATCCCAGCGGATAAGCGCTTCCATGCTGTCAATCTTTTCGTTTTTCGTTCCGACTTTTGGCTGATATATGAGTCTGAATTGATCCTTGTCGATTGCATTATGCATATCGATCTCAAGCTTCATTTGCTCGATTATCTTCTGGTTGATTTCCTGTGAGAAGAACTGATAATTATTTCGACCGACCATACTCCTGGCATGTTTCTGCGCAGAGCGTGCATTCTCTATTAATGTTTTTGGCGAAGCACCATCATTCGGGTACAGTGAGATACCTATTGTTGTGGTTACAAACAGCTCATTGTTGGCAACGACAAGCTTTCCGGAGAATTTTTTCTGAACACGCTTGACTATATAAGTTAGCGAGTCAACACTATCAAGACCGGTCAATAGCAGCGCAAATTCATCATCATGCAACCTTGATAATGACGGCCCTGCCTGACCCGGCGCCACCATGGAAGCGACTGTGTCTGAACGACGCAAAATTGTTTTAAGACGCTGACCTACAGCTTTGAGGAACTCATCACCAACAACCTGCCCCAAGGTGTTGTTGATGCGGCTGAACATATCGATGTTCACTATGGCAACAGCCAGAATATTTTCGGCACGTGCTGAATATGCCATCGCCTGGCCGATACGGTCTTCGAAAATGATGCGTGTCGGCAGATCTGTTATTGGATCGTTGAACCTGTTTTTCGAAAACTCGGCTTCCTGCGCTTTCAGTTCTGACTCAAGATCCTTGATTCTTCTATTTAATAACTGCAGATCTACATTAGCAGCATTATTTTGTTTTGAGTTATCAGAAGATTCCTCCGGCAATTGTGTTTGATTATCTTCCTCGTTTTCACGAGGTATGAGATCATCATGCTCAACCCAGGTTACAACACAATCACGACCACTTTGTTTCGCTGTATACAATGCTTTATCAGCATGTTCCAGCAACTGCGAAACGCTTGTCATATCGGCTTCTGCATTAGCCACACCAAAACTGGCAGTTATAGTCGCATCCTTGCCACAGAATTCCGCTGATGCTGTCTTGATGTTCTTGCGTAAAGTATCAGCCACATCACTGCCTCTGGAAAGATCAGCATGTGGTAGTGCAATACAAAATTCTTCACCACCATAGCGGCCTACGATCGCTCCTTTATACTCACATGAATTCAGCACTTCCGAGACCATGCGTATGGCTTCGTCGCCGACTGAATGACCAAAACGGTCATTGATCGATTTGAAATGGTCAATATCAAGCATGATGCAGACAAGATCTGTGTTCGTATGGGCAGAATGACTGAATGCATCCTCAAGTAAATCAAAAAATGCCCCGCGGTTATAGCATCCTGTCAAAGCATCACGAGATGCCAGCACCTCGAGCTCTGTGTTCTTGCGTCGTATTTCAGCATCATTCTTCTGTAATGTAGTTACTGCATTCTCAAGAAGTACGTTGGATTCTTCGACATCTGTTATATCGTCGAATGTCACCAATGCCCCGCGTGTTTTCCCGGCATCATCCAGAATCGGTGCGCTATTAGTTGACATGGCCCTGATTCCCATATGCGGCGTGGAAAGATTAAGTGCGACACCGATATTTTTAACACCATCTTCTAATGAATTTAACCATGGCAGCTGGTCATCATCCTGTTTTTTCATGAATTTCCACTTCAAGGTTGAAGCTTTGGCACCAACCAGGGTATCAGGGTCCTTGTCTACCTGGCTGGCAAATGCATCATTTGCCATCATGATCTGCTCCTTGTGATCCAGTATCAATACACCTTCAGCGAGCGCATTGAATGCAGACCTGACGCGCTCAGGTACGACTGCTTTGGGATCCAGTACATGCAGCGCTTTTCGCAGTATAAATATGTAGCCGGCTATACTGGTGATCGCTACAAATAACAACAAACCAATAATCGAGCCAGTCAACATACCCAGGATACCGCCAGAGACGTCGGCAAACTCAACGTTTACTGATCCCCAGTGCTCAGCGCCGGCATAAACCGGTATCAACACGATGTTTTCTGTTGATTTTGTACCACCTATATTGTTGTAATCGAAATCCTTGAATTGACCAAACTCCGCCACCACATTACCGTTGAGTTTTCGCATTGATGCTGCCAGGACATCGTTATTTCTATTAACAAAACTTTCCAGTGTTTGAGTGAAAACCATCGTATCTGAGTTTGAAATCGCTACTGAGAGCTGCACCGCCAATGACTCGCTGACTTTCTTTCTTGCATCAAGCAGCATTGCTTCTTTTTTTGGAATCATCCCGATCAGATCAGCTATCAGTAAAACACTGAGCGTAAACATCACCAGTCCAAAACTGACCCTGACCGCAGGGCTTACAGTAGGCATCTTCATATTATTATTCTCTTATTGCTGAGCCGCCAAATATTGAATCAACATCGACTTCATTAGCCTTCTTCTCTTTTACCTTCTTCAACTTCTTCAACTCTTCCAATGAAGTCGGTATCTTGTCTTCATGTATTTCATCTTCTTCCTCTTCATCATCATCCTTGTATGCAAGAATTGGCAGAGGATCATAGCCCTTCCATAAAGGTATAGTAGACATCAGGCTGCTGAGTAATGCGCCGCTGCGAAGAATCCATGCAACCACACCGGCTGTCAGTACAACACCTGAGGATTTCGCAGCTGCCGCCTTGATTTCAACAGAACTCATTTTTCCCTCTGCTGAATCGCCCATCTCCTGCTTCATCTTGTCGATGGCAGACCACAGGGCATCCATTGATTTCACCTGCATACCTGTGAAAGTTGTTACTTCATGTGCTTTCGCTTCAGTTACTATGTATTCTTCTTTCTCGACAGACTGTGCCTGTTTCTGCGCAGGTGTCGGATCGATTGATAATGCGGGAGACGGTTTTTGTGGTGCAGTAGTACCTCCAAATGGCACATAGCCACCGCCATAACCACCTGCACCATCACTGGCACTGCCACTGTCTTCAGTGGTTTCTTCCTGAGTTTCCTCTTCCTCAGGATCACTCTCGGTATCAGTAATACCGGTGTCCGTATCACCGTCATCATCCTGACCAAGCTGGACAATAATATCGAAAGTATTATTGGCAAGCGCGCCGCCTGAACTATCTGATACCACAAACCCAAACTGGTCTGAAGTAGCTGCACCTGCAGATTGATAAACCAACAGATTATTGTCGATGTCACTTTGCGTGAAGGTATCATTTACACCCATCGCCACCCCATTCAGTAACAATGCACCATTAACCGGTAATGTTGTGATCGTGTATGTGACTTCAGAACTGGCATTATCTATGTCAGTTACATTCAACTCACTATTTGTGATTGCGCCTGGAGCTACACCTGTAGCAAGCATTCCGGTATTGGCCTGCATTACAGGGGCATCATTTACCGGCGTAACGGTAACGGTAAATAGCGTGTCAACTGACAGACCTGCCGGATCAGTAGCACGAACAGATATTTGCGCTGATCCATTCATGTTAGCCGCATAATCCAGCGTCAACTGGCCGCTTGCTCCATTTATACCGTTTGCCGCAAACAGAGCGATGTTGGTATTTCCAACGATGGAATAAGTCAGCTCGGAATCAAGGTTATCTGTATCATCAAAGGCCGCATTCAAGCCAATCGTTGTAGATGCCGAATCCTCATTGACCGTAAAGCCTGCAATACCGCTGGTCGTCGGCGCATCGTTGACTGGGGTTACCGTGATATTGACCGTTGCAGTATTAGAGATAGCACCACTGATATCTGAAATTGTATAGGTGAAACTATCGCTCGTAGTATTTGAACCATTATGCGTATAGGTAACGGTTCCATTACCATTAATTGCCAGTAAACCGTTAGCTGGCGCACCGATAATAGTAATGCTGTTCAGGTCCAATGCGTTATCAACGTCGCTGTCATTGGCCGCAAGGTCGATCAGTACCGCATTGCCTTCGGCCACCGTGGCAACATCATTTCCCGCCAGTGGCGCATCATTCACAGGGTTGATCGACACCGAGACCGTGGCGCTGTTTGAAACCGCACCACTGATATCCTCAATAGTATAGGTGAAGCTGTCGACCAGGGTTTCACTGCCGTTGTGGGTATAGGTCACCGTGCCATTACCGTTAACTATCACTGTGCCGTTTACAGGCAAGCCGGTGATGATGATGCTGTTGAGGTCGAGCGCGTTGTCGATGTCGCTGTCGGTTGCAGCCACGTCAATAATCACTGAACCACCCTCGTTGACATTGGCGACATCGTTGCCGGCCACCGGCGCGTCATTGGTACCCATGATGGTGATGACAATATCGTGCGTGGTGCCATCAACACTGGAAATAGTAATCGTATCTGTCAGGGTGGCGCCGGCCGCCAGGCCCTGGATGGCGGCCTGGTTGTTGTTGGCGGCATAGCTCCAGTCACCAGCAGCACCCATGGTAATGACACCGTAGGTGCCACCGACGGGGCCGGTATTGAACACGGTCTCTCCGGCATCAGGATCGACGATTGTCAGAGCACCGCTGACTTCCAGCAGGTTATCCATGTCAGGATCATCATCCTCGGTAACAACGCCTGAGTCGACACCGCCTATAACTGCAGGGTCATTGACGGCAATACCCGTCATCGCCTTGCTGCCGGTAATCGCTGGTGCTACGCCGTCACTGACGCTGGTCAGGATATTAAAGTTGCTGTTGTAGTTCAGCGTCGGTGTGAAGGTAACGCCGGCCAGCAGGGTATTGACATCAGCTATCGCACCGCTGGCGGTCCACACACCGGTTGCCGGGTTGAACGTGGATGTCACTGCATTGGACGTCCCGGTACTTAAGGCACCGGCACCCACATCCGACAGTGTTAAGGTCACCGTGACGTTGGCGCTGTCGACATCGCTGACCACGATGTCAGTCAGGTCAAGTGCGGTATCTTCGGTGTAGGTTTCCGCTGCCGATAAATTGGTCGCCGTTGGAGCATCGTTGACCGGCGTGACGGTAATTAACGCAGCCCGGTTTGTCTGTTCCGGCCCGCCACTGCCGCTATTACCCTGGTCATCGACCCACATCTGGAAATTGGTGCCGCCATTAAAACCGGCATCAGGTGTAAATATCAGACCTTCAAGCGCTGCATTGATATCGGCGATACTGCCGGTAAATTCCATGGCGGTATCCGCAACACCGTCACCCGTCACAAAAGTAAGCCCGACAGTACCATTCAGCGTCAAGGTACCGTTAAGCGACAGGAAGTTAATCAATAAGTCATTACCATTTGCATCGATATCGCCAACCGCGATTTGATTACCATTGGCTGTAGAAAATACCAGTGGTGTATTTTCATTCGTATTTTGTACGGTCGTTGGAAATACCATTGTCGGCGCATCATTCACCGCGGTTCCGGTCATCGCCTTGCTGCCGGTAATCGCCGGGGCCACACCGTCACTCACGCTGGTGGCAATGTTGAAATTGCTGTTGTAGTTCAGTGTCGGGGTAAACGTTAAGCCAGCTAACAAGGTGTTCACATCGGCGATGGCACCACTCGCTGTCCACACACCGCCGACAAAGGTCGAAGTCACTGCACCGGATGTTGCAGTGTTCAATGATCCCGCTGTTATATCTGACAAGGTTAATGTCACCGTGACATTAGCACTGTCGACATCGCTGACCACGATATCGGTCAGGTTGAGCGCGGCATCCTCGGTGTAGCTTTCTGCGGCACTCAGGTTTGTCGCCTGTGGCGCGTCATTGACCGCGGTAGCGGTCATGGCCTTGCTGCCGGTAATGGCCGGCGCCACACCGTCATCCACGCTGGTCGCGATGCTGAAGTTGCTGTTGTAGTTCAGCGTCGGTGTAA
>CAZRKQ010000172.1:0-12079 GCA_964600755.1 uncultured Thiotrichaceae bacterium
GAGGCAGGCCGAGGAGGATAGTGCATTCACTTTTAGCTATCGATTTTCCTACGGTAGCGTCACTGTGAATGTGACGAAATCATTGACGTCGGTTTGAGCGGGAAGCCCGTCAGTCGTTTTTACCTCACCGTTTACGGTCAACCTGACGCGGATCTCGTTTGTACCCGGGTTATCCAAAGGCAATGCCTTCAAGTTCCATGTGCCATCAAGATTATCCGTGTCCTTATTTGTTAGCCAGCCGCCATTATTAACATTCACATCGACGTCCACGCTGTTAACGGTGTATGGTGTGCCACCCATACCTGACAGCAGTGTTTCACCGACAATCAAGGTGGGGAAGCTCATCATGGTCTCCATCGGTGCGATAAAGATATCAAAGTCATATGTGGTACCAGCGCCTAGATCGATCAGATCGTCCCGGAACAGGTTATATGGGCGTCCTACTTCGAGTCCGTCCATGTTAAAAATTGTATCGCTAATGCCCTTAAGTGGCGGTTCTGTTCTAACTGTGTTGGTCATCATCGCCATCTCGATATTGGGATAGAAATGCACCGATTTCATGTTGGTCATGACCTTGAGGTCCCAGGTACCCATGGTGACTGTATTCATCTGCATCCTGGATGGCATCAGGTAGTAGGCAGTAACTTCATATTCACCATTACCCAGTTCTGTGATGCCACCCATTGGTGTGGCGTGGATTCTGTCAGCCATGTACATCATGGGCATTACTTGTAAATCTGTCAGGCCAGTTACAGGTGTGCCACCGGTGTCTGTAATAGTCAGCGTGAACTGATTTTTTCCATGAACATTTTCCTTCGGTGGTGTATAAGTTACCACTAGATTTGCTGCTTCAGCAGTAGTAAATGAGCCTGTGGCTGTAATGTATTTGTTGAGAATATCTGCAGGTAGGGTAGTTCCAGTTGAGCCAATATCTACTGCGCCAGATGCATCAACACTATCCAGCTGGCTGTCTGAAAGATCCTGGGCCAGGGCTGCAAACATGTCGAACTGCTGAGCTGGTGTCAGCAATAAATCCATTGCCAGTTTGCTGAATACTGCTGCGCGCCAGCCAATATGCTTCGATGCATCATCTGCAGTAATTGAAGAAGCGTCTGTGACATCTACCGGCTCAATCGAGATATCCGGGTTATAGGCAAAAGCATTGAAGAAAGCTGTCTCGGCTTCCGAAACAGATTTGTTATGCTGGGTTACCAGTGCTGCAGTGATGGTGGTACCGGGCGTTACATGTACGCTGTCACCTGATGCAAGCGTGCCGCCATCAACAAAAGCCGACATGGCACCGGCCTGTACACCGATATCGCCCGTTGCCTCATCATCAAAAAGGCCACCCGTTGACTCGAACACCAGGTCAGTAGCCAGATCGGTATCCAGTACATCGACTGAATATGTGCCATCGGTAGCTGTCATCACCGGTCCGGCGACGATTTCGCCATTACTGTTTTTAACAGTGACAGTGGCGCTATTCACAGATGAGGCAAATATTGAACCGCTTATTGTAACTGCAGTTGGTGTTGAAGGTGTTAAAGGTGTTGCTGTGGTGCCACTGTCTGCGCTGCTGCATGCGGCGAGCACGGCAATGGATGTAAGAATAGTTGTATAACGTACCAGGAATTTTAACTCCATCGTAACGTATCTCCCGAATCATGTAATTTGAATTAAATAGTTTGTGCCGATCTACAAAGCAAAGATCATGCCAATCAATAAATTCAATAGCTTGAGGATTTTCTATTGCTGTATTTATGTAAAGTTGTTTTACAGGTTGTGTGAAATCACACACTAAGCATGGCTGGCGTTAATTGAGAATGAGTACTATTTTCTTAATAGTTTTCTGTTGTTAACGTTTGAAAGATAAGTCGATGGGAGTGATTCAGGTCAGTTTCCTGATATTTGACCTGCCATTATTTTTTGACGTAACTTCGGCTTTCTTGTTGTCAGTTATCATAGAGAGAGGGATGGGTCTTGATACTGCATAACCCTGTGCATGATCAACGCCGATTTCTTTCAGACAAATAATGATGTTGTCAGATGCCGCGTATTCTGCGATTGTTTTAATACCCATTACCTGTCCAACTTCGTTAATTGATTTAACCATGGCATAGTGCATGGGGTCCTTGTCTATATCGACAACGAATGAGCCATCGATTTTCAGGTAATCAACAGGCAGGCTGGTCAAGTAGGAGAACGACGACAGGCCGCTGCCAAAATCATCCAGCGCAAAGGTACATCCAAGTTTTTTCAGCACCGTCATGAAATGTATAGCTGTGGTTAGATGGCTGATAGCAGCTGTTTCCGTGATCTCAAAACACAGCAGTTCAGGATTAATCTTATGTTCTTTGATTTTTGTTACGACAAGATTAAGGAAGGACTTGTCTGAGATTGACTTACCTGACAGGTTGACTGAAGCAAGCATTTTCTGTTTGCGTTCTGATAGCCAGCGTATTGTGTTTTCCACCACCCACTCATCGATCAGGCTGATCATGTTGTAACGCTCTGCTGCAGAAAGAAAGGTGTTGGGCGAGATAATGTCGCCTTCTTTGTCTACCATGCGCAGAAGGATCTCTCCATGATTCATGAATTTCCCTTCATTGTCCTGCAGTGGTTTTATCTTCTGGAAATACAATTGAAAGCGGTTTTCTTCGAGTGCATGGTTGATTCTTGAAACCCAGTGCATTTCGCGTTGCTGGGTGAGGATTTTGTCATCTTCAGTGGTATAGATTTGAATGCTGTTTCTGCCATTTTCCTTAGCCATGTAACAGGCAGAATCTGCATAGCTTAAAAGTTCTTCGCAGGTGTTTATGTCAGCGGAAATATCTACAATACCGATGCTTGCACTAATGGAAAAATTGTAGTCCTCCCAGGAAAAATTAAATTGCTTGATTGTTTCGATCATGTCTTTAGCAACGATACGCGCCTGCTCGACATCGCACTTCTCAAGTAACAGCCCGAATTCGTCACCACCGAGCCGAGCAAATGAGTCTTTATCGCGTACGCGTTCCTGCAGCATTACTGTTATTTGCTTGAGTAACTCATCGCCGGCCGTATGCCCACAGGTATCATTGACCAGCTTGAACTGATCCAGATCAAGATAACAGAGGGTGTTATGTATAGATTCAGATGGCGTTGAGGAAAGTATGCTTTTTAGTCTTCTTTCCAGTTCATAACGATTAATCAGCCCTGTTAGTGCATCATGTGTGGCCTGGAAAGTCAGCTGACGGTTAAGTGAGCGCTGGACTGATTCATCATGAATGATGACAACGATCCCGACAATCGCATTGTCGTTTCTGCGCATCGGTGCAACAACATACTCGACCGGTGTCTCGATGCCGCTTGCATTCTGCAGCAATATGGCACTGACAGGTTCATCAAGTACGCTTCTGCTTTCAATGTTTTCAATCGGGTTCTCGATGCGGGCCTTGGTTGACTCATCCAGTATATGCATGACCTCTGTAATAGATTTGCCATGCGCTTTTTCTTTAGACCAGCCTGACAACTGCTCAGCCATAGGATTCATGGAAGTGATATTGCCGGAGATATCAGTAGTTATAACGCCGTCAATGATTGATTGTAGTGTAAGTTGAGAAAAGTTCTTCTGGTTGTCTGCTGATATGGCGTGTTGCTCTGCCTGCTCCTTGGCCTCAAGCAGTTTCTCTTCGGTTTTTTTGTGCTCATCGGCTTCTTTTTGAAGGTTCTTGATTAAAGATTGAATCTTTTGTGTCATCTCGTTGAATGAGCGTATTGGTGTTGCAATTTCAGGGTAAGCACTCTCGTCAACTGAAACAAATACGCCATCACTGATGCTGTGTGCGGCTGATTCAAGGCTCTTCAACGGTTTTAATCCTGACCTTATGACGTGCAAGGCAAACAGTAGTGCAAGGGTAATAAATGCTATTGCAAAACCTATTGCCTTGTTACGTGTTGCAGTTAACTGCTTATTGAAGTTGTGTATATCTGCAACGCCGGATATTGTTAAAGCCGGGCTGCCAGTCGAGTTGGGTAGTATGTGGCTAAAGAGAAAGTTATCGTCCCCATGAGTATATAATTGCCATTCGTCTGATTGATGCAGAACCATACCATCAGGTGCAGTGATCTGGATCTGGGTGCCGAGTTCATACTGTATTTTCGCAAGCATGTGAGCAGGGTCGGAAATGATTTGAATGTAACCTTTCGGACGCAGACTGCCAATGGAAACCAGGGTAGACAATAAGGGCCTGCCGTCAAAAAGGCATATTTGTGAGCGTGGTTTAAGCCGCCTGGCTATGGCAAGATTATTTACTGACTTTATCAAGGCCTCGCAGGGCACTACACCTGTGTTGCTCATGGTGATTCCGCGCTCGGAAGTGGCTAACTTGTTCAGAGATTCATCATAAATAATAATTTTTTCGAGTTTAAGCAGGCCAGCAGTTACAAAGTATCGATTGAATTCCTGATCAAGCCAGAATACCAGGTCGTTGGTGTTTCTGTTTTTATAAGCGGATTTGAATTCCTCTTCTGATTGTAATCTGAAGCCGAGTTCTTTTTGGTGGTCTATGAGTTCATTAATAAATTCGGTGGTCTTGATGGACAATAGAACTTCAAATGCATTTTCCTGGTGTTCCAGTGCAAACTTTCGGTAAATCTGCTCTGTTGAAATAACCAGTATCAAACCAACCAGTCCAATAAATAGTATTGTGACTGCAAGCGTGGATTGTATTGTCAGTTTTTTTTCAAACATGGTCAGGTGGTATGGTTAATGACTATGTTCCTGGTTCTGTTACGTATTGATATCCTTTTTGCTTCCACTCCTCAAATCCACCTCTAAACCAGGATAAATTTTTATATCCACAGGACTTTGCTATCTTGATAGCAACAACACTGCGTCCACATTTGACGCCATTGCAATAAAACAACAAGGGTGTTTGTTTGTCTGCTACTAGTTTTGAAAGTGTGTCACAGTTGGTATTGATATCGGGCAGGCTCGAACTATCTTCTATATATCCACTCGCGCGATCTTTATTTATGCGTGCGTCGATAATGACAAGCTTGTCGATGCTATTGGCCTTCTCTATTACATCCTCGGCAGTCAGTGTTTCTACGCCTGGTATTTCATCGGGTACGATAATCTTGTCTTTGGTTAAATCGGGTATTGTTTCTGCTGAAATAGTGCATATAGCAAACGTCAGAATGCAAAATAAAGTTAACCGTCTGAGTAGATTCATTCCAGGTGTACCGGGCTGCATAGTCGTGAGCTCCTATAGAGAGTAGCAAAATTCCACCTATATACATGAATTTTGGTGTTATTCTGGCTGAAATACTATGCTCTGACAGGCAGTGAGGCGAAGTCATAGTGTTTCGTATATCTTCAGATTTCGTATAGAATCACCGCTTTTTTCCTCGCACTCAATGGGGTAGGTCATGGCGACATTAAAAGTTGGCGTTGTAATGGGTAGTCAGAGCGACTGGCCGGTAATGGAATATGCAATCAAGCAGCTGGAGGCCTTTGGCGTGCAGTTCGAAGCAAAAGTTGTATCTGCGCATCGCACACCGGATTTGTTATTTGAATATGCCGAAAGCGCACGCGAGCGAGGCCTGGCCTGCATTATCGCTGGTGCAGGCGGTGCCGCCCATTTGCCGGGCATGCTGGCATCCAAGTCAACAGTACCTGTACTGGGCGTACCCGTCCCATCAAAATACCTTAAAGGTATGGACTCACTGCTTTCGATAGTGCAAATGCCCAAAGGCATACCGGTGGCGACTTTTGCCATTGGTGAGGCTGGTGCTGCGAATGCAGCGCTATATGCAGTGTCGATTCTGGCGGTGCATGACACCGCGCTTGCTGAAAAACTCGATGAATTCAGGAGTCAACAGCAGGCCGCAGTGCTAGACATGGACCTGCCACCAAAGGCTTGATATGGCTGCACCGATTCTCCCGGGTTCGACATTGGGTATTCTTGGCGGGGGGCAGCTTGGTCGAATGTTCTGTATTGCTGCACGCAATATGGGCTACCAGTTGAATGTACTGGACCCGGACCCGGACAGTCCAGCCGGCCATTTAGCTGACGACCATATTGAGGCCGCTTATACGGATGAACAGGCCCTCGATTACCTGGCACGTACCTGTGATGTAATCACCACTGAATTTGAGAATGTCCCGGCTGAATCCATGCGCCGCCTGGCTGCGAGCAAGCCTGTTTACCCATCAGCTGAAGTGCTGGAAATTGCCCAGAACCGTAATCGTGAGAAAGCCTTTGCCCTCAAGGCCGGGTTGAAGCCGGCATCCAGTCATCCTGTTTTTAGTGAGGCTGATCTTGAGCAGGCGGTCAAGGTAACCGGATTACCGGCTATTCTGAAAACAGCTACGTTGGGATATGACGGCAAGGGTCAGTATGTCGTTGAATCACTTCAGCAGGCGCAGCAGGCATATCGTGATAGTGGTGGTGTCGAGTGCGTACTCGAGAAAAAAGTCGAGTTGAAAAAGGAAGTGTCGGCTATTGTTGCGCGGAACCAGCAAGGTGAAACAGCTGTATATCCTGTTGGCGAGAATGAGCATCGAAATGGCATTCTCCATATCACTATAGTGCCTGCGCGTGTTGATGACGAAATAGCGCAAAAGGCAAGACAGCAGGCATTGCAACTGGTTGAAGAACTGGATTATGTTGGTGTGCTTGCGGTCGAGTTTTTTATCGATAGTAATAATGAATTGCTGTTTAATGAGATGGCCCCGCGACCACATAACAGCGGCCATTACACCAAGGATGCCTGTGTGACGTCTCAGTTCGAACAGCAGGCGCGCGTCATCTGCGGCTTGCCGCCCGGTGATGTGACTCTAATGTCGCCCGTTGTCATGGTTAACCTGCTCGGTGATCTATGGCACCCGGACTGGCGAGTGTTGCTGAATGAGCCTGATGTGAAATTACACCTTTATGGCAAGAAAGAGGCGCGTGCGGGGCGGAAAATGGGCCATTATAATGTGCTGAACAGTGATGTCGAGATGGCACTGGAGTCAGCTAGAGGAATCTATTCAAGATTGGCAAAAGCAGAGTAGCTGGCCGGACCAGGGCTGCGCCGTTTCCGCTAGTAGTCTGTTCAGCTTCCCTGGGTTCTTCGCCAGGTCACGATCCATGCCTGCGAGACTGCCAGCCGGGCAAGACTAAATTTAATTCATTATAAGTAAGAAGTTTCTCAGCTGTATCGGGCGATGCGTTTTTGCCTGATTTCTACCCGTGGCTTTATTTATGATGCTTGTGTCCATGTTTATGGCTGTGTTTGCCATGGGCCGAATGTTTGTTTTTTCCATGTTTGTGGCCAAGGCGATGATCGGAACCATGAGGTTTTTTGTGTTTGAGTTTGATCGGGGGTTTGGGTGTCACCAGGGAATCGTAGTCGATGGCTTCATTTTCGATACGATGGCCGATGTACTCCTCAATATCCACCAGATAGTGGGCAAAATCTTCACATGCAAAACTGATAGCGGCCCCGCTTGCGCCGGCACGTGCCGTTCTGCCAACACGATGTACATAATCTTCGCCAGACTGGGGCAGGTCATAGTTAAAAATATGGCTGACTGCAGGTATGTGAAGTCCGCGCGCTGCGACGTCGGTTGCGACCAGGATATTGAATTCCCCGTCCTGGAATTTTTTTAATAATGTCTGACGTTTTTTCTGTGGCACATCGCCCGAAAGCAGGGCGGTTTTATATCCATTGCCTTCCAGCCATGCATACAGTTTCTCGGCGACGCGTTTGGTATTAATAAAAATAATACTGCGGCTGGGCTTGAGTGATTCCATCAGACCAAGCAGTAATGGCACCTTCTCGTCATTAGCCGGGTAGTAAACCGTTTGTTTGATTTTGTCGGCGGTTGGCCTGTCTGATTTGATGCGAACGGTTTCGGCATCGTTCATGTGCTCATAGGCCAGTTCCAGAACCCTGTGTGACAGGGTGGCTGAAAACAGCATGCTTAAACGTTGTTCCGGGGGAGGGCATCGCCTTAACAGGTAACGGATGTCCTTGATAAATCCAAGATCGAACATGCGGTCAGCTTCATCCAGCACCACCACCTGGCAGGCTTTTAAATCAAACACGTGCTGCTTGAAGTAGTCGATAATGCGCCCGGGTGTGCCGATTAGCAGGTCGACACCCGCCTCCAGTGCCTGTCGCTGCTGATCGTAGCCGGTACCACCGTATGCCAGTCCGAACACCAGGCCGGTATGACCGCCCAGCAGCACGGCATCCTTGTGTATCTGAATGGCCAGCTCACGTGTCGGGGCCAGTATCAAAGTACGTGGCTGATTTTTCCGATGGTTTTCAGCGGCAGGATTCTTTAGTAACTGGTTGAATACCGCAATCAGGAAAGCGGCTGTTTTTCCTGTGCCAGTTTGAGCTTCACCGGCAACATCCCGCCCTTCAAGGGCAATCGGCAGGGTCTGCTCCTGGATCGGGGTGCAGAATTCAAAGCCGGCGTCCGCCAGGCCCTGGTTGATCTCATCCAGTAAATTAAAGCTTGCGTAGGTGGTTTTGGTCAGGTGGTGTTCACTCATGGCGCGTAGCTTACCCTAATTCGGCTTGCCATGAGCACATGGGGGGTGTACAAATCTGGAAAATAGTCTATTATAACGACCAATACATATCTAATCGTTCGTATAACCACTTCGTTTTAACAATAGAAAACACATTCAAACCTTTGCCTGCAGATGCCTGTGCGCGATATTCATAATCAATTTGGGGGATACGCATAGTGAGTGACAAGATTGTTCATGTAACAGATGACAGTTTTGAACAAGATGTAATCAAGTCAGATGTACCTGTCCTGGTAGATTACTGGGCTGAGTGGTGCGGACCTTGCAAAATGATTGCACCGATTCTGGAAGAAGTTGTTGATGATTATACCGGTAAGCTGAAAATAGCCAAACTGAATATTGATGAAAATCCAAATACGCCTCCAAAATTCGGTATTCGTGGTATACCTACTTTGATTCTGTTCAAAGATGGTGATGTGGAGGCAACTAAAGTTGGCGCTCTGTCAAAGTCGCAGTTGACGGCGTTTATTGACAGCAATCTGTAGAAAACTAGTTTCAGGTGATTTGTAGAATATAACTATTTGATAATAAAAATCGAAGCACCTCCGTACGCAGGCCCTGCGACTATATAACGACAGCTTCTTGTCGTTAAGAATCCGAATTCGTACTTAAAAACTCTATAAACCATATTAAACCTAAACCTAAATATAAATACAAATCACACCCAGACCGCCTATGAATCTCACAGAATTGAAACTAAAAGCCGTACCTGAACTCGTCGAAATTGCAGAATCCATGAAACTCGATAACGTTGCGCGAGCGAAAAAGCAGGACATTATTTTTGCCATACTGAAGGCACATGCAAAAAGTGGTGAAGACATTTTTGGTGATGGTGTTCTTGAGATACTGCAGGATGGCTTTGGTTTCCTCAGGGCGGCTGACAGTTCCTATCTTGCAGGGCCTGATGATATTTATGTATCACCCAGCCAGATACGGCGTTTCAGCATGCGTACCGGCGATACTATTTCGGGCAAGATCAGGCCGCCTAAGGACAGTGAACGCTATTTCGCAATGCTCAAGGTTGATCAGGTCAACTTTGACACACCCGAAAACGCACGCAACAAGGTAGCATTTGAGAATCTGACACCATTGCATCCTGATGAACGCATGATTATGGAGCGTGGCAATGGTAGTACGGAAGACATCACTGCTCGAATGATCGATCTTATTGCGCCCTTTGGTAAAGGTCAGCGCGGCTTGATCGTATCTCCGCCCAAGGCAGGTAAGACAATGTTAATGAGTAACATTGCGCAATCGATTGCTGCGAACCATCCGGAATGTTATCTCATTGTGTTGTTGATCGATGAGCGCCCTGAAGAAGTTACCGAAATGGAACGCAGTGTTCGTGGCGAAGTGGTATCGAGTACTTTCGACGAGCCTGCCAGCCGTCATGTGCAGGTTGCTGATATGGTCATTGAAAAGGCCAAGCGTCTCGCGGAGCACAAAAAAGATGTCGTTATTCTGCTTGATTCGATTACCCGTCTTGCCCGCGCCTATAACACCGTGATTCCTTCATCAGGCAAGGTGCTTACCGGTGGTGTTGATGCACATGCGCTGCATCGCCCGAAACGATTCTTTGGTGCGGCGCGTAATATTGAAGAGGGCGGTAGTATTACTATCCTGGCCACTGCCCTGGTTGATACCGGTTCAAAGATGGATGAAGTGATTTACGAAGAATTCAAGGGAACAGGTAATATGGAGGTGCATCTTGACCGCCGCATTACTGAAAAACGGATCTTCCCGGCCATCAATATCAACCGCTCGGGTACTCGTCGTGAAGAGCTTCTGACCAAGCCTGATGAGCTGCAGAAAATGTGGATTCTGCGCAAGCTGCTTCAACCCATGGACGAGATTGGTGCAATTGAATTCCTCATGGACAAACTGGCAGCGACCAAGACCAACAACGAGTTCTTCGACTCGATGAAGGGCTAGTTTCACCGCAAAGGCGCAAAGGTCGCAAAGACAAATTATTGTTATTACCGCAGAGGTGCTGAGGCGCAGAGAAAATAATTAATACTTTGGCTTTTATGGCTCACATTGTTCATTCTCATGCATCTGTAATACTTAAGTAATCACTAACAAACAAAAAAAGCTTTTCTCTGCGTCTCAGCGCCTCTGCGGTAAATAAATATCTTTGTGCCCTTAAGGTGAGTCAGTTACCTAATCCTGTTTTTCGCGAGCGATCGCGCGGTAGCCGATATCGGTACGGTAATAAACCTTGTCCCAGCTGATTTTCTTCACTATTTCGTAGGCTTTCTGCTGTGCTTCCGTCACCGAATTTCCCAGTGCGCAGGCGCACAGCACGCGGCCGCCGCTGGTGACAACAGCACCATCTTTGTCCGCGGTGCCGGCATGAAATACCTTGGTTGACTCTGTTTCGGTCTCATCAAGTCCGGAAATTACATCTCCCTTGTTATAGTTGTCCGGGTAGCCGCCGGCAGCGAGTACAACACCCAGTGACGTGCGTGCATCCCAATTCGCAGATATTTTATCAAGCTTGTGATCAAGTGCCTGCAGGCACAAGTCGACCAGGTCTGAATTCAGGCGCATCATGATCGGTTGCGTTTCCGGGTCACCAAAGCGTACATTGTATTCGAGCACCTTCGGGGTGCCGTCTGCGGCGACCATGATACCGGCGTACAAAAAGCCGGTGTAGTCATTGCCTTCAGCGGCCATGCCATCGACGGTTGGACGGATGACTTCACTCATAATGCGATCATGAATGTATTGAGTAACAACCGGTGCTGGTGAGTATGCGCCCATGCCACCGGTATTGGGCCCCCTGTCGCCATTGTCGCGGGCTTTATGATCTTGTGAGCTGGCCATGGGAAGAATATTCTTGCCATCGACCATGCAGATGAAACTGGCTTCTTCACCGGTAAGAAATTCCTCAACGACCACGCGGGCGCCCGCATCACCAAACTTATTGCCCGATAGCATGTCCCTGATTGCATCGACTGCTTCATCTTCAGTTTGTGCCAGGATCACGCCTTTGCCCGCGGCAAGTCCATCGGCCTTAATAACGATGGGCGCACCCTGTTGCCTGACATAGGCAATAGCCTCATCTTCATCGGTAAAATTGCCGTAAGCCGCTGTTGGAATATTATGGCGTGCGAGGAAATCCTTGGTAAAAGCTTTTGAGCCTTCAAGCTGTGCCGCACCCTTGCTGGGGCCGAATATTTTCAGTCCAGCATCGTTGAATGTATCGACAATCCCTGCAACCAGTGGTGCTTCAGGTCCGACGATAGTTAGTTCAATATCGTTGCTGCGCGCAAATTCGAGCAGTGCATCAATGTTTTCGGCGGCAATGGCCACATTCTGTATTTTATGTTCAAGCGCAGTACCGGCATTGCCAGGTGCAACATAAACGGTTTCTACTTTACCTGACTGTGCGGCCTTCCACGCCAGCGCATGTTCCCGGCCACCACCGCCTACGATTAATACATTCATTATTTACAATCCAATTTTTTAACGCAAAGACGCGAAGACGCCAAGTTCGCAAAGAT
>CAZRKQ010000173.1:0-23559 GCA_964600755.1 uncultured Thiotrichaceae bacterium
CAGTCAGTGTCATATTAGTTCAAACTCCGACTATGATTTTTTGTTAGTACAGCCGGGATTAGCTGTACTGAAAAGCCAATAGATATTTACTCTCGCAGAGGCGCAGGGAACGCAGAGATGACATATTTTTTTGAATAGACAATATTATTTATTTGCCTTCCTCTGCGTTCCCTGCGCCTCTGCGAGAAAACAGGATGTTAAACCTCTAGCGTCGTTTGGTTTATCTGCCAGGCGAGAACCAACGGCAACTGTCAGATCAAATCGGAACCAGTACAACTTATATTTTGATTCGTAGGCCTGCATAAGTATCACGTTGCTTATTGACGGGCTCAGGGGTATCTGATTACTTTTGATGCCAAGAACGGTATAGCCTTATCCCGAACTACATCTACTGAACCACCACCAAAAAACCTGTATTACCTCAGCGTCTCTGCGTCTCTGCGGTTTATCACTCGCTGTTATGCGCCCGCAAAGTGATGATGCATGGTTCCATGCCCTGTGTGGCTGGGCTTGTTCCTGGCGTGCTGAGTGTTCATGGCGTTTTCATGCTGCCACACAGCATAACCCAGGGCTCTTAAACGATCAGCAAGATTTTGTTCTTCTGTCTTGGCCTGATCGAAATTAACTGGATTCATGCTGGCATAATATTCCGGTGCAAGGCGACGTGCATACCGTCTTACAAATTCGTGGCTCTTGTAGCCTACCAGGTGGTAATTAAAACGCTTTTGCGGTGTATGTCGTGTTTCGCCAACGAAAAGGCATGGCATGCCCTGCTTGTATTGTGGGTTGGCCTTAACAAATTCGTCGAATTTCAATACTTCCTTATCAAGCTCAATAACATAGACATTGTGATGCGCTACTTCTGTTGTGTGTGTCATGTGTATCTCCTGTGTATGTGACTTTACTAACCGGTTTACCTGATCTTGTTAATGCTGCTGCCAATATCTCCTGTTGTTTTGTTCATGTTTCAAATCAATGCTTCGATGCAGTAATTCTTCAACGATGCGTCTGAGTTCAATCAGGCCACCGACTTCGTTTTCGATCGCTGCGCGTAACTTCTGGTCGTGACCGGGTAACCATTTGCTTTTGCTGATACCCCCGCAACCACACGCGCAGTACTTTGGGTGTAATTTCCGCGCCATAACGCACCTCTTTTCACTAATAATTATTCGAGATACTTTTGTTATGGATAAAGGATATCGCTGCTGCGGCGATCAAACTTGACCAAATACGCCAATCATTTGTCAGCAGATGTGTGGCTTAATTTATGAAAAAACAGTAGGTTGGGGGTTTATTTTATGCGCAGGTGCGCGATTGGTTAAAGCAGGTTGTGTTCTGGATTCACTGCCCTGTGATTATTGGAAATAGTCAGAATTAAGTCTGATAGCCAGTATGCGGGCTCAGCCGTTAATAAACATGCTGCATATATGTACTCTCGCCAAGGCGCCAAGCTCGCAAAGGAAGATGTATGGAATGATATTATTTCATGGATTAATAAATACCCGTCACCTTTGCGTGCTTTGCGCCTTGGCGAGAGAATTAGACGTTAAATCTCTACCGCCTGGCTAGTTTCGGCCATGCGAAATCTGACCGTCTACTGTCAGTTCAAGTACTAATTGCTAAAGGTTATTCCTTTAGCCTGATCAGCAGGTGATCTTGCTTGACTTCGACGGTCTCGACACCGTCGGCAAAGGCTTTCCAGAAACCCGGTTCCTGGCCGAATTCCTGAATTAAATCGACATTCTTGATGCCGCCCAGCCATGCATTGGGTATTGGCACGCCCCAGACGCTGATGCCGCGGAGTTTTACCACCGGATTTCCAGTTGCATAAGCCAGTTCGGCGCCGGCGCTAAGTTTGACGGTGTTGCCACCCAGTAAGGGGAATTCTTCATCGAGGTGCACCAGCAGTTTGGCACTTGCCAGGTTTTCAGACAGGTCGATTGCCAGGCGTGTCGCCAGGTCGGTGTTTTTTGCTAGTAGCGCATTAAGCTCTTTCTCGCTCAGTCGAATTTCACGACTGGCGCCCTCTTCCGTGTATGGTTCAGGTGTCAATGCACCGTCAGCATTGTTGGTAAATGGCCTGGAGCGTGAAGCTCTGCGATCGGCCTGGGTTTGAAACCGCTCAAAGCGTTGCAGTTTTTCATCAAGTACCAGTTGCTCTTTTGTATTCAGTGTGACTGGCTTGAACTCAGATGGAAACAGTACGGTATTAAGTATCCATACAGTAAATATCGTCAAAAGTACCGCCAGCAGGATGAAAGTGCTGACTTGCCACATATTAAAGCGCCGCGTAGATGAAGAGCCTGTGGTTATGCCATCTGATTCTTTGTCATCGGTGTTCATAAGAGTTTTTCTTGGGGCATTAACTGTAAAAATGTAACAGATTTAAAAGTATATCATCTTGCCCACATCGGCATTGTTGACATATCAATATCGAATATTGCTCTACCGATGAACCAGGTTTGCAATGTAATCATAACGATGGCAATCAGGTTGATAATAAATCCGGTTGTTATCATGTCCCTGATGCGCAACCGTCCAGAAGCAAATACTATTGCATTTGGCGGTGTTGCCACTGGCATCATAAATGCCATCGATGCAGATAATGTGACTGGAAGCATCAAAAACAGGGGGTTTATTTCGATTTGTTTTGCCACAGAGGCCACAACTGGCAGCAATATCTGTGATGTCGCGGTATTGGAGGTTACTTCCGTGAGGAAAACAACAATTGACGAAATGCCTGCAACCAGTACGGTTGGGTTCAGATCCTGCATACCAATGAATTGCTGTCCGACATATTCAGAAAGGCCACTCACAGTAAAACCCCTGGCGAGTGCAAAACCGCCGCCAAACAGCAGCACAATATTCCATGGTAAATTGCTGATGATTTCGCTGTCTGCAATACGTGAAAAGTGTTGCTTGTTTTTAGATGGAATGCAGAACAGTACAAGCGCAGCTGCTATTGCGATGGTTCCATCATTGATCAGGCTGGCGTTGTTGAACAGGCTTGACCAGCCAGGGACGGTGAATCCGCCAATGATTATGTCCTGGCGAAACATCCAGCAAAGTGCGGTAAGTAAAAATACAACAGCGACGGCCTTCTCTTCATAGCTCATGGGCTTGCTAGACATGTCACGAATTTCAGTGTTTGAGAATTTTAGTGCGGTAAAACCCCTGCCGGTATAGCGATATGATATGACCAGCCAGGTCATAATCAGCATAGTGAAAGATAATGGCAAGGCGAAAAGCAGCCACTGTGCGAAGGTGATCTCCGGCGCGGTTGGAAACGTGATCTCGAAGATGCGCTGCATAGCAAGATTCGGCGGCGTGCCTATCAGTGTGCCGGTCCCTCCAATAGAGCAGGAATAAGCGATGCCCAGCATCATCGCCGTCAGCAGGTTTTGTTTATCAACTTCAGTTAATTGATCAGCCGCGCGTGAGTACACTGCCAGGCCAATCGGCAGCAACATGGTTGCAGTTGCCGTATTTGAAACCCACATTGACAAAAATGCACTGGTAACCATAAAACCAAGCACCATGAACATTGCGCTGCCATGAAACCAGCTGATAACGCGCAGCGCAATGCGCGTATGCAAATCCCAGCGCTGCATTGACAATGCCAGCACGAAGCCGCCAATGAATAGAAATATCGTGGAATTCATATACACGGCAGCGACTTCCTCACCAGAGGTAATGCCCAGTAATGGGAATAGCACCAGTGGTACGAGCGCGGTAGCAGCCAATGGTAATGCTTCGGTTATCCACCACACCACCATCAAAGCGGCGACCGAAGCCATATTGGTAATATTGTCAGAAGGAAATATCGGGATTAATTGCAGCAGGGCAAATACAACAGGCCCGAGGAAAAAGCCGAAACTGGAAATATTGGTTTTAATTATTTTTTCTCATAAAGAACACAAGTGTGAGCGTAAGGCTAATTAGTAAGAATGCGGCTGACATTACTATCAATGCTTCAGCCATGGTAATGCCAAAAACCAGCTCTGGTGTATATCCACAGGAAGCCTGAACACCAAACAGGGCTGGAAACCACGTATCCAGTGCAAGCCATGCTGGCAGGCCCAGGTCAAACCCGCAGTCGCCAAATGTAAACCCGCGTTCGGTGCCCAGCAGCTGGTATGAACGCTCCACCAGTCCAGCGGCAATGACAACAGTGAGTATGTGTGCGATAAGGCTGGCCCACTTGTTGTGCAGTATATAAGCGTTGAATGCGACAATTATCAAGCAAAATACCCAGATGCGGACCTGAATACATAGTACGCAAGGTAATTCCTCGAGCTCATACTGGTAATATAATGCAACAGCAATAAATGAGAGGCCCAGTGCGAGTAAGGCCAGCCAGTACCAGCGGCTATGCGCAATTTTATGTAATTTATACAGCATTGTATTAAACCTGATCGCTAAAAATGCATATGTTATTTCAATATGGACTACTCTACAAACAGGCGTACCAGGAATTCCCATTCCTGTTTTAGGCTCATGCTTTCAGGAAACGATGTGCCTGCCTGCCGGTGCCAGTACCTGGAATTCCAGTCATCGCCTTCCTTGCGGTGCAGGTAGGCATGAATACGGGCTGCCATAGTATCGTCGATTTGCTGAATAATTTCATGAGCAGTGTTCCAGTCACCTGATGCGTCAAACCATAATGCCTGTAAATGGGGGTCAAGTTGCTGCGGGCAATTATTTAATTTCAGGCTGTCGATAAATTCCTGGTAGTTCATTTTCAATTCGTTAAGTTTTACCCTATCTTAATACTAGAAAGATTAATTTCAGAGATAATAGTTACAGAAATTATGCTCAGGTTTTCCGCAAGATGGTTATGGTTGTTGTGGTGCTGGCTGGAATTGTCGGTCTTCACCGCTGTGCTCTATGTTATGTCCTGGTTGCCAAAACCGCTGACAGGCCGCTATTACCATGAGTTGTCTCGTGTCTGGTGCCGCTTCCTGATTCGAGCATTGGGCATCGATCTGCGCCTGCATCAGAAAAATGTCAGGCCTATGCCACAGCAGTACATCCTGATTTCAAACCATCCTTCTGCACTGGAGGATTTTGCCATACCGGCATTGTTTGATATCTACCCGCTGGGTAAAAGAGGTGTCCGCGACTGGTATTTCATTGGACGCATCAGCTACAGGGCTGAGAGCATTTTCGTTAAGCGTGATGACCCCGATTCACGCCGTACCGCACTTATGGCATTAACGGACGCGGTGAACAATGGACGTAATATAGCTATATTTCCGGAGGGCGGCTGTAAAGGCCGCCGAATCTACTCCAAATTTCAAACCGGCGCATTTGATATTTCAATCAAGACCGGTGTTCCCATCCTGCCGGTATTTTTGCATTATGAAGAGCAGGATAGATTTGAATGGCATGATCCTCATACCCTGCTGCACAAATTCTGGCATTTCATGACTGCGCAGAACAACAGGGCAAATTATTACGTTTATGATGCAATAAGTCCGGAAGGTTTTACAGATAAACATGCATTCGCAGACCATGTCCATCAAAAATACCTGCAATGGCAGGAACGCTACCTGGATTAGGGATTGATTAAACGTATTATTTACCGCAGAAACGCTGAGGCGCAGAGAAAACTTTTCTATGTATGTACTCAGTTTGGATTAATGTAGCGTAACTCGAAATCTGTGTTGCAGAATCGCCAATAAAATCTGTATTTCCTCTGCGCCTCAGCGTCTCTGCGGTTTATTTATACTTTCATAACCAGAGTGATATGATATTAATCAAGTTCCGCCCTGGCGCGTTTGCCTTTTCCTTTTGATGTGGGCGTAGACGGATTTTCATTTCAAAGCGGTGCCCTTCTACCAGCTTTAACAGGTCGAATGAGCTGATAATTCCAATTAGTTGTTTATCTTTGGTCACCATCAGGTGATGAATTTTATGGTTACGCATGATGCGTACAGCTACTGAAACATCATCATAGCCTGGTACGGTATATACATTCCTGGTCATGATATGTGAAATGGGAAGGTCGGCCTTTTCTACAACCACAATATCGGACGCAGATACCACGCCAACTGGCTCTTTATCTGTAGATACCACGGGTATACTGATCAACTTGTGTTTGGTCATCTTTTCCTTGATGGTTGCTACTGCCTGGTGTGGCTGGGCAGTAACAACGCTTTTGCTCATCAGGTCCTGTACCTAGATATTCATGGATTTACTCCGTTGATAATATAATCTGCTGTGAAAATCGAAAAATTCCGGATTGTATAGTAATTCAGGCTAGTTACCGACTATTTCTTCACGTTTGGTTCTGTATTCCTCGAAGCTCGTTTTTGTTTCATCAACACAATCTTCGTATTCTGATACGGGGTATTCCAGGCATTGTGCCCTGCGTCCGGCCTTTAGCCCTTCGAAGTATTGTTGCTTCGTGCAAGCTGTTAAGGTCGTCAATAGAAGGATAGCCAAATATATTCGGATTATTTTCATGGGATCATGCTAATGGGCGTTTTGCATAAATTTCATCGAATAGTGCTTCAAGTTCAGGGTGTGAGCCGCGCACCTGGTCAGTTACCTTGCAGGCCCAGTCAAAGTATTGCTGGCGGCGCTCAAGGCTCCAGTCAGTTGGCGCATTATTGAGAATATCACGTAAGTTGCTGATCTTGTCAGCCAGCTTTACCAGCTTTGCCTTGTCAGAAATATGAGCGGCATGATCAATTTGCGCCTGTTTGCGTGCGGCTTTTGGCAGGGATTTGTCATCCGTTACATCCATGACGATATCACGAATCGTTTTACCAAATGCCTGCTCCAGCTCTTCAGCCGTGGTCTCGGTGTCTTCGACTGTATCATGCAACAATGCGCTGCAAATGGTTTCTATGTCGGTGATGTGCGCCTCGTTACACAATATGTCAGCAAGTGATATCGGATGATTGATATATGGTGATGCATCTACATCCCTGCGACGTTGGTCTTTGTGCTTGTATGCGGCGAACGCGAGCGCCTTCAACAGTATTTTGAGGTCGTCTTCTTGAATTGACATGAGTTAAAAACCTGTTATCTGATTACAGATTTTTAACACTCACAGCTTCAAATGTCATGTAATATACTGAAAATACTGGTAGTTAGGAAAACATACAATGATGGCCGCTGCGTCATATCAGAAACAGAAAAACATGAATATTGATGAAAAACCGACGTAATATATTTGCAATAGATATTGAATAGAATTATCCAATCAGCTAGATAAAGTTATAAAGATGAAAGACACCTGGAAGGAAGCCGTTCATAACCAAAGAATTGCACTGGCGCAAATACTGTCAGCACCGCTTGCAAATATAGCGAAGCGGTGTGAAGAAGTATGGGGCCAGCGCGAGCAACTTGACAGGATACTGAGTGAGAAGATTGTATCTGTGCCGCATTGTGTGTTCCTGTATGTGCTTGATAGCAGGGGTATACAGATAAGTGACAATGTCAGCAAGACAGGCCTGGTGCCGGGGCACTTTGGACGTGACCGGTCCGGGCGCCCTTACATGAGAGAAGGTGTGCCATCATGGGGGTTCCTGTTATCCGATGCATACCTGAGTGTACGTGCAAACCGCCCATCGTTAACGGCATTGCAGCTAGTCAACCGCGGTGAAGAAACCCTGGGGTATATCGGCGCAGATTTCGACCTGCGCGATCTACCGGTCACTTCCGAAGTTTACGAAGAATCGCATGACTGGCGTCAGATCAAGGGCGATCCGGCGATTCGCGGCTCAGTGTTCCAGCAATGCCGTACTGATAGCCTGATGGACAAGAACATTGAAACGGCGCACGCTATTATCGAAGAGCTGATTACAGATCGTGGCATGTTCCAGGGTGTGATTCATTTCTCCAGTAGCCGTGCCACAATCTGGTTTGTTGACGACCCTTTTCGCTACCGTATTCTGGATGCGGAAGCGCTCAGCGACCCGGATATCTGCATGCTATATCCGGCACGCCCTTACCCTGAAGATGCGCTTATTCCTGCTGAGCGAATAAGCTCGATCCTGCGTGGTATGAGTACTTTACGACTCGCAGATGAAACGCTCTACTTGCGCTCGGCCTCGATAAATATCTTCAACGGCATGATCAGTCTTACCTTCTCATGTGATGGGACACACTACATGTCGTGGGAAGAGTTCCTGCAAAAGGACATGTCATTTTGGACAGGCAGCGCTGCTTAAATTTTATTTTCAATAGTCTTACAGGCGGTTATCTGTGCTGAAAAATAAGTTTTCACCGCAGAGGCGCAGAGGCGCAGAGTTTTTTTCAGGTTTAACGCTTGTAGCTGATGATTCTGTTTGATCAGTCAGCTGATATGTACATAAATTACCTCAGCGTCTCTGCGCCTCTGCGGTAAATTAATGTCAAATTTGAATGACTGTATGTTAATCATTCGGCAAAGATCTCATGAAAAAATTCCTGTGTCTGTTGCCATGAGTCCATGTCGGCATGTTTATCGTAAGCAAGTGGCAGGTCGAATTTCTTGCCGAAGGTGTCAGCATCGGGATTTGTGAAGCTGTGTACTGCACCCGGGTAATTTACCAGCCTGTAATCTGCACCGGCTGCTTCCATTTCCTTCTTAAAGGCCTCGATCTGCTCCGCTTTTACGAATGGATCATCAGCGCCATTGAACACACGAATTCGGGTTTTAATATCGCCTTGTTTGGCAGGTGAATTTGTTGCAACACTGCCATGGTAGCTGACTACGCCATCAATATCGGTACCCATGCGGGCCATGTTCAGCAGGATACCACCACCAAAACAATAACCAATGGCCGCGATCTTGTCTTCTTCTACTGTATATTGCTGTTTAAGTACATCCAGTGCAGCATCGTAACGCGCTTTGGCCAGTGGCAGATTACTGCCAATAGCACTGGAAAACTTACCGGCATCATCCGGATGATCAGCTGTCTTACCATCGCCATACATATCAACAGCCAGTGCGGTATAACCCAGTTCGGCAAGCATGCGCGCGCGCTTGCGTGCATAGGCATTGTGCCCCCACCATTCATGTACCACCAGAATTCCGGGACGTTTACCTTCAACGGAATCGTCATAGGCGACGAAGCCTTTCAATACGGTATCGCCTTGCTTGTAGCTGACTTCACGGGTAATGACTTCTGCGGATGCCTCGAAGATGAATATAAGAGAGATAATTGTAAACGCTATTCTGGTCGACATGATGTTTGCTCCCCGGTGGTATATGTTTAATGTAGCGTTATGATAATAAGTGATATCGGGCGGACAATAAACGTTTTCCCGCAGTAATTAGCGATAGATAATGTTTAACGACTTGTTTTCTCGCAGAGGCGCAGGGAACGCAAGGACGGCATAAAGATGTTATGCCATGAAATAATATCGTTTTATTTGGTTTTCTTAGCGATCCTGGCGGCTTTGCGAGAGATCAGATCTGTATCATGTCATTGATAGCCAAATCCGGCCACTCATTGGTATCGCCTGGCAGGTATCTACTGCCAGGCCTGAGTACTTACCAGTAATGGCCATATACATGGCATGGTTAACGGGTTCTTGGTAAAGTTCAGGTAAATCATTCATCTGGAGTCCGTTATGCAAACCAAGGTGGTGTTGCCTGAGTCCGATATCCCGACACATTGGTACAATGTGATTGCGGACATGCCTAACCCACCTGCACCTTATCTTGGGCCTGACGGCAATCCGGTTCCGCCGGAAGCGATGCTGGCAATATTCCCGGAAGCCCTGGTTATGCAGGAAGTAAGCAGCGAACGCTGGATCCCCATTCCGGAGCCTGTGCGTGAAGCACTGACGATGTGGCGGCCATCACCGCTGTACCGTGCACATCGGCTGGAAAAGGTATTGAACACGCCGGCAAAGATCTATTACAAGAACGAAGCCGTCAGTCCTGCCGGTTCACATAAGCCCAATACAGCAGTGGCACAGGCGTATTACAACAAGCAGGCCGGTATCAAGCGTCTCGCGACCGAGACCGGTGCGGGCCAATGGGGATGTGCATTGGCGCTTGCCGGACAAATGTTCGGCCTGGACATACGGGTATATATGGTCAAGGTCAGCTACGAGCAGAAACCTTACCGCCGCTCGATGATGCAAACGTGGGGCGCGGAGGTTTTTGCCAGCCCGACCGATATGACTGAATCGGGACGTAAGATCCTGGCTGAACATCCCGACTCCCAGGGTTCACTGGGCATCTCTATATCAGAAGCGGTTGAAGAGGCTGCAGGTCGCGACGACACCAATTATGCGCTTGGTTCTGTGCTCAACCATGTGTTGTTGCATCAGACCATCATTGGCGAAGAAGCCAGAAAACAGCTGGCTATGGTTGGTGATTTCCCCGATATGGTATTTGCACCCTGTGGCGGTGGCTCCAACTTCGGCGGTATTGCATTCCCTTTCTTTGCTGACAAGGCGGCCGGCAAGGATATTCAACTGGTAGCTGTCGAACCGACATCCTGTCCTACCTTGACCAAAGGTGTGTATACCTATGACTACGGTGATGTTGCAGGCCTGACGCCATTAATGAAAATGTTCACCCTGGGTCATGATTTTATGCCACCGGGAATTCATGCAGGCGGCCTGCGCTATCACGGTGATTCTACACTCGTGAGCCAGCTGCACAAGGAAGGTCTGGTCGACGCGATTGCAGTGCCGCAACTGGAAACGTTTGAAGCGGGTGTGTTGTTTGCGAGAAATGAAGGCATCGTGCCTGCACCGGAGTCCTGCCATGCAATTGCTGCTGCCGTGCGCGAAGCAAGAAAATGTACCGAGACAGGTGAGCCAAAAACATTACTGTTCAATCTTTCCGGCCATGGCCATTTTGATATGAGCTCGTATGACCGCTATTTGGCCGGTGAGCTGGAAGACTTCGACTACCAGGATGAAGCGATACAGGAATCGTTACAGCACTTGCCCAAGGTTGGGTGATATCACCTCAAGCCCAGGCTTCCATGTAATTTTTAAAGAAGGATAAACCGCAGAGGCGCGGAGGCGCAGAGGTAATATTGGGTGTGCTTGTTGGTGGTTCTAAACCAGCAGGTTAGGTTTAGGTTTTAACGATACCGATAAAATTGAAGGGCCTGCTTCACGCCAACCTAAAGCCACATCTAGAAATGTTTTCTCTGCGCCTCCGTGCCTCTGCGGTGAACCGTTTATAGATAATTAACCGGATTAATGTGCGTAGCGTTTCAGGTTTGGCCTGAATTCTCTGACCAGGGCATGTTCTGAACCCAGTATATTGAATACCTTCAGCATGGCGCTGCGTGCATAGTTGTCCTTGTAGTTCGGATCGATCTCCATCATATTCGCAAGTTGCTGCAGAGCTTTTTCATGCTGTTGCTCGATGACATACTGCATTGTGAGCTGTTGATGTGCTTCCATGTCATCCGGGGACAGCTCAACTTGCGTAACCAGGCCGTCAATGTTGCGAGATGTATCAATATCCATATGAAAGGTCAGTAAGTCATGCAACTGCGCTACTTCGGTATGATTGCGAATATCAGGTGGCAAAGCGTCAATCAAGGCAAGGGCTTCTTTATAGCGTTCTTCATGTTTCAGCAATTTGCAGAACGTCAGAGGCAAACGAGGATTTACCGGGTCATCAACAATTGCATTGGCAATCGTCTCATAGGCTTCGGTTTTTCTGCCCTCAGTATAAAGTCTGATCGCACCAGCAAGGGTGAGATCAGATTCACGTGCGACATATTGCTCCAGTACTTTTAACAAGTCCTCTTCAGACTGGAAGCCATGCATGGTGCCCACAACCTGCTGGTTACGAAACAGCTTCAATGTTGGTACGCTGGAAATGCCATATTCTTTGGTTACAGCAACTTCAGTGTCTGCATCAACATTGATTAACAACAGACGACCATCATAGTGATGCACGATCTGGTCCAGAATCGGATATTGACGCAAACTTGGCCCGGCTTTCTTTGACCAGAAGTTGACCAGTACAGGCCCCTGCTTGGAGTTCTCCAGTACCAGCGGTTTGAAGTTATTGGAAGTGGCTTCGATGATATATGGCGAATCTATTGAATCTATCATAATTTTTTTCCATAGCTCTGCATGGCGCTCTCCATTAATACGGTGACGACCAGGTACGTAACAAGAAATGACACAAACTCAAAGGTCAGGCCGGTCCACGACATAAGCTTCAGCAAAACATATGCACAAAAAGCGCCAGTTAAACCTGGCAGAAACTTAACAATCTTGTTCATCCAGTATAGCTCCTATGACTAGCGTCCCTTCTTACCAAATACAAACATTTTCTCGAGCCAGCGCACACGGTTTGCCTGGCTTTCTTCAACCATACCGATCAGGCTCTCATTTATTGGGCCGACACCGGTGAATTTCAGGATATTCTGCTCCAGGCTTTTCAGTCCATGAGCGCCATAAAACCAGCGGTATATAAACGCTGGCATACCCATTGTAACAATGATATGGGCAGATTTTCCCTTGAGTAGACGCACCCATTTCTTACCGCCATCAACGGGCTCCATGGCAAAACCGGGGCGGAAAACCTGCTCGAAAAAGGCTTTCAATAAAGCTGGCATACTGCCCATCCATAACGGATAAAAAATCACCAGGTGATTGGCCCAGCGTATATCTTCCTGGCATTGTTTAATCACGGGTATAGGATTGGTGCTATAAAAGTCCTCATATGTGCGCAACAGTGGAAAGTCGATATTTGCAACGCAGATTGTCCTGACTGCATAACCGGATTCGCGGGCGCCCTTTTCATATTCAGTAGCTAAAGCATGCCCCAAATGATCATGCGACATATCCGGATGGCCTTGAATAATAAGGATGTTTTTGCGCATATACCCTTCTCCTTAAGCTTATCTTACGGATTAGTATGCGTGTAGTACAACCACGCCCTGTCGGAAAAAACAATAATAATTAAGAAAAGGGCTATATACATGTAAAAACTATATAACAATCAAAATATAGGCTATTATACTTTACGTATTTGTTGTAAAAGTGATGGATAATATAATAGCCATATATAAAGCTATTATATGATATTATTATTAATAACATGAAATAATAGGGCTATTATGGATTTTTTCACGCTTTCTGACAAAGCCATAGCGGATGAGCTGGGCAGGCGCATCAAGACGCTTCGTTTGCGCAAAAATATCACCCAGAAAGAGCTGGCAGAGGCGACAACGCTGTCGTTGAACACCATCAAATCGCTTGAGTCCGGCACTGGCAAGTTGTCAACCGTGGTCGCTGTGCTGCGGGAACTTGACGCCCTCGATCAGATGAACAACTTTATACCAGAGCCATCGATCAGCCCCTTGCAGCTGGCCAAAATGCAGGGCAAGCAGCGCGAAAGAGCTTCGGGTGGACGACGTCAACGCCGGCCAAAGGATGAAACAGAATGGTAAGCAAGGTCGATACGGCTGTGGTGAAATTATGGGGCAATATCGTCGGCGCGGTTTCGTGGCTGGATGACAGCGGCTACAGCGTATTTGAATATGATCCGTCTTTTCTGCAACAGGGGCTGGATATCTCCCCTCTTCACATGAGTGTCGATGATGCTATTGATGGCGATGGCCGGTTTTCGTTTCCTGCTCTGAATAAAGAGACCTACCTGGGATTGCCCGGCCTGCTTGCTGACGCCCTGCCGGATAAATTCGGTAACAGTATTATTGATGCCTGGCTTGCACGCAATGGAAGAGATTCAGCCAGCTTCAGTCCTGTAGAAAGACTTTGCTATTCCGGCAAACGCGCCATGGGTGCGCTCGAGTTCTCACCTTCGATTATCGACAAGTATGATGAGTCGGTGCCTGTTGAAGTGTCAGAACTCGTCGGACTGGCACAGCAAATAATGAATGAGCGCAGTGCGCTTGAAGTAAGTATTGGTCAACCTGCTCAAGACAACGCTGACGCCGTAATAGATATTTTACGTGTCGGAACCTCCGCAGGCGGTGCGCGCCCAAAAGCGGTAATTGCAATGGATAAAGACGGTAATGTCATGTCGGGTCAAACCAGTGTGCCAAAGAATTATCGATACTGGATAATAAAATTCGACGGTGTTACTGATCTGGAGCTTGGTGAGACGCGCGGATTTGGCCGTATTGAATATGCTTACTACCTGATGGCGAAAGCGGCGGGTATTGAGATGGAGGAATCCCGTCTGCTAGAAGAGAGTGGTCGCGCACATTTCATGACCAGGCGCTTTGATCGTATAGGCGGTAGTAAACTACATATGCAGACTTTATGCGGTATCGCGCATTATGATTTTAATATGGCGGGCGCATACAGCTATGAGCAGGCTTTTACTGTTATGCGCAGGCTTCGCTTGAGCAAGGCCGAAGCGACTGAGCAATACCGTCGTATGGTGTTTAATGTTATTGCCCGGGACCAGGATGATCACACCAAGAATATAGCGTATTTAATGGACACGGATGGCAAGTGGAAATTGTCACCGGCGTATGATGTGGTTTATTCACATAACCCGGCAGGAAAATGGACCAATCAACATCAAATGAGCCTGAATGGTAAACGTGATAATTTTTCGCTGGAAGATTTGATCGCAGTTGCTGATTCAATCAGTTTAACCAGAACGGATAAAGTTATAAACGAGGTGTTTGCCGCCGTTGAGCGCTGGCCGGAATTTGCCAAACAGGCCGGCGTAAATGAAAAAGCAATCAAAGACATCTCAGCCAATCACAGATTGGACATGGTTATGTAAATTGTTGTGATATGTTCTCTCGCCAAGGCGCCAAGATCGCAAAGGTTTTTTTACTGCCGTAGCCCGGATGAAGCGAAGCGTAATCCGGGGATTCATTGCCACATCTAATAAACCCGGATTTCACTTCGTTACATCCAGGCTACATCCTCCGCTCAACAACACATAACTTCTTTGCGATCTTGGCGCCTTGGCGAGAGTATTGTGTCTTAAGAACCACCGCTCCGCACTGTTAGCGGCTGTTTAAAGCAACTCCAGCAGACGCACCAGGTTTTGCAGTTTAGAGTCCTGTTCCAGCGCACCTTCCCAGAACGGATACGTAATGGCATCGCTGCCTTCACCGATAACCAGTTTTGCTTCAAATGCATCAGCTGCACCTTCGGGCATGGGATGTTCATCTGGAATGCCAAGAGTGTGAACGGCGGCTATGAGGGCGTTTTCCTGTTCCTGGGTGAGTTTTCCGCTGCGTGGCGGTTCGCTGGTGTAGGTACCACTGCTGATACTGAATTCACCATTGCTGTTAATAGTTATAACAAAAGCGTAATCTTCCTCGCCTACGACCTGATACTTGATGGGTTGCATGAGAATATAACCTGGATTAAAGAGCCATGAATCATCTGTACTTCATTTAACAGCCTGACGTTAAAAACTGCAACATGGATCGCCTGGCATCTGTGTCTCAGGGGCTATGAAATATATCCAAAATAGCGTAATAATGTTTGTACTGACTACGGTCCTGTAATTACACTAAAAATACCACGATACTAGCGGAGGTGAGTACGGAAATGGCCAGAAACGCGAAAAATAACTGGTCACGGCATGTCACCTCGACCAGTAATGCTCTGGATCTGGAACCGGGTGTTTTCACGCTCGATGATCCAAGAGAAATTGCACTTTCTCTACAGCGCTCTGCACTGTGCAGCAGGCGTCGCAGGGTTGATCCTTACCGCTCTGCCATGTCTATGTTGAACTTTTACATCAACCGGGCTGGCAGGAAACTGCCTCTGAGCCGGCGCAAAGTGCTGGAGTTGGCAAAGAACGAGTTGCGGGATGTCTTTGGCAAGCCTGTAAAAAATATGCGGGTTAACCGCTAAACAAGCTGATTGAGGCGTTCACAGGTAAGCTCAGCTAACTCGCTTTCACTGTGAATTCCGATGCCCGGATCACAGTTTCGTGTATACAGGGTGACATGTGGTGGCGGCACCGGGTCATCATTATTGATTAAACCGAGTGTTTTCAATTTCGAATAGAACGCTACCATGCCCTCCATCTCTACCAGCATAATGATGCTTTCCTCGGCCGTGATATTGCCGTTGAAGTCCGTAATATGCCGGGCAATGTTTCGCCAGTCTCGCATTTTCGTATAAGACCAGTCAGTGCTTTCAAAAGCCCGGATAACCTGTTGCTCAATTTCCGGCTTGTTAACGAATTGCTGAAGCAGACGGGTTCCGAGTTCGGATCCAAGTACAGTAATATGTGCCTCCTGCTTGGGAATAAATACCTTGCCTGAGTACTCGATTGGCTCAGTTTTAATTGCAAAGTCATGCTTGTTAACACTGATGATGAGTGTGTTATAAGTGGTAAAGCCCGGCCATATCAGGTATGCATGGGTCATCGATCAACTATTTAGCGGCCATGTCAGGCTTCATTTTTACCGGTAATACCGGCAGTAAGAACAAAGCGCATCGCTTCTTCCTTGCTCATTTTTAGTGGGCGCAATTCACTGCGTGCGATCAGTACTGTATAGCCTCCAACCATGTAGCTCATTGGCAGATATACAAGTACGCTGTCACGATCCCGGAACGACTCAGGCAGGCGCATGGGATCTTCCTGTGTAATAAATCCTACCAGTTCCATGCCGTTAAGCGTTACGGCAACCACCTGGCCGAACTGTTCTTTTTTGGGGGAGAAAAAATCGAAGAAATCGCGAAATGCACGGTAGACTGTTTTTATCAATGGCAGGCGATAAAGTACCTGTTCGCCCAGTGCAAATAACTGCCGTACCATGTACGCGTTCATCATTAAACCCACAATAAACACCAGCACAAGTCCGGCAATCATGCCCAGACCAGGGAAATAGATCGCCTGGGGCAGTACAAGCCGCAAGGCGCTGCCCATAACCTGTTCTGATGATACGGCCAGCCAGTATAAAAGGTAGATAGTAAGCACTATCGGCAGCAGGGTAATAAATCCTGTGATGAGTATTTTGCTGATCGACTTAAACATGGGGGCCCCGAAAATAAATAGAATTACTTATAAAGTAGTTCAATTCTACCAAGTCGGGAGCAGAACGATGCTGTAAACACACAGAGATAGCATGTAAAAAAAGCACATGTCGAAAATGGTGGAGCATTCTCTGTTAAAATAGACAATCGCCATATGGAGAAAATAACATGAAAAAAATCATTCTGGCATTTCTCATCACCGGCTTTTCTACCACGGCCAACGCTTTTTCAGGGGCTGAATTGTTAACTGAGTGCAAGAAATTTTTGCAGATACTTGAGGGTAGTCAATCTGAAATGCAGGATACTTTCCAGGCTGGCTTGTGTGGTGGATATGTTCTGGGTGTCCAGGAAGGTTTTATTGCTTCATCTGAGCTGGCGGATGTAGTGAGTGAGGGCCAGGGTACCGCAGCGGTGACAAAAATATATTGGGATATTCCATCAACCGTGGAGCAGGAAGAGGTGGTGAAAGTCATTGTCAAGTATCTGGAGATAAATACGGACATGCAAAACAAACCAGCAGTATTGAGCGTACTGAATGCCATTAGACAGACTTTTCCGTCTAAACAGTGAATAGTGAGTTTCAGGCTATTCAGTCGGGTTTATAACGATAGCGTTTATATTTGTTGATGATCTCCCGGGCGGCATTTCCGTAGCGCTTTATCCACTGTTCAAGTACTTTGGGGCTGATGTTTACGCCGGAATCCAGCTGTTTTTCAAGTCGGGCCAGGCCTTCATCGGATAGCCTGTCCTGTCTCGATACGCCCGGTCTGGGTTTTTTAGTATCCATGTGACATCGTTATTCTTCAATGGGTGTTACGCCGCCATGATCAATGCGTTCATATTCGGCGATAACCTGTGCGCCAAGCAGCAGAATGATTGCGCCAAGTTCGAAGCTGAGCAGGATGACGATGGTAGTAGCGAATGAGCCATAAATAAAGCCGACAAAAGACAGTGTTGAAAAGTACCAAATCAGAATATGTCGCGTGATTTCCCACAAGAGCGTAGCTGTAATACCGCCGACCAGGGCGTGTGACCAGGCCAGTCTGCCCACCGGCATAACCAGGTAGACGGAAGTTAGCAGCAGTACTTCACCAAAGACACCCAGTGTATACAGAATGATCGCTGCGGTTTTAGTCATGTTGATATCAATACCGAATAATGACGGCGTGTCGGCACTGTGTTGATGCAACCAGCCAGCCATTAAGCTAACCACGAGAAAGCCTGCAGCCAGTAACAGTATGTAAATGTATGGCATTAAGGCTGAAACCAGAAAATGACGCCGATGATGTAAATGGCGATGAAAAAAGATAGCGGACATGGCATTCTCAAGTACGGTAAATGCCAACGAGCTGAAAAACAGTAACAAAAGAATTCCTATGGTACCGATAACTTTCCAGTCGGCGAGGAATGTTTCCAGATGTGTAATCAGGATATCGGTACGGGTTGGTGTGGCCATCGTCAGAAATGTTGATAAGGTTTCGAGCAGGATCTGGGTTTCAATGAAATATGAGAGCACGATCAGTACCAGCGCAAATACAGGGATTATTGACAATAGTGTGTAGTAGGCAACTGCACCGGCGAGCAGCAATCCCTGGTTATCTCGAAATCCTTTCAGTACGTCGATCGAAAATTGTCCAGGATGGCTGATGACATAGCTAAGTGGTGATGGTGTTTTATTCATATTTAATCGATGGTCGAACTATTTTGATGCACAACATTCATATAGTTTATTCAGATGTTGTGAAATGTATGTCATGTTGAAACAATCTCAAATCGATTTGCCCTTGTTAATTATAGGCTTTCTGCTGGCGGCGACGCTGGCTGCCTTTTTTGCCGGTCTGTTCCCCTACCCGTTTGGCATTTTTATATTGGGGTTCATCTTGCTTGGACGTATATTACAGCTTCGAAGCATGAAGTAATTACAGTATATACGGGCCACTGCCAATCACGACTACGACACATAAGCCAAGAATCATATTTATAGTACCGGCGAAACGAATCACGGCGAGTTTTTGTATACAGCTATCAATATCATTCATCTGAACCAGCAGTTTATATTGACGGTACGGGAAAAAATAGATATATATAAACACGCTAATCATTAGCAGTGCAATTAATCCCATCAGCATTATATAAACGGGAATCGTGTCAAAACCGCCATAGATACTGTATACCATCCAGGTGCCGCTGATTAGTAAAATAAAAACGGCTACCCATGCCCAGTAAAAAAAACGTTGTAACACAAGCTGCCACAAAACCAGCTGTTGTGCGGCTGATATATTTTTTATGGCGCGGCCCAATATGACAATGGCAAAGAATGTGCCGCCAACCCAGACGTTAATAGCAACCAGGTGCAGTATTAGGGCAATGGCGTTCAGCATGGTTCAATTCTGAAAATAAGTTTCTAATCTATCGAATGCCAGGTTAATAGTATCTTCAGTAACGCAGTAAGCCATTCGTACGTGGCCTTCGCCTGATGGCCCAAAAGCGCTGCCCGGTGCCAGTGCGACTTTGGCAGTGTTTAATAATTCCAGGCAAAATTCCCGCGCATTATCATGTGCTACAAGTATTCGGGGAAACACATAATAAGCACCTTCAGGTTTGATGTAGTCAAATACATGAGAGATTGCATCCAGTCTATGACAGATCAGTTCTCTTCTGTTGCGAAAAGCGGCCTCGTATTCGATCAGGTGATGTGCCTTGCCTGACAGTGCTGCAATGCCTGCTGATTGCGAGATCCGTGGCGTACAGATCATGTTCAGATCATGTACCTTGATGACCTGCTTTTTCAGATATGCCGGCAGGATCATATAGCCCAGGCGCCAGCCGCTCATCGCATAGGCTTTAGAAAAGCTATACAGGTAAGCAATGTGTTCAAACAGGTCAATCTCCGAAGCGAGATTGAAATATTTGTGCTTATGCTCGTAAGTGAAATGACTGTAGGGGTCATCAATCAAGATCATAAAATTATGTGTTCTCGCCATTTCACCAATGTGCAACAAATTTTCCTTGCTGAAAATCTTGCCTGTAGGATTTGAGGGTGAATTAATGATAATTGCCTTAGTTTTTTTGCTGATCAGCCTGGACAGTGCGCCGATATCGAGACTCCAGCTGCTGTCTTCATCTAGCTGCCAGTAAACAGGCTTGCCGCCGCAAATATTTACCTGCTGGATATGCGAAGCAAAGCAGGGATCAGTAAGAATAATTTCATCGCCCGGATTTGTTATAACGTGCAGCAGGCTGTACATACCCTGCATGTTGCCGGCGGATATCATGACATGATAATCCGCATCGACAGATATTCCGGTATCTAGTTTATGTTTGCGAGCAACCAGTTGTTTCAGGTTCTCGAGGCCATCTGGCAGGGTATATTTGCCAATATCCACATCGGATTTCAGTTGCTCAATGACACCGTTTGATATGTATTCAGGTGTCGGGAAAGATGGGATACCCCATGCCAGTGACGCCACGCCATCTATTTTGGCGCTCAATATCGCCATCTCCTTGATGCCAGACAGCCATAGATCAGAGGCTCTGTGAGATACAAAGTTAGTTGCGAATGAGTTATCAGGTGTATCTGCAGTCATTAATAGACTATGGCCTGTTTAGCCACGCAGGCTTTCCACATATTTAACCATTTCCCTGCGCATTGCCCGGTCTGGCAAGCGGCCATAAGCTGCTCCCATGTTTTGCTGTAAATGTCCCACGCGTGAGGTGGCCGGTATGGTGCAGGTAACGGCAGGATGCGAAACAACGAATTTCAGAAAAAATTGTGCCCAGTTTTCGCAGTCAATCTCTGTGGCCCATTTTGGCAGTTCATGCCTGCCAAATTTGTCAAACAGGCCGCCTCGCTGAAACGGCCGGTTGATAATGACTGCAATGCCCTTGTCTGCTGCCAACGGCAATAAATACTCTTCAGCTTCGCGATCCAGCAGGTTATAAGTAAATTGCACGAAATCCAGCGGTTGTGAGCGCATAATGTCGATCATTTCTTCATGTCTGCGCCCATGGGATGTGGTAATGCCGACATAACGGACCTCCCTTTCATCTTTCATATCGTACAGGTTGGGTAAATGTGTCCCCCAATCCATCAAATTATGCACCTGCATCAGGTCAAATCGCGGCAAACCCCAGAGCAATCGTGAGTCCTCCATTTGCAGCAAACCCTGACGATTGCCATGTGTCCACACCTTGGTTGCTGAAAAAAGGCCCGTGTGGTCATCGATTCGCTTAAGGCTGCGGCCAATAACTTCCTGGGCAACCCCGTACATAGGAGAGGAATCGATCATGCCTCCGCCAAGCTTGAGGAATTCACGGATAACCGCTTCACGTGTCGCCAGTTCTGCGTCATTATCGGGATTTATCGCGAAAACCAGCCAGGAGCCCATGCCAATAACAGGAATCTGCTCGTTACTGGAAGGGATGATTCGAGTATGTCGAGTGGATGCAGGGACAGTAAGGCCGTGCCTGGCAACCAGTGCTGTACTCGCAGCTGCCAAAGCCTGGAGGAAACGACGCCGACCCAGTTTCATTATTGATGCTCCTCAAACCTGTATCAAAAGTATAATCCGTATAGCAGGAGATTGTCGAAGGATTAGGAGAGATCGTTGGATTATATTAAAGTGCCGCTAGCAGGCTAATTAAATGGAGTATGCACATGGTTACATATCTTTACTGGGCATTGGTGTTGGGAGTGATCATAGCCGTACTGGTGCTGATCGGCGGTAAAATGAATGAATGGAAATCGGCGGCGATCGGTGCTGTTGTGATCCTGGCTATTGGCTTCGGCGCTTATCATTTTTACTTTCAGCAGATATTCGTCAAGCGTTACGGTGGTGTGATGACGGTTGCTGTACCCGAAGGACAGCTGCACCTGGCTGCAACCTGGAAGGATGACAACCTATGGATAGAAAATTACGACCCGGCCACAAATACCTGTTACTTCAGGGAGTATTCACGCGGTAATCTGCTTCAAGGTCAGGTGACAATAAAAAACTGTAATCCTCTACTGCGCAAGTAACTACACAGGTTACAGGTATCCATTTATTTTACTTTAGTGTGCGTTAGATAAAGCTGAGTTAACCGGTTTGCACTAATATAAATCCATGGAATTACCTTTTGTGCGTTTCTCCCTGCTGATACTGCCAGGCCTATGTCTGGTGTTTCTTTGTGCCTGTTCCTCGACCAATGTTGTCAATCTTGAGGGATCTGATTCGACCACCTTCACCGACTTTCGGACTTCTTTTCCTGTAACAAAACATGACGAGAATGAGCGTATAAAAATACGCATAACTCATGCAGACGGCGAATTTAGCCAGGAAATCGCCGATGGTAAGATTGTTGATTTTGAAGATTTTCAATTAACCGGACCCGACCAGGTCCATGCTATATCGCAAGTGACAACGGCATCAATCAGTTATGGACGAGTGGGTGAGGTTCTGAGAGAGAACTTTTATATGTCTGCATTTGGCGGCATTTCACGTACTAACTTTGAAATCGATATGGAATCAGCAAGTGGGCTTACCACAGGTGTCAGAAACAAGTCATTCGAGGTATACGCTGACCTGGGTCTTTACTACCTGCTTGTGCCATATTTGTCTGCTGGTCTTGAAGCGGCATTCAGCAGAAACCTGTCACTAAGCGGCATAACTGAATGGGGAGCGGTTGTTAAATTCCGGCCATCCAGACATATGGAGATATTAGGAGGGTACCGCTGGTTTAAATATGATTATTTCACTACGGACTATGATTCAGGAATAATAGTGGAACTTAATGGTCCGTTTCTCGGACTTGATATTCCGTTTTAATGACCTTCTCTGAAGGTTTGTGAGTTGAATTCTTAAGTTCGATTACTGCCAACACGGCAAGATGGTCAGATATGATGTCGGGTAGAACATCATAACTGACAAAGCCAAGTTCTTTGGAAATGAGTATCCAGTCGTAGCGGTAGTTGGAATTATAAGTATGCAAGTCTTTTGCATCGGGTCTGTAGACCGACATTCCTGCATTATCGGCAAGTCGCTTTACCACAGATTCATCTGCAAACCATTCACTATTGAAATCACCCAGTATTATCATTGGGCTTTCGCGCCTGGCTAATACTTCAGTCATCTCGGCAATCTGACCGTCCCTTACCTTGCTTCTGGAAAAATCCAGGTGAACCGAAACGACATCAACAGCTAATGCTGAGCCTGTTTCATAATCATTCGTCCAGTTCACCTGGTTCAGTATGAAACCCTTGTTAAGCGTCGGTGGTGAGGGACTAAACGTGTGTTGTATTATTTCGACAACGGGTAAACGGGACAGAATTGCTGTGCCATAACTGAACAGCCAGCTTTCAGCATGGTTCGCACGATAGTACCAGGGGTAGCCCGCCTCCCTGGCAAGTAGTTCAATATGATCAAAGTTGCCGCTCCATCCGGACGGGCCATCTGCTTCCTGCAGTGCAACCACATCAGCATTCGTCTTCTTCAATACCTGTGCAATCGCCCTGAGGTTCTGTTCGATATCTTCTTTTTCCAGTAATAACTGGTTAGCTGCCTGGTTGCGGCCATGTGCGATGTTAAGCGACAGTATTCTTAAGCTGCCATTATTGCTAATCGTGTAACCGTCAGCAACAGCCTGATCGGCTGGAAAACTGTCACC
>CAZRKQ010000174.1:0-6628 GCA_964600755.1 uncultured Thiotrichaceae bacterium
CAGGGACGTCGAATTTAGTCATGTCGAGCCTGGACGGCGAGTCAGGACGGCCCGTAGGCAAAGGCGAATGCTGAGGGGACCCCGAAGGGGCAAACTGATTGGGGTGTCTTTTCTTTTGGTTACTTTTCTTTGGACAAGCAAAGAAAAGTAACTCGCCAGCAAGGCGAAACAAAATGTTGGTAATTACGATCAACTAACGTTCACGACGAAAGTCGCTCCTACAGTTAACAACAAAAACCTCTGTGTACTCTGTGACCTCTGTGGCAAATTAATTAAACACGTATCAGGCTTGATCCGTATTACGCGCTTGATAATTACTGTTTAATAATTATCAAACAATAACTCATCCTCTAACTCTTTAGCCTTTATTTCTTCTTCCATGCGTTGACGATACGCCTGAGCTTGCTCACGGAACTCTTCCAGTAACTCGCCAGCTATCGCTTCAAAGTTTTCGAATTCGGCATTTACATTTTCGTCGATTATGGTTTCATCGACCCGAACACCATCGAATCGAATAACATGGTTGGGCTGCAAGGTAAAGTTCTTCTTATACTCAATAAACTCACGCTGCATCTGATTTTTGTAATCATCAAACTCATGGCGCTTGTCTTGTTGCTGTTGCAACGTCTGTTGCTTGAAAGATTCGAATTCATCAAGCTCCTGCTGCCTGTGAATTTCAAATGCCGCAGCGGGAGATTTGATATCCAGCAGCCCCTCTTGCAGCGCCACGCCCTGACCACTGTCGTCATCATAAATAATAAAAGTGGTGCCGCGTATACCTAAAGTTGCAAATTTTGTTTTCACCTGACGCGGTTCGCCAAAAACTTTCCTGTAGGTGAAATAAATTTTACCGCCCAGGTGGGATAACCAACTGGTCTTCTCTACCAGTAGACTGCTGTTCTCATCCAGAACGGACAGCACCCCGTCATTGAAGCTAACGATTGCATTACCACCTTCAGCGGTTACAATCGTATCCATCTCCCTGACAAGAAACCTGGATTCTTCAACTGTATGGCGATCACCCCCGGCATCAATGATGTGCACGTTGCCATCAAGCTTGATCACCTTCCCCCTGAATTCTTCTGCATATGCACAGGCCGAAAATACCAACACGAGTATCGTTATTACGGATAAGAAGTGTTTCGATGCTTCTCGTAACATATATCCTGGCCAGCTTTAATCCTGTTATTGTCAAAGTATAGTGGAAACATAGACCGTCATAGTTTGACGCAGTTCACATAAACAGGTAATCGCTGCTCAGGTTCCTTTAGTCAACAAACGGTCCATGTTGGTAAATGGGCTCTCCATGGGGCTGGCCGAAACACAACATTAGCCTGCAGGCAGAGCTGCTGCTCACTTTCACAGAAGTTATATCTTCCATGAAGACCGCACTGCCCTGCTCTACAGCTTCCCCATTAATATCACACCTACCTTCAATGACATAAGCAAGTCCGCGATATCCATCCGGTATGGATTCCTCCAGTTCACCATCTTTATCAAGCTGCACATCAAGATATATTACAGGTGTGTTTAGCCGTAGCGGCGAACCCTCACCTGAAAGCACACGAACAACACCGTTGGTTATTTCGTGTTCGGGAACTGAATCAGAATTGACCTGCTGGTAATCCGGTTCGAGCTTCTTCAGTCTGGATGGAAGATTCACCCACATTTGAATACCACGTGTAACACCATCCGCTGATGGCATCTCTGAATGCACGATGCCCTTGCCGGCAGTAAATCGCTGCAGGCCACCGCTACTAACCGTCGAGTCATTGCCAAGATTATCTTTGTGCTTGACTGATCCCTGGAACACATAAGTAATCCCTTCAAAGCCGCGATGTGGATGATCGGGAAAGCCGGCACCCGCCGAAATCGTGAAATCATCCCACAGGACAAACGGGTCGAAGTTCATGAAAGCCTGCACAGGAAACAGACGATTTACAACGGCACCATCACCTTCTGCCCCATTCACTGTATTTCGGATAAATGATTGCATAATATTTTTACCCCTTGATGTTGAGCACCTTCACTGTTTAAATATTTTTCCTGCAAGCGCCGAGCGTCCATGCTCATTTCCACTCCTGGCACTTCACCTCGCAAGTACTTTTTGCACAGAATCGCCTAACTGCCCAGCTTACGGTCGATGCTTAACTCACCTGCACCGTATACGTAGACCAGTAACAAACCACCAGTAATGGCCCAGTTCTTCATAAACAGGATCATCTGGGTCTGGTCACTGAAATCCGCATGGAACAGGACCGCGGCCAGTACGGTAAATCCGGCCAGGGCAGCGGCAGCCCACTTCGTTTTAAATCCGACGATCAATGCCAGGCCAGCAACAAGCTCAAGTATGATCACCAGCGGCAGCAACATACCCGGTACGCCCATCGCCTCCATGTATCCAGCGGTCCCTTCATAGCCTGAAATCTTATTTATGCCTGCAAGCAGAAAAATATGCCCAAGCAGGACCCTGCCAGCCAGCTCAATTACTTTATCCACTATCCTTCCCCTCTTGATTGGTTATTACACAGCACTATTATGACGTGATATATTCGATATAAAAGAACATAATATTAATGTTATTGATCTAATATTTAGATATGTTTACCCATCGAATTTCACTCGATCAGTGGCGCAGCCTTAATGCCGTGGTTGAAACCGGCGGCTATGCACAGGCAGCAGCCAGGTTAAATCGCAGCCAGTCCTCGGTCAGTTACCATATCGCCAGGCTGCAGGATTTGCTCGGTATCGATGTGTTCAGAATCGTCGGGCGCAAAGCGCAGCTAACCGAACACGGCGAGGTACTCTATCGCCGCTCCCAGCAGCTGCTGCGCGATGCCGAACAACTGGAAACGCTTGCGCATACACTGGAACAGGGCTGGGAATCAGAAATCAACCTGGTAGTCGATGCCGCTTTTCCGCCTGATTTACTGATGCAGGCACTCAAGCTGTTTGAGCCCCAAAGCAGGGGAACACGGGTGCAGTTGAACGAGGTGGTTCTTTCCGGTGCCGAAGATGCCTTGATTGAGGGCCGTGCCGATCTCGTGATTGGCGCAAGCGCCCCGTCAGGATTCCTTGGCGATCACCTGATAACAATCGATTTCATTGCTGTCGCTCATCCTGATCACGCACTGCACAAACTAAAGCGGGCGGTAACTGCAGCTGACCTTGAAAAACATTTGCAGGTGATTATTCGCGATTCCGGCTATATCAGAAAAATGGATTTTGGCTGGCTGCAGGCAAAACACCAGTGGAGTGTTAGCAGTATAGATACCGCGGTGACTGCAATACGCAACGGCCTTGGCTTTGGCTGGTTACCGCGCCACGTTATCAGCAGTTATATCGATGACAACAGGTTGAAACCGTTGCCTTTAACAGAAGGCCAGCAGTATCGAGCATCCCTGCAGATGATTTATGGTGATAGTGAACAGGCAGGACCCGCAATTCGCACACTGGCAAAGATCATCAAGGATGTCGTTATTTGTAATAGTCAGGATTCAATCTGACAGTCAGTGTCATATTAATTCAAACTCCGACTATGATTTTTTGTCATTACAGCCGGGATTGGCTATATAGAAAAGGTTATAGATATTTACTCTCGCAGAGGCGCAGGGAACGCAAAGGAAGATAAATAAAACAATACTATCTTTGCAAAAAAAAACATGCCACCTCTGCGTTCTCTGCGCCTCTGCGAGAAAAAAGGATGTTAATCCTCCAGCATCGACTGGTATATCGACCAGGCGAAAAGATGCAGCTACTGTCAGATTAAGCTGGAACCAGTTCAGGTCATTTATTCAGAACTCGACTGACTCCAGCTGTTCCCAGCGTGTATAACATAGATCCAGATCCGTCTGCGCTGTTTCAAGTTGCTGTTGTGTTTTTACAATGACGCTCTTGTCCTGCTGGAAGAAATCAGGCTTGCTCATTTCTTCCGTTATCTGCTGTACCCGCGTCTCCAGCATTTCAATCTTTTGCGGCAGCCTATCCAGCTCGCGCTGATCCTTGTAGCTGAGCTTGGCCGGCTTCTTTTTTGTTACATCTCTGGCTTTCTTTGCGTCATCATTCTTTACTGTTGTCTCGTTGAACGGATCGATCTCGCGCTGTCTGACCCAGTCATCATAACCGCCGACAAACTCGGCCACCTTGCCATTACCCTCAAATACAAGGGTACTGGTGACTACATTATTCAGAAACTCCCGGTCATGGCTTACCAGCAACACTGTTCCACCGAACTCCAGCAGCAATTCTTCCAGCAGTTCCAGGGTTTCAATATCGAGGTCATTGGTCGGCTCATCCAGCACCAGTACATTGGCAGGCTGTGAAAACAGGCGAGCCAGTAATAAACGGCTACGTTCTCCACCAGAAAGCGACTTGACCGGAGAACGTGCGCGCTCCGGTGAAAATAAAAATTCCTGTAAATAGCCGATGATATGCTTTGATTTACCGTCGATATCTATTCTTTCGCGGCCGTGTGAAACATTATCGATCACCGAAGCTTGTTCATCGAGCTGTGCTTTCATTTGATCGAAATAGGCAACAGAAAGGTTGGTTCCCGGTTTGATTCTGCCCTGCTTCGGTGCAAGTTCACCCAACAATATATTGAGTAATGTTGTCTTGCCCACACCATTGGGACCAATCACACCTATCTTGTCGCCACGTAAGATGGTCGTAGTGAAATCCTTAACCAGGGGCTGGTCCTGATAGCTGAAACCGATAGCTGTTGCCTCTACCACCAGCTTGCCCGAACGCTCCGCCTCGGCAATCTTCATCGACGCCCGGCCCACAAGGTCACGCCGTTGCCGGCGTTCGTTGCGCAATTTTTGCAAGGCGCGCACCCTGCCCTCGTTGCGGGTGCGCCGAGCCTTGATACCCTGACGTATCCACACCTCTTCCTGCGCCAGTTTTTTGTCAAAACGCGCATTGGCTTCAGCTTCCGCCTTGAGGAATTCGTCCTTGCGCCTGAGAAAGTTCTCATAATCCCCGGGATAGCTTTTCAATTCGCCCCGGTCGAGGTCGATGATCCGGGTCGCCAGTTTGCGTAAAAATGCCCTGTCATGGGTGACAAACAGCAGCGCCCCGTTATATGCCAGTAACTGCTCCTCCAGCCAGGCAATGGCAGATATGTCCAGGTGATTGGTGGGCTCATCCAGTAGCAACAGTTGTGGTTTCTGCACCAGTGCCCGGGCCAGCAGCACACGCCTTTTCATACCGCCAGACATAGTCTCAACCAACATGTCGCCATCGAGCTGCATCCGACTGAGAATGGAGTCAACCTGCTGGTTAAGCTGCCACGCACCGGCCACCTCCACCGCATGCTGCGCTTTCTCAAGCTCAGCTTCAGCCCTGGTGCTGTGTTCTACTGCGAGCTTGTGCACGGCATGGTGATAGGCTTTTAACAGCCCTGCAGAGTCACCCAGCCCCTGTGCGACTACATCAAACACTGCACCACCCTCGCCTATATTAACCTGTTGATCCAGTTTCGCTGTCACCAGGCCCTGCTGCCTCTCTATCTCACCGGTGTCGGGCACGATATCCCCGGCGATGACTTTCATCAGGGTTGATTTACCCATGCCGTTCCTGCCGAGCAGGCATACACGCTCACCGGCATCAATCGTGAGGCTGATGTTCTCCAGGATGGCGGGGCCGCCAAAACTGACGCTGATGTTACGTAAACGAATGATGGACATGGTTTCAGGCAATCAAGAAAAAAGGGGATTATAACCTGCTGCACCCGCTTGATAACTCAATGAGTCTATTTACAAGCCGCTGAAAACAATGCATTTTGGACCGAGTTGTACACAGGCGGGAAACAGGCTGAATGACAGCAATATTAGCGGAACATTATGAAACAAACCTGTCAATACTTTTTATAATAAAAATTTTACCTTATTGTTTTATTTGGATTATTTCCTCTTCTCACATTTATCCACTAGACCGGGTCCAGATTACGCAAGGGCACCGAATGCTTCAACTTGGTGCAGAATTATCCACAAAGTTATCCACAGCTTGTCAATATTGCGATGGCGTAGCTGCCCTAAATGCAAATAGTTTGCTTTCAGGCAAAAAAAAGCCGGTACTGAGTACCGGCATAAGGTGAGAGAGTCTTACAAATTTCCCCAGAAAATCCCTCTGAAGAACAAAAATACCGCGTTATTGCTGACGACGTCGCGCGACACCGACCAGGCCCAGCAGGCCACTGCCGAACAACCATACAACGGCCGGTACCGGAATTGGTGACATTTCCAGGCGCAGGTCCATTCCAAGCGCAGCACCTTCATATGAGCCTGTCCCCAAAAAATCAACGGAAGAGCCAAAATCTGCAGCCCATAAGGTCATGACCATGTTGCTGCCAGATGCTTTGAAAGAGTTGGGATCCTGGCCGCTAGACCCACAGCAGACGTAACCAGGCAAGATACCAAGCGTAGTATCTGATAGCGATGAACCCGTAAATGAGATACTTAAAACGCTATTTGCCGCGAGCAAACCACTTCCATCAAAAAGCAGAGTGCCGTCAAGACTAAATGCTCCCCCGCCGTTAATAGCCAGGCCACTTGCATGTAACTCACCCGTTATATCGTTATAAGTTCCGAACAACCCAGAGCCTTCAACAATATCTGCCAGCTGAGGC
>CAZRKQ010000175.1:0-20795 GCA_964600755.1 uncultured Thiotrichaceae bacterium
ATTTTGTCTGACGAAAACTTCACAGGACATTTCAGAATTTACAGTTGCTGGACGCAGCCATTTACTTTCTACTTTTTGTGTGATCATCCTAACATACTGCTGCCTAAATGAATTCAGCTTCCTGTTGTGCTCGGCAACACGTTGCTCTTCTTCAGCAAGCCGGCGCATGAGTTCTGCTTCTTCCGCCACCCGCCTTATCTCTGCCTCTTCTGCCAGTCTTTTTTGTCGCGCCTCTTCTTCCTTGCGTTTTCTCTCAGCCTCTTCTGCCAGGCGTTTCTTTTCAGCCTCCTGCTTGCGTTTTTTTTCGACTTCCAGTGCTGCCAGACGCTTCTGCTCTTCTTTACGCTTACGTTCGACTTCCAGTTTTTTCTTGCGCTCTACTTCTACCAGGCGTTTTTTCTCAGTCTCCTGTTTACGCTTCAATTCAGCCTGTTTTTTTCTTTCCGCCTCTTTCTTCTTCAGTTCCGCTTTTCGTTTTTTCTCTTCTTCTATTTTTTTTTGCTGCGCCAGTTCCTGCTGCACTTTCTTTTGCTCAGCCTGTTCGCGTTTTTTGCGTTCTGCGTCGATTTTTGTTGCATCAACCATTACCGCCTTGATTGTGTTTGCCTGGGGTTTGGGCTGATCCGGTATCTCGCTACTGCTCAAACTCAGACTTAACAGCACCAGCAGGACAACGTGTAGCCCGACAGAAAACACGACCGCCGTTGGATGGCGCTTGATTACCTGGTACATACTTGGCCACAAACTGGATGACGCCATATAATTACTGATCCAGTGACTCGGTCATCAGACCTACTTTTTCAACACCTGCTGATTGCAACAACACCATGGCCTCGGTAACACGGCCATAATCAACGGCCTTGTCACCCCGAACCAGCACCGGCGTTTGCGGGTGATTAGTGATGACCGCAGCAACACGATTAGCCAGCAGGTCTTCTTCAATCGGCTTGTCGTTATTCTCGCCAATATTGAGATAGAAATCGCCATCCTTGCTTACTGAGATAACCAGGGGCTCACGTTGTTCAGGTGGCATGGGATTTGCGCTTGCATGCGGCAGGTCAATTTCAACGCCCTGCTGTATCAGCGGCGCTGTAATCATAAAGATTATCAACAGCACCAGCATGACGTCGATGTATGGAACGACATTGATCTCGGATACCGGTTTTCTTTTACCCGTGCGGCGCATCAAGCAACCTCGGCAGGCTTTTCATCGAGCTCAGCAGCACCCTGGCGTTGAAGAATGGTGGAGAACTCTTCCGCAAAGTTTTCATAAGAACCAATCAACCTGTCCACCTGGTCGGAATAACGATTGTAGGCAATCACCGCTGGAATCGCCGCAAACAGACCCATTGCAGTCGCGATCAATGCCTCGGCAATACCGGGTGCGACCATCGCCAGTGTTGCGTGTTGTACCGAACCCAGCGCAGTAAATGAACGCATAATGCCCCACACCGTGCCGAACAGGCCGACATACGGACTGATGGAGCCGATGGTCGCCAGCAGCGACAGGTTTGATTCAAGCTTGTCTTCCTCGCGCGCCAACGAGACTTTCATGCTGCGCTGCACACCCGCGAGCAGCATTTCTCCACTGCCGACGGTTCGTTTGTGCAACCGCGCATACTCGGCAAAGCCGGACTCAAAAATTCGCGCCATGCCCCTGCGTTCATCATCTTTCTTTTTCTGGCGGCTGTACAGGTCGGCCAGGTTGATGCCGGACCAGAACTGGTCTTCGAAACGAATGGCATCTTCACGCGCGAGCTTGAGTATCTTGTGCTTGGTGAAAATAACGAACCAGGAGAGGAAAGAAGCGGCCAGCAATGCCAGCATTACCAGCTGAACCAGGATACTGGCACGTGACACCAGGCTGAGTAATGACATATCAGCTTCCATGCAATACCCCCTGGATGTGTGCCGGTATGCGCGCGGGGGAAAATTTCTCTGCATTCAGGCAGGCGATGGTTACTTCTGCACTGCAAATGCTCGTATTGTCTTTATCTCTTGTTATCATCTGTTTAAATGTCAGTCTTGCCTTGCCCTTGTCGATGATCGCGGCGGTAACTGTCAGCGCATCATTGAACACTGCAGGTTTTTGATACTGTATCGACAGGCTGTGGACAGCAAAGATTATTCCGTATTCTTGTTTTAATTGGTCCTGCTCAAATCCGAGCTCGCGTAAGTACTCTGTTCTGGCACGTTCCAGAAATTTCAGATAGTTCGCATAATATACGACGCCACCGGCATCCGTATCCTCATAATAGACACGTACCGGCCAGGTAAATTCAATCTGTTTTCCCATTATGCAGAAAAAATATTATGATTTTTATGTTGTTTTATTTGCCTTGTATCAGGTCAAGCGTTGCCTGATCCTGCTTCGTCGCTGCTGGTGGTTTCAGACCAAACAACCGGTAGACATTAGCTGTCGCTACACGGCCTCTCGGTGTTCGCATCAGGTAGCCCTGCTGTATCAGGTAAGGCTCAATAACATCTTCAATAGTGTTGCGTTCTTCACCAATTGCTGCCGCGAGGTTTTCAACACCAACCGGGCCACCGTCAAATTTCTCGATAATTGCCTGTAACAGGCGTCGATCCATGACATCAAATCCGCTATGGTCGACATTCAATAACTTCAGTGCCGCCGATGCTATGTCAGCCAGGATCGCACCATCAGCCTTTACCTGTGCATAGTCACGCACACGCCTGAGCAGACGATTGGATATTCGAGGCGTACCACGTGAACGTTTTGCTATTTCGGCAGCACCTGCCTCATCAATTTCTACATTCAGTATATGCGCCGAACGCTGCACGATATGCTTCAGATCCGGTGATGAGTAAAACTCCAGCCGCAGCACGATGCCAAAGCGGTCACGTAAAGGCGAGGTCAACGAACCTGCACGGGTGGTAGCACCAATCAATGTAAATGGCGGCAGATCGAGCTTGATTGAACGTGCTGCCGGGCCTTCGCCGATCATAATATCCAGCTGGTGATCTTCCATTGCCGGATACAGTATTTCTTCCACCACGGGGCTTAAACGATGGATCTCATCCACAAACAAAACATCGTGCGGTTCCAGGTTGGTCAACAGCGCCGCCAGGTCACCCGGCTTCTCCAGCACCGGGCCTGAAGTTGAATGCAGGTTCACCTTCATTTCGTTGGCCACAATATGAGCCAGGGTGGTTTTACCCAGACCCGGGGGGCCAAATATCAGCAAATGGTCCAGTGCTTCTTTGCGTGCTTTTGCCGCGGGAATGAATATTTCCAGCTGTTCAGTAACAGCAGGCTGGCCACGATAATCGTTTAAAAGTTGCGGACGAATAGCACGGTCAATAGCGACTTCATCATCCATCTGCTCAGCTGCGATTATGCGTTCTTCCGCCATAGATAATTAACCCTTTACCGTACCCTGCAACGCTGCTTTGATAATGTCCTCGGTTTCCAGGTCTGCGGCATCTACCGCGCGTACCATACGACTGGCCTCCTGTGCCTTGTAACCGAGTGCAGTTAAAGCGCTTACTGCATCACTCACCGGACTGTGCTGGTATCCAGCAGCAACAGAAGATGCAGCAGCTGAATCATCAGATATCCGCGCAGTATCATCACTTAGTTTGTCTCGCAATTCAACGATGAGGCGCTCTGCAGTTTTCTTGCCAACACCAGGCAGACCCGTCAGTGCCGCCGCATCACCCTCCTGTACCGCACGGGCAAAGTCACGGGCACTGATGCCGGAAAGAATGGTCAGACCCAGCTTCGGACCAACGCCGTTGATACGAATGAGGTCACGGAATAATTTACGCTCGCCGATTGAGTAGAATGCATAGAGCAATTGCGCATCTTCACGCACCACCATATGCGTATGCAGCACAATTTCTTCGCCGATGAGTGGTAATTGATAGAAGGTCGACATTGGTGCTTCCATTTCGTAACCAACGCCATGCACATCAACCAGCAGTTCGGGTGGTTGTTTACTCAGCAGCTTACCCTTGATACGGCCGATCAAACCCAGCGCCCTCGACGCGATCCTGAAGCAACACCAGAAGATCGAACTTTAATGTGATGTGCATGACAGATAGCTATAGCCAGTGCGTCTGCTTCATCGCTCTGCGGCAGTTCATCCAGACCCAGTAATCGTTGAATCATCTGTTGTATTTGTTGTTTGTCTGCAGCGCCGCTGCCGACGACTGCTTTTTTTATAGCCCGTGGTGTGTATTCACCAATAGGCAGCTCTGCCTGCACGCATGCGCAGATTGCCGCACCTCTTGCCTGCCCCAGTTTCAAGGCAGAATCAACATTGTGTTTTACAAATACCTGTTCGATTGCCATCGATTCCGGCTTCCAGGTCGTGACAATCTTGCTGACTTCGACGAATATGATACCGAGTTTATCGCCCAGTGTGTCAGCCTTTATTTGAATAAAACCGCTGGTGACATACTTGTGTCTGAAGCCGTCGGTATCGACAACACCATAGCCGGTAATACGCGACCCCGGATCGATACCGATGACTCGTATCATGGCGACTGGAATCTCTCGCTACTGCAAATTCGCCAGCACATCTTCCGGAAAATCTGCATTGGTGTAAACTTCCTGAACATCATCCAGCTCTTCGAGGATATCGATGAGGCGTAGGATTTTCTCGGCATCATCCTCCGAAACAAGCATGTCGGTAGTCGGTTTCTCAATAATTTCAGCATCCTCCGGCGAGTGCCCAGCCGCTTCCATAGCATCCTTTACCGTCATGAAATCTTCATAGCTGGTTGAAACATCGATACTGCCATCGTCATTGGCTTCAACATCCTCTGCGCCCGCCTCCAGTGCGGCTTCCATAATTGCATCTTCATCACTACCGGCCGGGTATGTCATCATGCCGATACGGCTGAACATGTAGGCAACCGAACCGTCTGTACCCAGGTTACCGCCTGACTTGGTAAATGCGTGTCGCACTTCGGAGACGGTGCGGTTGCGGTTATCTGTCATGCAATCGACCATTACCGCTATCCCGCCCGGCCCGTAGCCTTCATAGCGTACTTCTTCGTAATTGGCATCATCACCCTCACCGGTACCGCGCTTGATGGCACGTTCGATCGTGTCCTTGTTCATGTTGGCACCGAGTGCCTTGTCCATTGCCAGGCGCAGCCTTGGATTGGTTGAAGGATCACCACCGCCACCGCTGCGTGCAGCCACCGTGATTTCTCGAATAAGTTTGGTGTAGATTTTCCCGCGTTTTTTGTCCTGGGCGGCTTTTCTATGCTTGATATTCGCCCATTTACTGTGGCCTGCCATGGAGTACCTATACAACTAAAAACATGGCGTGAAGTGTATCATTTTTTTACAGGGGCAAGTGGCAAGGGACGAGTGGCAAGGAAAACCCTGTTCTACTTTTCCCTTATACCTCGCCACTCGTCCCTTGCCACTTGCCCCTGATTTCGCGCAGCGAAATCTCAGGCGACGCCTGTGTCCAGCAAAGGTGTACCGACTACATCTCCGAACTTGCCCGAACGCAGGAATGTAACCACCTGGGTAGCGGCATGTGTCGATATCAGCATCCCCATATGGCTGACGGGCAAGGCAATAAAATCCGAAGCCCCCTTGAGCCGGGTTTCATCAACAGAAACTGTGCCATCATGGGGTGCAGGCGGACCGCCGGCAACGAGACCTGCGCCCAGCGGGAATGTGCCCGCAATGATGCCGATATCCTGCCAGCCCTTCCATGCAGGCACATCGCCCAGTATGCCCTGCTCGGTTGTTCTGCCCAGTGTCCATCGCGTTATAGCCAAACGCGACATGCGCTGGCCGACAACACTGCCATTCACCGGGGCGCCCATAAGTACAACACGCCCGTCCCTGGTAAATGGGAACTGATCAAACATGTGCATCAATACAATACCGCCAAAACTGTGGCCGACGAAATGCACAATAGGTGCATCCATTTTGTCTACGTATTCATGCAACCGGTTGGCTATCTGTGCGGGCGGTTTTCCCCAGATCTGATACTTGAAGATATGGCACTCATAACCGGCACGAGACAAATGCTGACGCAGACGCCACATGTCCATGCCATTGCTCCAGATACCGTGTACTAATACGACTGCTTCACGCATGGCCGTATTTTACAGGCAGTGCAGGCACAAAGAATACTATTTGTGTTCTAGGGGGATACTTCGAGCATTCGATTCAAGGCAGTTCGCGCAAACTCTGCCGTTTTTTCCGGCACGGACACCTGGTTGACGACAACACCATCGACCAGGTTTTCCAGCACCCAGGCCAGATGCTGTGGATCGATGCGAAACATGGTCGAGCACATGCACACATTAGGTGACATAAAATGGACATTGGTACCCGCACCCTTATGCTGATCGTGCAGGCGGTTCACCATGTTGAGCTCTGTTGCCACCAGCCAGCGACTGCCCGGCTTGCCTGCGGCGATGGTCTTGATGATGTATTCGGTGGAACCGACGTAATCAGCCTTCTGGCATACTTCGAACGGGCTCTCGGGATGAGCGATTACTATCGTTTCCGGGTATTTCTGTTTGAAATTATCTATCTGCTCAGGCTGGAACATCTGGTGAACCGAGCAAAAGCCTTTCCACAGAATGATTTTTGCCTGCCTGATCTGTTCTGCTTCAAGACCGCCCATCGGCTTGTCATAATCCCACACCACCATCTGCTCCAGCGGGATACCCATGGTGTAACCGGTGTTTCGGCCAAGATGCTGATCAGGGAAAAACAGCACCTTGTCTCGTCGCTCAAACGACCAGTCCAGCACGTGGCGCGCATTGGTCGAAGTACAGACAATGCCACCGTGTTCGCCACAGAACGCTTTCAGGTCGGCTGCAGAATTGATGTAGGTAACCGGGGTAACATGCTCATCCGGGTCAAGCACCTCAGCCAGCTCTTTCCAGGCCTTCTCCACGTGCTGCAAATCTGCCATATCGGCCATGGAACAACCGGCAGCCATATCAGGCAGAATTGAAACCTGATCGGGCCGCGTCAGTATGTCTGCCACTTCTGCCATGAAGTGGACGCCGCAGAAAACGATGTATTCGGCTTTTGTTCCTGCCGCCTGGCGCGACAGCTTGAGCGAATCACCGGTGAAATCAGCATGCTGATACACTTCGTCACGCTGGTAGTGATGACCGAGGATAACCAGGCGTTCGCCCAGGACCTGCCTGGCGCGCCTGATGCGCTGTTCGCATTCCTGATCATCCAGAAGAGCGTAGGGTTGAATTGCGGCTGCGTTCATATTGTATTTAGACGGCTTGGATTTGTTGAGATTACTTATTCAGACACAAAGTGCAACGACTAAATTGGGGTACACCCTAATGACATCAAGCCGTTGGCTTATCAGCCTCGGTTTTTCGCAAGCGTAAATTCAATTCTTTCAGTTGCGCACTGGAAACCGGGGATGGTGCTGAAGTCAACGGACAGGATGCCGTCTGTGTTTTCGGGAATGCCATTACATCACGAATTGAGTCGGCCCCGCTCATCAGCATCACCAGGCGATCGAGCCCGAATGCAATACCGGCATGCGGCGGGCAGCCATATTTCAGCGCCGTCAGCAAAAAGCCGAACTTGTCATCGGCTTCCTCGTCAGAGATGCCTAGCAGCTCAAATACCGCCTTTTGCATTTCACTATCGTGGATACGAACAGAGCCACCACCAAGCTCGGTACCGTTCAGTACCATGTCATAGGCACGCGATAAAATCGTACCCGGTTCGGTTTTGAGCATTTCCGGTGAAGTGATTGCCGGCGCAGTGAACGGATGGTGCAGCGGGGTTAGCCCGTTATTACCGTCGTCCTCGAACATCGGGAAGTCGACCACGAACAATGGCCGCCATTCGTCAGCGACCAGGCCGCGGTCATGTCCCAGCTTGACGCGTAGCGCACCAATGGATTCATTCACGGTCGTCGCATCACCTGCACCGAAGAACAGGATATCACCCGACTCTGTCGCCGTCTTGTCGATAATGGCTGTGAGCACATCATCCGGCAGGAATTTAACGATGGGCGATTGCAGGCCATCACGACCTGCAGCAACATCATTGACCTTGATCCATGCCAGACCTTTGGCCCCGTAACGACCAACATAATCGGTGTAATTATCGATTTCCTTGCGTGACAGCTCGGCGCCACCGGGCAAGCGCAGTACAACGACCCTGCCCTTGGGATCACTGGCCGGGCCAGAGAACACCTTGAATTCAACATCCTTCATTTCTGCTGCAAGATCAACCAGCTCAAGCGGGATGCGCAGATCAGGCTTGTCCGAGCCATAACGCGACATGGCCTCGGCATAGCCCATATGCGGGAACGGATTTGGCAACTCGACATCCAGCACTTGTTTGAACAGGCCGCGTATCATGTCCTCATTAATTTGCATTACCGCTTCTTCACCCATAAACGACGTTTCGATATCGAGCTGGGTAAACTCGGGCTGGCGGTCAGCACGCAGGTCCTCATCGCGAAAACAGCGCACGATCTGGTAATAGCGATCCATACCCGACATCATCAGCAACTGTTTGAACAACTGCGGCGATTGCGGTAGCGCAAAGAACTTGCCCTTGTTGGTGCGGCTGGGTACCAGGTAGTCGCGCGCACCCTCCGGCGTCGCCTTGGTCAGCATCGGCGTTTCGATTTCCCAGAAACCGTGACCGTCAAGATAATGGCGTAAATACGTTGTCACCTGGTGGCGCAGACGCATCCGGTCGCGCATTTCGTCACGGCGCAGATCGATGTAGCGATAGCGCAGCCGAAGGTCATCGTGTACATCATCTTCATCGAGCTGGAACGGGGGCGTTTCAGCTGTATTGAGTACGACTAGCTCTAGCCCGAGTACTTCAACACGTCCAGTCGCCAGCTTTTCATTGATGGTGGCTTCATCACGCGCCCGTACCCGCCCTTTGACCTGCAGCACATATTCATTACGGATACGCTCGGCAAGTGCAAACATCTTCTCGCGATCAGGATCGAACACCACCTGCACCAGGCCTTCACGGTCACGTAAATCGACAAAAATCACGCCACCATGATCTCGACGACGATTGACCCAGCCGCACAGGGTGACTTCCTGATCAATCAGTTCTTCGCTTACTTGTCCGCAATAATGGCTACGCATGATGTTCTCTAAAAAAGGAAGCGATGTTAATCGCTATGTTATTGATTGGCAATTAGTTTTTTGAAGATGGTGATTTCTTCGTTGCGGTCGTGCTGCCTCCGACAGGCTTTTCCGCTACTTTAGATGATGCCTTGTCAGATGACTTGCTGTCGGATTTAGCAGCATCGCCTGCATCGTGCACGTTTTTCTTCTTGCCAGATTTAAAATCGGTTTCATACCAGCCGCCGCCCTTGAGGCGAAATGCCGCCGCCGTCACCATTTTCTTCATGGTCAGCTTGCCGCACTGAGGACAATCCTTCATCGGATCATCGGAAATTTTCTGCAGCACTTCGGTCTGGTAACCGCATTCCGTGCACTGGTATTCGTATATCGGCATAACAGTTCAGCATCAAAATATAAGCAGCGAATTATATACGCCCAGCCTGCCCGCTGTCATGTCCATGCTAAGCTTCGCGCATGTCAAAACACGCTGGCAAGACCATCCTCATTACCGGCAGTTCGAGCGGAATCGGCTATTGTGTTGCCAGGGGTTTGAAACAGCGCGGCTACCGGGTATTTGCCACGGCCAGGCGAGCCGAAAGTGTAGCAATGCTCAATGCTGAAGGCCTCGAAAGCCTGCAACTCGACCTGGATGATTCAGCCTCGATCAAACAGGCTGTCGATGAAATACTGCGCAGAACCGATGGCGAGCTCTATGCCCTGTTCAATAATGGCGCCTTCGGGCTGCCCGGTGCCGTCGAAGACCTGAGCCGCGACGCCATACGCGCCCAGTTCGAAACCAATTTTTTCGGCTGGCTTGAACTCACCAACCTGCTGTTGCCGGTGATGCGTAATCAGGGGCATGGCCGCATCATCCAGAACAGCTCTGTACTCGGCTTCGTCGTAATGCCGTTTCGCGGCGCATATAATTCCACCAAGTACGCCATCGAAGGCCTGAGCGACACACTGCGACTTGAGCTCAAGGACACCAATATACATGTCTCACTGGTTGAGCCAGGCCCGATACTGAGTCGTTTTCGTGCCAACGCCCTGGCTGCGATGCAAAAACATATCGATGTTGAAAACAGTGTACACAGTGAACGCTATCAACGTGTTCTGACTCGACTCAACAAGGAGGGCCCGGCAGTACCATTTACACTACCGCCGGAAGCCGTGTTAAAAAAAGTCATACACGCACTCGAATCACCTAATCCTAAAGCACGCTATTACGTGACCTTCCCAACGTACCTGTTTGGTTATCTTAAACGTGTACTACCGACAAAAACCCTGGATAAACTATTGCGCCTGGCAAGTAACTAGGAACGCCACTAGTATGGCTATATTCGCCCACTGTAAATCGCTCGAATAAACCATTTAATAATTCACCGCAAAGAAATACGATTGCTTTACCGCAGAGGCGCGGAGACGCAGAGGCTTCTTAATGTGGTAGCCTGAATGTAACGAAGTGAAATCCGGGTTTTTCAATGCAACAATCGGTTCCCGGATTACGCTGCGCTTTATCCAGGCTACCGTAATGCAGATACAATAAGAACAGTTGTTCTCTGCGCCTCCGCGCCTCTGCGGTGAATCTGCATTTAATAACTGTATATAAAGCTGGCATATAAACAACAAGGCCGACGTATTATGCGCTGACCTTGTTATCAGTTTGCAATTTAGCTGTTATTTATACAGCCGCTTTCACTGCCTGCAACTTGCCGAATGTTATTTCACCGTCCTTGAGATCGACTCGTATGACATCACCTTCAACATAGTCACCGACGAGCAACTGCTGCGCCAGCGGATTTTCCAGGTACTGCTGGATAGCGCGCTTCAAAGGACGTGCACCATATACCGGATCAAAGCCTGCTTCACCGAGTTTATCCAGCGCCGCCTCGCTGACATCAAGCGCGATATCCTTCTCCTGTAAGCGCTGGCGCAAATGCTCGATCTGGATAGTGGCGATTGAGCGAATCTGTTCACGACCCAGCGGATGGAACACCACGGTTTCATCGACACGGTTGATGAACTCCGGGCGGAAGTGCTGGCCGACAATGTCCATCACCGCTTTCTTCACGCCTTCATAATCACCCGCAGCCGCCATCTCCTGGATCTGGTGAGAACCCAGGTTGGACGTCATGATGATAACAGTATTTTTGAAATCGACGGTTCTGCCCTGGCTATCGGTGAGACGACCGTCATCCAGCACCTGCAGCAGCACGTTGAAGACATCGGGATGCGCTTTTTCAATTTCATCGAGCAGGATCACCGAATAGGGTTTGCGCCTTACCGCTTCCGTCAGGTAGCCGCCTTCGTCATAACCGACATAACCCGGAGGCGCGCCGATCAATCGGGCGACAGAATGTTTTTCCATGTACTCGGACATATCCAGTCGCACCATGGCATCGTCAGTGTCAAACAGGAACTCGGCCAGCGCCTTGGTCAGCTCGGTTTTACCCACACCGGTCGGACCAAAGAACATGAATGAGCCATTGGGACGATTCGGATCGGATAATCCTGCACGTGAACGGCGGATGGCATTTGACACCGCGACAACAGCATCTTGCTGGCCAACGACTCGCTTGCCGATTTCCTCTTCCATGCGCAGCAGCTTTTCCTGCTCGCCTTCCATCATCTTGCTGACCGGGATACTGGTCCAGCGCGATACGATCTCTGCAATCTCGTCCGTTTGCACCTTGTTGCGCAGCAGCCTGTTTTCAGACGGGTCGCTTTGTTCCAGCTGTGCGGCCTGATCCAGCTGTTTTTCCAGTTCGGGTATGCGTCCGTATTGCAATTCGGACATGCGTGTAAGATCACCGGCTCGGTGCGCGGTTTCAAGTTCCAGTCGCGCACGTTCAAGCTCTTCCTTGATGTTTTTCGAACCCTGCACAGCGACCTTTTCAGCGGTCCATTGTTCTTCATAATCACTGTACTCACGCTCGAGTTCTTCGATTTCCTGCTCCAGCGTTTTCAGACGCGCCTTGGTCGCCTTGTCTTCATCTTTCTTCAGCGCTTCACGCTCGATCTTGAGCTGAATGATTCTGCGATCGAGACGATCCATCACCTCGGGCTTGGAGTCGATTTCCATGCGTATACGGCTGGCTGCTTCATCGACCAGGTCGATTGCCTTGTCCGGCAGCTGGCGGTCACTGATATAGCGATGTGACAGTATTGCTGCCGAGACGATCGCCGGGTCGGTGATATCAACACCATGATGCACTTCGTAGCGCTCCTTCAAACCACGCAGGATTGCGATGGTGTCTTCCACACTGGGCTCATCTACCTGAACTTTCTGGAATCGACGCTCGAGTGCAGCATCTTTTTCTATATATTTGCGATACTCATCCAGCGTTGTTGCACCGACACAGTGCAATTCACCACGCGCCAGCGCAGGCTTGAGCATATTGCCGGCATCCATCGCGCCTTCGGCCTTGCCGGCGCCCACCATGGTATGCAATTCATCGATAAATAATATGATCTGCCCTTCCTGCTTGGAGAGATCGTTGAGCACTGCCTTGAGGCGCTCTTCAAATTCACCGCGAAACTTTGCACCCGCAATCAACGAGCCCAGATCAAGCGATAACAGGCGCTTGTTTTTCAGCCCTTCCGGTACTTCACCGTTGATGATGCGCTGCGCCAGGCCTTCCACTATGGCGGTTTTACCCACACCCGGTTCACCAATCAGCACCGGGTTGTTCTTGGTTCTGCGCTGCAGTACCTGCACGGTGCGACGGATTTCTTCATCACGGCCAATAACAGGGTCCAGCTTGCCCTGCTGTGCACGCTCGGTCAGATCGATGGTGTATTTTTCCAGTGCCTGGCGCTGATCCTCAGCGTTGGGATCATCCACTTTCTGACCACCACGAACATCATTGATGGCCTTTTCCATAGTGTCTTTATTGAGGTTGCAGGAGCGCAGCAGTTCGCCAAGCTTGCTTTTGTCGTCAATTGCAGCAAGCACAAATAGCTCGCTGGATATGTACTGGTCATTGCGATTCTGCGCCAGCTTGTCAGTTACATTAAGCAGACGACCGAGCTCATTTGAGATCTGCACGTCACCCTGCGTGCCTTCAACCCGCGGCATGCGGTCCAGCTCTTCAAGCAGCTTCGAAACCAGCAGATCAACATTGCAGCCCGTGGTTGCAAACAGGTGCCTTACCGTGCTGCTGTCCTGCTCAAGCAGTGCCGCCATCACGTGAATCGGCTCAATAAACTGATGATCGCGCCCGACAGCCAGTGACTGGGCATCAGCCAGTGCCATCTGGAACTTGCTGGTGAGTTTGTCCATTCGCATTTGTGTAACCCTCTGAAATTCTCTGATTGTTCTTTATATAAGGATTTTTTGTGGGGTTTCAAGCCATTTTCGCCAACGTCCGTCGGCATGGCTCAGATCAACATGCTTATATAGTCCACGGATGAACGCAGATGAACACGGATTTGAAATGTTTTGTTTGCCCGTGAAATACGCTAAGCACGGGAAAGAGCTGGAGCTTATTGTTATGTTTTTGTTTCGTTCGGGTTTTTTGCGGACTATATAGATATCTGTGTTCATCTGTGGACTCTACCGTGCCTCCAGTAAAGAATTCAAAGGCCCGAATGCCCACAACCCGGTGTGGGCAGGCCTGATCATCAGCAGGGCCTATTGAGCCTTTTCATTTCACGCAAGTTCATGATCAGGCTCAATATATCCCCTGCAATACTGACATATTATTAGCCGCTTATTTTGCTACACTAGCCCTCAAATTCTTCACACAGACTGGCCGGAATGACCGAATACGCTCTCATACTTCTCAGCACTATCCTGGTGAACAACTTTGTGCTGGTGAAATTTCTCGGCCTGTGCCCATTCATGGGTGTATCACGCAAACTCGAAACAGCGATGGGCATGGCCCTGGCTACCACCTTTGTATTAACGCTCTCATCCGTGTTTAGCTACCTGGTCAACCACTACATCCTGGCACCTTTAGGTATAGAGTACATGCGAACCATCATGTTTATCCTGGTGATTGCTGTCGTTGTCCAGTTCACCGAGATGGTCGTACATAAAACCAGCCCGTTGCTTTATAACGTTCTCGGCATCTTCCTGCCATTAATAACTACCAACTGTGCCGTGCTGGGTGTAGCTTTATTAAATGTTCAGGAGCAGAACAACTTTTTGCAATCACTGTTCTATGGCTTCGGCGCTTCGGTTGGATTCTCGATGGTGCTCGTGTTGTTTTCAGCCATGCGTGAACGCATCGCAGTAGCGGATGTCCCGGAAGTTTTTCAAGGTACTTCCATCGCATTGATTACTGCTGGCATTATGTCATTGGCATTTATGGGCTTTGCTGGCTTGATCAAGGTATAGGTATACGCTGACACTCATGATGGTTGTCGTCATTACACTGGCAATTATTGCAGCATTGTTTGGCTTGCTGCTGGGTTACTCCGCGATTCGCTTTCGAGTTGAGGGCGACCCTGTAGTAGAACAGATCGATGCCCTGTTGCCGCAAACACAATGTGGTCAGTGCACCTATGCAGGCTGCCGGCCCTATGCGGAAGCTATCGCCAGGGGCGAAGCTGATATCAACCAGTGCCCGCCCGGGGGTGAAACCGTGATCATCGCACTGGCAGACTTGCTCGACGTTGAACCCAAGCCCCTTAATGCCGAACATGGTGAAGAAAAAGAATCAAAAACTGTTGTTTACATCGATGAAGACACCTGCATCGGATGCACCCTGTGCATTCAGGCCTGCCCTGTTGATGCCATACTTGGTGCCGCAAAGCGCATGCATACCGTTATAGAAAGCGAATGTACCGGATGTGACTTGTGCATCCCACCCTGCCCGGTCGACTGTATTCATGTTAAGCCGGTCGCGCCGACATTAAAAACATGGAAATGGCATCAACCTGAAGGTGGCTATGCTGCACCAAGGGCAGGTTGATATGAAAGCAACTGAAAACTCAAATATCCTAAAAACCGAAGAAAGCACCTGGAACTTCCATGGCGGCATAAAACTGCCTGGACACAAGGAGATGTCCACGCAGAGTCCAATCAGCCGCATGCCTTCGAGTGGACGTTATGTAATTCCCCTCAATCAGCACATGGGTGCTGACGGTGAGATCCATGTCTCCATGGGCGACAGGGTACTAAAAGGCCAGATGCTGGCCGGCCCTCACGGTATGATCAGCGCAGCTATACACTCACCGGTATCTGGCAAAGTCGTGGAAATAGCAAGACATCATTTCCCCCACCCTTCAGGGCTCGCAGGCACATGTATTGTCATCGAGAATGATCATAAAGATGAATGGGTGAAACGCAGCCCTGTTGGTGATAATTACATAAACACATCATCACATAACCTGCGAAGAATTATCCGTGATGCCGGCATCGTAGGTCTTGGCGGCGCCACGTTCCCGGCCGCAGTTAAGCAAACCGAAGTCGGTATAGAAACCCTGATACTGAATGGTGTTGAATGTGAACCCTACATCAGCTGTGATGACATGCTGATGCGCGAACGCGCTGATGGCATCGTTAAGGGTGCAAAAATTATTGAGCATGTTATCAAGGCAGAAAAATGCGTCATCGCCATTGAAGACAACAAGCCGGAAGCAATCGAAGCTGTCACCAGGGCGGTTGAACAGGATGGCAGCGACAACATCAAGGTACAATCAGTCCCGACTATTTATCCCAGCGGTGGCGAGCGCCAGTTAATCAAGGTAATAACCGGCAAGGAAGTGCCGGTTAATGGTCTCCCTTCTGACATACATATACTTTGCCATAACGTGGCTACAAGTTACGCTATATACAAAGCTGTATACGAAGATGAACCCCTGATCTCACGCATAGTCACCATTACCGGCCGCGGTGTAAGTTCGCCACAGAACCTGGAGGTAGACATTGGAACCTCGATTCACGACTGCATTGAATTTTGTGGTGGATACAAAAGTGATGCCAGGGCACTCATCATGGGCGGACCGATGATGGGCCTCGCCCTGAATACCGATGAGTTACCCGTCATAAAAGCGACCAACTGCCTGCTTGTAACAGCCGGTATCGACATTACACTGCCAAGCAGTGAGATACATATGCCATGCATACGCTGCGGCGAGTGTGTAGAAGTTTGCCCGGCCAATCTGCTGCCGCAGCAACTGTACTGGTTTGCTGGCGACAAGGATTATGATCGTGCAGTTGAGTACAATCTGTTTGACTGCATTGAGTGTGGTTGTTGCGCATATGTCTGCCCCAGCCAGATACCATTGGTGCAATATTACCGATACGCCAAATCTGATATCTGGGAACAGGAGCGTGAGCGTAAAAAATCGGATATTGCACGACAACGCCATGAAAAAAGGCAGGAACGACTGGAAAAACACAAGCAGGAACGCGAGGCAAGGCTAAAGAAGAAACGTGACGCACTGGCAAAAAACAAGAGCGGGCGCGACAAGGAAATGGACAAAAAGAAAGCCCTGATTGCAGCAGCGCTGGCTCGCGTAGATGAAAAAAAAGCAATGCAAAAAACAAAAGCCAAAAACACGGAGAACCTGACGCCAGAACAACTGCAAAAAATCAGGGAAGCCGATGCCAGACGTGAAGAACACAAGAAGCATGAGAGCTGATCGAGATGTTGTTCAGTAAAGCAAATTCACCCTATCTGACAAACAACAGCAACGTTCAGTCATTGATGCTGAAAGTATTATATGCGCTCATACCAGGCAGCATCGCCATGTTCTGGTTCTTTGGCTGGGGAGTATTGTTCAACCTGGTCATTGCCATCAGTGTTTGCATGGTTAGTGAAGCTGTCATGCTTAAAGCCAGGTCACGTCCGCTTAAACCTGCCTTGAGTGATGGCAGTGCACTGGTTACTGCATGCCTGCTGGCGCTTGCATTACCTCCGCTTGCACCATGGTGGCTGACCACGATTGCCAGCCTGTTTGCCATTGTAGTTGCCAAACATCTGTACGGCGGCCTGGGTTTTAATCCTTTTAACCCGGCGATGGTAGGTTATGTCGTAGTAATGATTTCTTTTCCACGTGAAATGACATACTGGACGCCGCCGATGGGTGTTGCAGATGGCTGGCCGGGCTTAATGGATACAATTTCACTCGTTTTTGGCAATACCGTACCTGAAGGCCAAAATATCGATGCCATCACCATGGCAACTCCAATAGACACACTCAAGACACAAATAAATCTCGAATATGATATTGAATATGTCAGGGCACATCGCGTTTATGGCGAACTGTTTGGCTATGTAACCGGTATTGGCTGGGAATGGGTTAATGGCTTGTATTTGCTTGGCGGGATCTGGCTAATTCGACAGGGTGTGATCGATAAACGCATCCCACTCGCTTTCCTTATCAGCCTGATTCTGATTGCTAACTTCTTTGCTGTAGTCGATTACGCAAGCTACAGTTCTGCCCTGTTTCATACCCTCAGTGGCGGCACCATGCTCGCAGCATTCTTTATTATTACCGACCCGGTCACAGCCAGCACAACACCTAGAGGTAGAATTATTTACGGCGCCGGTATAGCGGCTATCACTTACATTATCCGTACCTGGGGCGGTTACCCGGACGGCATTGCGTTTGCGGTATTACTCATGAACATGACAGTACCCCTGCTTGATCATTACACCAAGCCACGCACCTATGGCGCACCAGACAGACATTCGTGAACATTCATAAACAAGTTCTGACCACCGCCTCACTGTTGATGATTTTTGCCGTCATCGGTTCCGGGATAGTTGGCCTCACCTACGAAAACACCTACGAAAGGATAAAACGCAATGAGCAACTGGTGTTGCTACGCAAATTAAATACTATCCTGTCACCTGACGAGTATGATAATGACTTGCTGGATGATCAGATTGTGCTGGACAAAGACGCATTACTTGGAACCAACGAACCATCAAAGGCTTACCTTGCCTATAAGAACGAAAAGCCCGTTGCCGTTGTACTGTCACCCGTCGCACCCAATGGCTACAGCGGGCCTATCAATTTACTCGTTGGTATTTACCATGATGGCAGCATTGCAGGTGTACGCGTCGCCAAACACAGGGAAACCCCCGGGCTAGGCGATGCGGTAGAGTCGCAGCGATCCGACTGGATACTTGGCTTTAATGATAAATCGCTGGAAAACCCGCCGCCAAAAAAATGGAAGGTAAAACGCGATGGTGGCGAATTCGACCAGTTCACCGGGGCTACGATAACCCCGCGAGCTGTGGTTAAAGCCGTGCACTCGACTTTGTTATACTTCCAGGAACATCGCAAAGAACTATTTAAAGAAACTCAAGATGGCAGCACAACAGTTAAAAATAGTTAAAAACGGCCTCTGGGGTAACAATGTCGCCCTGGTGCAGCTGCTTGGCCTGTGCCCGTTACTTGCCGTTAGCGGTACATTTATTAATGGCCTTGGCCTTGGTCTGGCCACCATGTTGACCCTGGTGGCATCTAATATCTGCGTCTCGGCTATACGCCACTGGGTCAGACCCGAAGTGAGAATACCCATATTTGTGCTTATTATCGCCTCGATTGTCACCACGATTGAACTGGCGATGAACGCCTGGTTCCATGAACTGTTTCTTATACTGGGTATTTTTATTCCGTTAATCGTAACCAACTGTTCCATCATTGCACGTGCCGAATCATTTGCTTCAAAGAACAACGTGTTCGATTCTGCACTGGACGGCTTCATGATGGGCATGGGGTTCCTGCTGGTACTTGTCACGCTCGGAACTCTTCGTGAAATTATAGGTGCCGGCACATTGTTTGCGAATGCACACCTGATGTTTGGCGAAGATGCAAGATCCATGCTGTTGACACTGGGTGATGATTATCCGGGTTTTCTACTGGCGGTACTGCCACCGGGGGCATTCATCGGGCTTGGCCTGTTAATCGCCATCAAAAATCATATAGATAAACGTTTTGCATCAACTCAAGCTGTCATCGTTACAGAAACACCTGCCGAAACCCCGGCCAGCTAAGATAAACAAGTAGCAAATTCAGATATTAACTCTAGCAAAGCCGCCAGGAACGCAAAGACCGCATTGAATGTTTTTTAAAAAAACCTGCTTTGATGTAATTACTATAGATAAAACCTTTGCGCTCTCTGCGCCTCTGCGAGAAAACATATGGATAAATACCACACGCGCAGCATCAAACAATATTAGACTGAACAAGTCGAACCGCTACCGATGAACAAAGCCAAGCGTCATGAGATTTTTACCCGCTTAAAAAAGGAAAATCCCGAGCCAACCACGGAACTGGTCTACGCATCACCGTTTGAACTGCTGATCGCAGTGATACTTTCAGCACAGGCAACCGATGTCAGCGTTAACAAGGCAACAGCCAAACTGTTTGCGACAGCCAACACACCTGAAGCGATACTGACCCTTGGCGAAGAAGGTCTTAAAAAATATATAAAAACGATCGGCCTGTTCAACAGCAAGGCCAAAAACATTATCAAAACCTGTGAGTTGCTGATCGAACAACATAACAGCCAGGTACCTGAACATCAACATGAACTTGAAGCCCTGCCCGGCGTTGGCCGCAAAACCGCCAACGTGGTCAGAAACACTGCTTTTGGCCACCCGACCATTGCCGTCGATACACACATATTCAGGGTCTCAAACCGGACAAACATAGCACCCGGCAAAACGGTGCTGGAAGTCGAGAAAAAACTGTTAAAGTTTGTTCCCGAAGAATTCAGGCAGGACGCTCACCACTGGCTGATCCTGCATGGCCGCTATACCTGTATCGCACGAAAACCAAGGTGTGGCTCCTGCGTCATTGAAGACCTGTGTGAATACAAACAAAAGACAGAATAATGTTCAGTAATAACCGCACCGAACTACGCAAAGTTTTCTATGACTGCTGGAAGCTGAAGCAGGATGGACAGGTCCTGGATGCGCTGCAGCAAATGATTGCGAGTGTGATTGAGCAACACCCTGAATACCATAGCCTGCTTGAAAAAGACGCAAACATTGACAGGGACTATCACCCTGCCCATGGTGAAACCAACCCGTTCCTGCACATGAGCATGCACATCGCACTGATCGAGCAAATCTCTACCAACCGGCCTGACGGCATCAGGGACTGCCATCAAAAACTCACACAATCCCTCGGCTCCGCGCACCAGGCTGAGCACCGCATGATGGACTGTCTTTCCGAAGCCATCTGGCAGGCACAGCGTAATAATGGGATGCCAGATGAAGCCGCCTACCTGACTTGCCTGCAAAATCTATTTGAGAATGATTAATTTTATGAACTTCATTTGGAAACGATTGTCATTCAAAAGGCAATCATTGTAGACTCGGTCGCACCCGCTAAATGGGGTGACCACAACTTTTAACGGAGAAACATTTTATGTCCGAAAAATCATTCAAGAAACCACTGGCTCTAGCTATGGGCGCTACATTCGCAGCAGCTCTTTCAGCTTCACCTGTAGCAAATGCCGATACCAATCCGTTTGGCATGCAGAACCTGTCCGGCGGCTACATGCAGCTGGCTGAAGGCAAATGCGGTGAAGGCAAGTGCGGTGAAGGCAAGTCCAAGAAGGAAGGCAAATGCGGTGAAGGCAAGTGCGGCGAAGGCAAATCCAAGAAGGAAGGCAAGTGCGGTGAAGGCAAGTGCGGCGAAGGCAAGTCCGAATAAGAGGATTGATGCCGCAACGGCTGATTTTTACCAGCCTTACTAAATAAAAAACCCCGGCATCGTTCGGGGTTTTTTTTGAA
>CAZRKQ010000176.1:0-4561 GCA_964600755.1 uncultured Thiotrichaceae bacterium
GCTTTAGATATTTACTCTCGCAAAGGCGCAAAGCCCGCAAAGTAAAAAGAATTTACTCTCGCTGAGGCGCAGAGAGCGCAGAGCTAACACATGTTTTTTATTCATTAAAAATATCGTTTTTCTCTGCGTGCTCTGCGCCTCAGCGAGAAAACAGGATGTTAAACCTCTAACATAGGCTGGTTTTCCGCTTATACGAAAATCGACAACAACTGTCAGATCAAGTCTGAACTACTACATTTCACATTAAAACAACATTCGCGTCCTTTGCGTTTCTTGCGGCAAAGTTTTAAATGGTGGGCGGAGCCCACCCTACTAATCTATCTTTGCGTTCTTAGCGCCTTTGCGTCTTTGCGTTGAAATCAATCTTTAACTCTATCGCCACGGTGTCCTGGTGGTCATCGGTCGTCCCGTATACTGGGTATTGTACGTCTTGCTGGCAGTGTCCGTGTTTATCTTGTTGACATCACTTGCTACCTTGTTGACGCTTTGATTTATCGTGGTGACATCGGCTGATAACTTGCCAAGGCTGGTGTTTATCTTGTTTATATCACTGGTCATGGAGTCGATGGATGTGTTCATGGTTGTTATGCGTGACGTTGTCTTGTCCATCTCGGACGAGGTCATGCTCATGTTCTCATTCATGCGTGAATTTGTTTTTGCACTGCTGTAACCGACTGCGATGATGCCAATACCCAGGATGAGTGTGATGACCTTGAGCATCGTGTATTGACGCTGTGGTGCCTTCTGGTTTTGTGCAATCTGTTGCTTGAGTAACTGATTGGATTTGTCGAGCTTGTCGAGGCCTTCCTCGAGGCTGTTTATCAGTTCCATCACATCCGCGGCGGTGACATATTCAGCATACTCGATGCTTTCCGGTTCTGGTTCAGCGTGCTGGATGTTTTCTGGTGCAGACTCCACCACAGATACTTTTGTGGATTTCTTTCCCTTCTTCGATTTTGAAGATTTGTCTTTGTGTTTTTTTCCCATTTCGATTTCCCCGCGGTTCGCTCATTTGTAATTACATTATTCGTTAGATAATTGTAATTGCAGGAATTATTTAACAATTAATGTGTTTATCCCGGCGGGTCTTGATAAGATCAGCTCTCATTGGTATCTGGATATCATCAACCTTGGAGCTGACGCATGCCGGAATCAACACCTGTTCAAACTAACATGGATTTCACTCAAATTACAATTGAGGCTGCTATACGGCTGGGCCTGCTGATGTTGCTGGCGGCCTGGTGCTTCATGATTGTATCTCCGTTTATCGAGCCGGTAATGTGGGGCGTTATTATCGCTGTCGCGATTTATCCCTTATTTGTGAAACTGAAATCCACACTGGGTGATAGAAACAAGTTGGCTGCCGTTGTTTATACACTGCTGGCACTGGCATTTCTGATAACACCCACGCTGTTGATTTCGGATTCGATTATCGAAACGTCGCAAGCAATATCAGAAAAATATGAGCAAGGGCAGCTGCAGGTTCCGCCACCGAATGAAAACGTTAAAGGATGGCCGCTTGTTGGTGAAAAGCTCTACGCTTTCTGGTCACAGGCATCAACAAATCTGCAAGGAGCAGTTGAGACTTACGAGCCCCAGTTGAACCAGGTGGGAGAAAAAATTATTGGCATTGCAGCAGGGGCAGGCAGTGGTATCTTGCATTTTATTATATCGATTATTATTTCCGGCATCCTGGTGGCAAATGCACCGGGTGCTTATAACATAACACTGAAGACCTTCTCTCGCCTGACGAATGACAAGCAGGGTGAGATGTTTGCCAATCTTTCAAGAGATACCATTCGAAGCATTGCTCAGGGTGTAATCGGTATAGCCATGATCCAGGCATTATTGAGCGCAGTCGGTATGTATATGATGGATGTGCCGGCGTGGGGGCTGTGGACTTTGTTCATTCTCGTGCTGGCAATTGCACAGCTGCCGCCGCTGCTGGTGCTGGCTTTTGTCATCGTCTATGTGTGGACCAGTGCTGATACAACGCCTGCGGTTATATTTACCATTTATGCGCTGATTGTCAGTGGCAGTGACAGTTTCCTGAAACCGCTGCTGCTTGGCCGTGGTTTGAAAACTCCGATGCTGGTGATCTTGCTGGGTGCGATCGGCGGTATGATTATGTCCGGTATTATCGGACTGTTTATCGGTGCGGTTATCCTGGCGCTGGGGTATGAGTTGTTTATGGAGTGGCTTAATCGCGAAGGTGTGTCTGCTGAAGTGCAAACAACGTAAAAGGTTATAACCGCAGAGGCGCTGAGACGCAGAGTTAACAATATAAAAGTTTTGTTCTACAACGTAGGGTGGGCTCCGCCCACCGTTTATACTTAGCCGCAAATAACGCCAGGAGCGCGAAAGGTTTTAATTATTGAAACAACAATCGCGTCTTTTGCGTTGTTCGCGGCTAAAAATAATCCGCACCCTCTGCGTCTCCGCGCCTCTGCGGTTAAAATAAATAACAACAAGGCTAATAACTATGTCTGAAGATCAAGATGCTAATAATGAAAACACACCCGACCCGGTGCGCAAGATTAGCAAGTACGTTCTCATTGTCGTAGCAGTTCTGTTTGTCTGGTACGTGGTTGCTGACCGCATCGCACCATGGACTGACCAGGCGCGTGTGCAGGCTTATGTTATTCCCGTTGTTCCCCAGGTGTCCGGGCGCGTTGTAGAAGTCAATGTTGTTAAGGACCAGGTGGTTGAGCCTGGCGATGTATTACTGAAAGTAGATTCTTCGGATTATGAGCTGGTAGTGGAGGCCGCAGAAGCGGCGCTTGAGATTGCAGGGCAGGAAATTGGTGCCGGCACTGCAAGCGTTACAACTGCGCAGGCTAAACTGGTCGAAGCGATTACCAATCTTGAGCACATGAAAACACAGAGTGCCCGTGTGTACGAACTGGAGAAAAAGCAGATCATGTCCCGGTCGGAAGGTGACGCGGCACGTGCAGTGGTGAAACAGGCTGAGTCACAGGTCGACAGTGCCAGGGCGGAGCTGGAAAAAGCCAAGCAAGCACTGGGTGAGGAGGGGGAAGGGAATCCGCGTATTCGCGCAGCCATTGCTGACCTTAAAAAAGCGCAACTCGATCTTTCGAGAGCAACGATACTGGCACCCTCAAAAGGCGGTATAACCAATCTGCAGGTTGAAGAAGGTTATCACGCCAGTACCGGTGTGCCGTTGATGACCTTCATTGAATTTGATAACGTCTGGATCCAGGCGAACATGCGTGAAAATAATATTGCCAACATTGAGCAGGGCGATGCGGTAGATATCCTGCTGGATGTAGCTCCAGGTAGAGTATTTAAAGGCAGGGTCAGTAGCGTCGGCTTTGCGGTGGATAGTGCTGCAACGGGTGAGGTCGGTGGCCTGGCCTCCGTCGAAAGCAAAAGCGGCTGGCTGCGCGATGCACAACGCTTCCCGGTCATCATTACATTCGAGGATGATAGAGCATATGGACTGCGCCGGCTGGGCGGGCAGGCGGACGTGCTGGTCTACACCAGCAACAACTGGATCATCAACCCGCTGGGCTGGCTGTATATACGTCTGTTGAGCTGGCTGTCGTATGTCTACTGAGGCAGTAGCAAAAGTATCTTCTTTAAAGACCTGGTTGCGTGCGCTCGGCCAGGACCAGACCAGTGTTCGCATTACCAGGTTTGCCCTCGGTGTAACATTAGCTGCTGCGTTGGCTTATGGCATCAACTGGCCGTTATCTTTCCTGCTGCCGATACTGGTCTCGTTCATGTTATCGCTGCCGTTGCCAATGCCATCGCTGCAGGCGGGCTTGCGTAATATGCTGCATACGCTGATGGCGTTTGGTGTCGGGCTTATGTTTTCACTGTTTTTTCTACAGTACCCGGTTGTTTATATGGTGATGCTGGGACTGGTGCTGTTTCATCTTTATTACTATCTCAACCGCGGCGGTTCGCTGTGGCTGTCCTTGATGAGCATCATCGCCATCCTGCTGCTGTCCATGCTGGGAAATTCACATGAAGGTCTGGCGACGGGTATCTCGCTGGGTTTTATCGGCACAGGCTGGCTGACGATTATCATGGTCTGGTTTTCGTATCTGCTGGTGCCAGATCCTCAGGCTACACCGTTCCCGCAGGCACCCGGGTTCCAGCCGGGCTATTCCCGGTCGGCTGCCAAAGCCGCGCTTAAAAGCACCATTGCAATCCTGCCGCTGGCAAGCCTGTTCTTTATTCTCGACCTGACCAGTTACATGCTGGTGATGATTTTTGCGGCATTGTTTATTTTGAAACCCGAGCTGAATGAAGGCAAGGAAGCAGGCATGAAGTCGCTGATCTCGACCCTGCTCGGCGGCGCTTGTGCCTGGGTGTTTTACTGGTTGATTGTGGCAGTACCCGAATATCATTTTTTTATTGCACTTATGTTGCTGACCGCACTGTACTTCGGCATCAATATCTTTTCCGGCAAACCAACGGCGAAATATTATGGTTCTGCGTTGATCGCATTATTGATACTCGTTAACAGCAGCATGGGCGAGGGTGGCAATTTCACCGAGGCGTTCATCATGCGCATTATTCTGATAACATTGGC
>CAZRKQ010000177.1:0-8318 GCA_964600755.1 uncultured Thiotrichaceae bacterium
CTGCTTTAATCCGAGTGTAGCAGTTGTTTATAAATATGAATGCCAGCCGTGCTTTAATATGAGTTATTTATTACCTTGTTAAGATAATAATATCCGGTTGAAGATAAATCGCGTTGTATGTGTAATAACGAATGTGTGTACTGCTGCATATTTCAGATGAAACGTGTTCACCTGCCAGGTTCAAACCCCTGATAATTGGAGCTTAAACAGTATAGAAGTTTTTATGGGAGCCTGGTGAAGGAAACCAGGCTCCCGACCGCCTACAGGTCTACGTAAAAACTTGTAATTACAGGTATCTTAATCGTAAAAATTCTTGTCCATGCCGCGGGCGAACATGACGGATTCAATTGATCGGTCAGCGCCGCATGTTTGCGCAACCTCGACTGCCTGAAGCCTTTCCATGTCATAGCCATATGGTTCGTAGTCATCGTTTGAATCAAGTGACAAACCGATAAAATCTGAATAGTTGTAGCTTGTGTTCATGTGGAATCCCCAGTCTGTTATTGACGTGTCATATTTCATATAACAAGACCCGTGCCAGTTTTTCTGATCCTAAATCGATAGCATATAACTGGTTGAATTAAAAAGTTAAAACATGGTTGTGGATATGGCTTGTCCTGACTCTGCAAATTTCATGATCGCACCAAAATGGCGCTTTGCGGGGTGTATATGCCCTTATATGAGACATAAATGTAATAAATGCATGATATACAGCTTGCTCAGTGATAACGCTGGTACTATTATCAGGATGTGAACAAAAATACACGCAACATTCTTAACTGGATTCTCATCGCCATGATGGCGATGTTGCCGTTGCGTAGTGTGATCGCATTTGATCAATCCTCGTGTGAAATGCATGACCAGGCATCCATGGAAGTGGATCATAGTGCGCACTCGATGCATGCCATGTCTGATGCAGCCCAGCCTGAATCTGACCAATCAAATAATTGCTGCTGCTGTGATAGCGACATGAAATGCAGCAGTGATTGCGGTATGGGTATCAGTGTTTCATTTTTAACGCAGTCTGCAGTTACGCTTCCTGTATTGAACCAGGCCGCACTTCGTACCCATATTGATAACAGTCTTGTTTTCAGAGATCTAGCACCCCCTATACGACCACCCGCAAGCCTTCAAATCTGATTGGGCCCACGTGGTTCCGGCACAAGCCGGAAATACACGTGGTTATACAGTTATTGATTTGGAGGTGGATCATGCGTTCTATATGCGCATCATCAAAAAAACATCTGTTCGGTTTTACAGCAGCAGTAATCATCATAAACCTGCCTGGTGTAGCGTTTGCATTCAGCCTGCAGCAGGCTGAGCAACTGGCTCTGGAAGCGGACCCGCTCATCAACAGCTACAAGGCTTCATCACGATCGTTCGATGCGGAATCGACGGCCAGTGGAACTCTGCCTGATCCAAAACTGAGTCTGGGTATGTTTAATGTGCCACTTGATTCATTCAGCACCACGGAAGATCCATCAACACAGCTTCGTGTTGGTATACAACAGGAGTTTCCCCGGGGTGATACAACAGACCTGAAACAGCAGAAATCAAAATTGATGGCACAGGCTGCAATGGCGCAGGCAAATGATGAACAACTGAAACTGTTGATGAATGTTCGTGATGCCTATTTAAATCTGTATTTCGAAATTCAGGCAGGAAGCATAGTCAACGAAACACGAGAGCTTTTCTCAAAACTTGTAAAGATTACAGAGGACCAGTACGCGGCAGGGCGTGTGAACCAGCAAGACGTTATACGTGCCGATCTCGAACTGTCACGACTCGAGGATCGTGCAACAAAAATACAGGGTAATGAAGATGAGTACCGGGCGTATCTTGCGCAGTGGGTTGGTGATATTGCCTGGCAGGATATCGACAATAATCTTCCAGTGCTTCCAGATGTTTCCGTCAATATTGATATCAACGAACTGCTGACACAACACCCTTCCGTGTTGGCAGAGACCGCAAGGGTTGCAGCCAGCCGTAAGATGATCGAGGTGACACGACAGGACTACAAGCCAGGGATTGGTGCATTTGTCGAATATCGAAAACGCTTTGGAGAGAATCCCGATGGGAGTGATCGCTCCGACATGATGGCAGCAATGGTCACAGTGGATATTCCATTATTTACAGAAAACAGGCAGGACAAGAATGTCGCTGCGCAAGAGGAAAGCACAAATGCAGCACGTTACTCGCGTGATGACACACTGCGCGTTTTAAAGAGAAAGCTGGAAAAAGACCGGGCTATATACAGGCGACTGGGCGAACGCGAATCGATATACAAAAACAAGCTGGTTAGCTCAGCGGCAAACAACGCCGAGGCGTCACTCAATGCTTACCAGAGTGGTGTAACCGAATTTACTACCTTAATGCGTGCTGGCATCACAGAACTTGATGTGCGCCTGGAGAATTTAAGAATCAAAGTGGATCGCCTGCGCACACAGGCGCGACTGCTGTATATCACAGGAGATGCAGAAATATGAACAAATATAGCTTGATAAAAATAGTGATCATCAACCTGGTGATGCACAGTTCGGCTTACGGACTTGCGCGTGTTGCGATTGCCGCCGAAGAAAAAGAAGTGCTGTACTGGGTTGCGCCTATGGATCCTAATTACCAGCGCGATAAACCCGGTAAGTCACCCATGGGTATGGATCTTGTGCCTGTGTATGCGGATGATAACGCGGAAGGGAATACCGTTTCTATAAAACCGGAAGTCGTACAGAACCTGGGTGTTAGAACAGCAAAAGCGGAAAGAACACGCTTATGGCGTGGTATCGATACAGTCGGTTATGTTGATTACGATGAGTCAAAAGTCAGCCATATACATTTACGCACTGAAGGCTGGATAGAAAATCTTGCTGTCAAATCAGAGGGTGAGCGCTTAACAAAAGGCGAACGCCTGTTTGATCTGTATTCGCCGGAACTGGTTAATGCACAAAAAGAATTTGTCACCGCATTGTCATCGGGTAACAAGAGCCTGATACGTGCATCCAAATCGAGGCTGGCGGCACTGGGTGTCGCTGATAGCCAGATAAAACAGATCCAGCAAACCAAACAGACCAGGCAACATATCACAGTCTATGCGCCGCAGGATGGTGTAGTTTCAAGCTTGATGGTTCGCGAAGGCATGTTCGTAAAGCCGTCAATGAATGTAATGAGTCTCGGTGACTTGTCCAGTGTCTGGCTGCTCGCCGAAGTTTTTGAAAGACAGGCGCAATGGGTCAAGGTTGGGCAGACTGCAGAGGTCAAACTTTCGTATGTTCCAGGGCGCGTCTGGCAAGGGAAGGTCGAGTACATATATCCGAGTCTCGACCCGAAAACCCGAACGCTAAAAGTGCGTTTGCGCTTCGAGAATTCTGATGAAGGACTTAAACCGAACATGTATGCCAACGTGAGGATATTCGGAGGCCCAAAAGACAATATTGTAGTTATACCTTTAGAAGGACTGATTCGCACAGGCCGTGAGGAGCGCGTCATTATTGACCTGGGTGAGGGTCATTTTGAAGCCCGTAATGTGGTGGCGGGTATTGAGAGCGGTGACTATGTTGAAATTATGCGCGGTGTTGATGAAGGTGATCGTATCGTCGTGTCCGGTCAGTTCCTGATCGATTCCGAAGCCAGCATGCGTGCCGGCATCAGGCGAATGGATAAATCTACCAGCGGCTTGACTGGAGAAGTCGAGGAGATGAAGCCGTGATAACACGAATTATCGAGTGGTCGATCAATAACCGCTTCCTGGTTTTGATGCTGACTGCCATTCTTGTTGGCCTGGGGATCTACTCCATAAAGAACACACCGCTGGATGCGATTCCGGATTTATCGGATGCACAGGTCATTATCAAGACGAGCTTCCCGGGGCAGGCGCCCCAGGTGGTTGAAGACCAGGTCACCTACCCATTAACCACGGCTATGTTATCAGTGCCAAAAGCGACCAATGTTCGTGGTTATTCATTCTTTGGCGACTCTTATGTCTATGTCATTTTTGAAGATGGCACTGATCTGTACTGGGCGCGTTCGCGTGTACTTGAGTACCTCAGCCAGGTATCGAGCAAGCTGCCGGCGGAAGCCAGGCCAGAGCTGGGGCCGGATGCTACCGGCGTTGGCTGGGTGTATGAATATGCGCTGGTCGATCGCAGCGGCGGCCATGACCTGTCGCAACTGCGCAGTATCCAGGACTGGTTTCTGAAGTTTGAATTACAAACGGTTGCAGGTGTGTCCGAGGTGGCGACGGTCGGTGGTATGGTCAGGCAGTACCAGGTGGTACTCGATCCTGACAGTCTGCGGGCCTTCGGTCTGACACTTGCCAGCGTAAAAAAAGCTATTCAGCGCGGCAATCAGGAATCGGGCGGTTCGGTGATCGAGATTGCAGAGGCGGAGTACATGGTACGCGCCACCGGTTATGTCGATTCACTGGATGACCTGCGAAATATACCGCTGGGAGTGAATCAACAGGGCACTCCAATTCTGTTGAAAGAAGTGGCACAGATTCGGCTGGGTCCGCAAATGCGCCGCGGCGTTGCCGAACTGGACGGTGAAGGCGAAGTCGTCGGTGGTGTCATCGTTATGCGTTTCGGCGAGAATGCGTTGAAAACGATCAATGGCGTTAAGAAAAAGCTGGAAGAGCTATCACGAAGCTTGCCTGAAGGTGTGGAAATAGTTGAAACCTATGACCGCTCAGCTTTGATCAAGCGCGCGGTGAATAATCTGAATGGCAAGCTGGTGGAGGAATTCATCGTGGTAGCGCTGGTATGTGCCGTATTTCTTTTTCACCTGAGATCATCGCTGGTTATTATAATTTCTTTACCTGTAGGCATACTCATCGCGTTCATTGTCATGGAACGTATGGGCATAAATGCCAATATTATGTCGCTTGGCGGTATAGCGATTGCAATCGGTGCCATGGTGGATGCCGCCATCGTCATGGTCGAGAATGTGCATAAGCATATGGAGCATACCGAAGTCACGGATGAGAATCGCTGGCAGGTTATGCAACAGGCTGCCGTTGAAGTCGGGCCACCACTTTTCTTTTCGCTGCTCATTATCACCTTGAGTTTCCTGCCTGTGTTTACGCTTGAGGCGCAGGAAGGACGGATGTTTACACCGCTCGCTTATACCAAGACATTCGCCATGGCTGCTGCTGCAGGCCTGTCAATAACACTGGTGCCTGTATTGATGGGGTACTTTATACGCGGCCACATCACCCCGGAGCATAAGAACCCCATTAACAGGGTACTCATCGCGGGCTACCGGCCATTTATCAATATGGTGCTGAAAGCACCCAAAACAGTCCTCGCTATTGCTGCTGTGTTTGTTTTAGCTGGCTTGTGGCCACTATCGCAACTCGGATCTGAATTCATGCCGGACCTGGATGAGGGTGATTTACTGTATATGCCGAGTACTTTTCCCGCGGTATCAATTGGAAAAGCACAACAACTGCTGCAGCAAACTGACAAGCTGATCATGACGGTACCTGAAGTCAGGCGTGTGTTCGGCAAGGTCGGTCGTGCAGAAACAGCAACCGACCCGGCGCCGCTGACCATGATTGAAACAACGATCCTGCTCAAACCACGCGATCAATGGCGCGCAGGCATGACTATGGACAAGCTCAAACATGAGCTGAATGAGCTGGTGCAATTTCCCGGATTGACTAATGCCTGGGTGATGCCGATCAAAAATCGTATCGATATGCTGGCTACCGGTATTAAAACGCCGGTAGGTATTAAAGTCGCCGGCCCCGATCTGGATGAAATACAGGAAGTTGGTCAACAAATAGAAAAAGTACTCAGGGATGTGCCTGGCACCGTGTCCGTTTATTCCGAGCGTGTGGTTGGCGGACGTTATGCGACGGTTGATATCGATCGGGTATCGGCCGCACGATTTGCGTTGAATATTGCAGATATTCAGGAAGTCGTACGAACTGCGCTCGGTGGTATGCGTGTTGGTATGACGGTAGAAGGTCTTGAGCGTTATCCGATTAATATCCGCTATCCACATGATGTGCGTGATTCCCTGGAAAAATTGCGTAATCTGCCAATCGTTACACCTTCAGGTGCACATATTCCACTCGCAGAAGTTGCTGACATTCGCATCGATGACGGACCTGGATTGATCAAAACAGAAAATGCCCGGCTCAATGGCTGGATATATATTGATATCGAAGGACGTGACCTGGGTTCATATGTGCTTAATGCGCAGCAGGTTGTCGCTGACAAGGTCGACCTGCCTCCTGGTTATTCGATCAGCTGGTCTGGTCAGTATGAATTTATGGTACGCGCAGTTGAGCGACTCTCCACTGTGGTTCCGGTAACACTGGTAATAATAGTACTGCTGCTTTATCTGAACTTTCGCAACCTGATTGAAGTAACGATCATCATGGGTACCTTGCCGCTGGCGCTGGTCGGCGGTTTCTGGTTGCTGTATTTGCTCGGCTACAACCTCTCCGTTGCTGTTGGTGTTGGTTTCATTGCGCTGGCGGGTGTCGCTGTAGAAATCGGAGTAGTCATGCTGGTTTATCTGAATCTGGCATTAAAGCAGCACCAGGATGAGGCGCAACGTTCGGGCGTAATGGTTACAGTTGAAGAAGTTCGTTCAGCTGTGATTGACGGCGCCCTGTTACGGGTAAGGCCAATAATGATGACGGTTGCCGCGATTATTGCCGGCTTGCTGCCGATCATGCTCGGTAGTGGTACCGGCTCGGAAGTCATGCGCCGAATCGCTGCACCCATGGTTGGCGGCATGGTCAGCGCAACGGTGTTAACACTGGTGGTGATACCGGCTGTGTTTTTGCTGTGGAAGCAGTACAGTATCAAGTAAATTGAACATGACGGCTTATATACCTAATGCAAGTTTCCCACTCCCCATAATTTGTATTAACCGCAGAGGCGCGGAGACGCAGAGAAACTACAGGTAATCGTAGGAGCGGCTTTAGCCGCTCCTATAAAATAACAAAACCCTCTGCGTCTCTGCGCCTCTGCGGTAAAAACAACTACCCGAACGTTGATCCATCTAACATTAAGGCTGCATCTATTAGAAGGTGAACTGCGCACCCAGTGTGAATACAACATCAGTTTCGAGCTGGGGTCCATTCAGGTCCTGGTAAACGGGTACGCCTGCTTCAGCAGCCAGGCGCAGACTTTTTAAACCCGGTGTGACAAAGTTGATGCCAGCGAGCGCATCGATGCGTGTGCCGCCACGCAGGTTGGGATCTTTTGTAGGCACAGTAGGCGTTGGCAGCAGTTTGGTATCTGCGCCATCGATGTTGCCCCAGTCGAGACCATTAAGTCGAAAAGACAGGCTGGTTGATTGAGCTAGCTTTTTCGCAATCCATAGAGACAGATCCAGCTTGTTTCCCAGGGTGTAGCCGTTGTCATTGGTGCCGGTGCGTAAGGTATATAAACCCTGCGTACCCCAGGACCAGCTGTCATATAGCTGTACATAGGTCAGGCCCGGAATGATGTCCCAGGTGCCGGAGCCCAGTTGCATCGGGTAGGGCAGGTGCGCATTGCTTGGCGGCATGGTTGGAATATCGTCGCGCTCGTCAATCGAACCCGTTGGCGCGCTGATGGCGAAATTGAAAATCAAATCGCGTCCGGGCCGGGCATAAAGACCATACATTGCCGCCAGCTTGACGTCACCGATACCGCTTGATTCAGTAGTGAAGGGCAGACCGTCCATATTACGGATGTGATCCATTGAGATGGATGTAAACGGCAGCATTAGCGCAAGCGTCAGTTTGTCGCTGGGGGCGTACATCGCACCCAGCATATGCATATCCATGGTCATGCTCGTAGGACTGACCATGTATCCGGGTAGCGGTACATCAACGCGTTCTGTGCCGGTGCGGTTGCCTTCCATATCCATATTCATGTAGCGGTAGCTCAGCATGGTTTCGCCTTTGCGCATCAGGTGATCACCCATCACGCCGATGGGAGCGTGGCTGTCGGGCCGGGTATGGTCGTGGCCGCTGTGGTGGTGTGAATGCTCATCTGCTGCTTTTGCGGGCAAGGACGGGGCAGTAACGAGGAATACAGACAGTATCGATCCGGTCAGGGGTATTTTCATGTGTGCTAACGACAAGCGGGGTGTCTGAGAATAATTATCATTGATACTAGCAGCATTCGTGCTAATAATAAAAGCGATATTATCCAGCTGGTTTTGAATGTGAAGTTTGAGGTGGGCTAGCCCGCATTTCTCACCAGGCGGCATAAATCACTGACAAGGCATAGGCCTGCTGGAGTAAATAAGTATGACCAAAACTACATTGTGTTATTCAAGAATACCTATCACGGTTCAGGCTGGTCTTCGTGTCCGTA
>CAZRKQ010000178.1:0-2307 GCA_964600755.1 uncultured Thiotrichaceae bacterium
TTGACTGTAATCGGCAAGTGCAGAAATTAACAGTACCAGAATACAACGCTCAAACAGGTATTATCTGGCAATGAATAAATGTAAATTTATTCGAACTGCATTATACAGCGCCGGTGTCCTGTTATACGGGCCATGGGCCAGTGCCGCCGAGGTGGTCGTGCGAATCGATAATCCGCCTGAGTCAGGCGTGGTTGCTCTGGCCCTGTTCGATTCAGCCAATGCCTTTGGTGACCTGCGTGATCCATATATGGTCGTTATGCATTCACTTGATGGCCGTGATGAATACATTATGGAAGACGTCGAGCCCGGTGAATATGCTCTGTTGGTGTACTTCGATGAAAATGGCAATAATCGCATCGATAAAAACTTCATCGGCATACCAAAAGAGCCATTGGGTTTTTCGAACCGTTATCGGCCGAAAGGGCCGCCGTCTTATCAACGCGCAGCATTTCAGATAGAGCAGGATGAGTCTCGTACATTCGATGTCGAACTGTACAGGCCGCTAGGTAAATTTGGCCGTGTCGGCGTAGGTATCGGGGTCATCGCAAGAAGCAGTCCTTATGTTGGCTACAGCGGTGCGGTGAGCCAGGTGATACCAGCAATTAGTTATAACGGTGAAAGGCTGCAGATCTATGGTCCGAAGATACAGTTTGGATTAGTAGGCAGCGGCAAGCTGAGATTAGCGGCAACCGGACGTTACCGCATCGGTGTTTACAATGAAGACGATAGCGAATTTTTAACAGGCATGGGCGATCGCAGTGACACCTTCATGGCCGGCCTGGCCATCCAGGCAGTATTGCCAGGCGGATTTGAGGTGTCAGCAAGCTATGAGTACGATGTGCTCGACAGGATAGGTGGCAGTGAAGCCAGGGTCGCGTTTGATAAATCATTGCAGTTTGGCGTGTTTCGGTTTGCCCCGGAAATTGCTATCAACTGGACCGGTTCGCAGCTGAGCAATCATGACTTTGGCGTGGCGGAGAGTGAATCCACTATAGAGCGTCCAGCATATACTCTTGACGATACTTATAGTGTTGAGGCAGGTGTGGGTATGTTTATCGAAATTACCCGGGACTGGCTGATCTTTATGAATGTTGCTGCCGAATCGCTGGGCGATGAAGTGACGGCAAGCCCGATAGTCAGTGAAGACTATGTCATCAAAGGCTTTGCCGCAATTAACTACGTATTTTAAAAGTACAGATTACCCTTTCCTGGCACACATTACTTTTCAGTTCTGTCGTGCTCAACAAATATTAACTTGCTGGTGTCGAAACCATGTTCCTGTGAGCGTTGTTTGAAACGGTCGAGAACTTCCTGGTCGACTTGCGTGGTCCTCGATAAAAGCCAGAGGTACGAGGTGTTGGGTCCGGAAATAAATGCGTATTTGTAGCCCTTTCTGTCCAGCTCAAAAATTATGTAGGAACCATAAAAAGGACCGAAGAATGATACCTTCAAGTGGCCGGTATCAGTGCTGTCGACGAAATAAGCTTTTCCTTCTGCCTGCTCCCACGCATTGTCTTCTTTAGAAAAACCGCTATTGATCACCTTTACCCCGCCATCATCCCGCAGCGTGTATTCAGCACTGATGTTGTTGAGTCCGCGCTCGAAAGAATGGTCAAGCCTGGCGATCTCGTACCATTTTCCAAGGTATCTATCGAGTTCGAAGCCTGTTACCGCAACCACGCCTTCAGGTTTTCCCGTGCAGGCTGTTACTATAAACGGGATTACTATTAACAGGAGTTTTTTCATGCCAGTTATGTTTGTGTACTTTCTTCTGAGTTAATTCTTGTGATCCGACTTGTTATCTAATAGGCGAGATAGTGTCTGATCCAGTTCATTGTCAACGAATGTGTATCCAAGGGCGTTTAATCGAGTGGCTGCTACCCTGCTGCTTGATAGTAACAGGGCATCTGCCATCTCGCCAAACATCATGCGGGCAGCGAATGCCGGCAGGGGTGATATCGTCGGGCGGTGCAGGGCACGTCCAAGGCTTTTGGTAAAGGTATAGTTCGTTACCGGTTGCGGTGCGACCAGGTTGTACGGGCCAGATAGTTTTTCGTTATTGAGCATGTGGTCGATGATGCGGACAACATCATTGATGCTGATCCAGCTCATGTATTGCCTGCTGTTACCTACGACACCGCCGAGTCCCATGTTGAATGGCAATAACATCTTCTGTAAGACACCGCCATCCGGGCTCAATACGATGCCGGTGCGGATATGGATGGTTCTGATGCCCGCATCTTCAGCTGGCTGTGTTGCACTCTCCCATTGCGAGGCGACATCGCTTAGAAAACCGGTCCCCCTGTT
>CAZRKQ010000179.1:0-21361 GCA_964600755.1 uncultured Thiotrichaceae bacterium
CTGACTGTTTCGCCGGGCAACTCCATCCGCATGATTGTCGGCGGCCAGGCGAACTGAAGCGACCTGCTTGCATGAAAAAGGGCGGCGGGTAAAATCGCCGCCCTGCTTGTGAATCAATAGGGTCAGATGCCATTGATCTTATCTGAACTTATTGTTCTGCTCGATTTCAATCTTTAGCAAATCTAGCCATTCGAAATATATGTGCCACCGTTTCTGATCAAGAACTGGGTGATCCCTGCAACCCTGTTTTCATCGTCATCAGCGCAAGCGAATCGAGACCCTCCAGGATCAATAAAGCCGTAGAGACCTGATTCATCCAGCACAATCCATTCGACTCTTTCATTTGGATGTTGTTTATCAAGATGCTCTTTCACCTTGTCATCAGGCCATTGTTTCATTGCTTCATTTTGGCTGTACATAGCATTTGGCTATGGTTGGTCTTTCCCGCGCCGATTAAGCCAGTAACCGGCAAGAACAATCAGTATGAGCAGGACAACAATGAGTGCCGGTGCCCAGGGAGCGAAGATGGCGGCGTGGCTGTGGATGCCGAACATTAGATAGCCCCAGCCTGCCATGGCAATGTAAGTGCCGGTGAGCACAACCGATACCGTCAACCAGGCGGGGAAGCCCAGCAGGTAACCGATGGCGCTGCCTATCACCGGCCCCGTCATCCAGAACGGGAACCAGACGAAAATAAAAAGTCCGGCGATGCCGTAACGGCGTACTTTGTCATGATGGTGTTCGGCGGCTGTGCGCGTGCGTTCGAGAAAGCGCTTTAAACGTGGAAACACGACCAGCTTACGCATGCTAAAGACGAATAAGGGATAAAACAGTAATACCAGTACCGTCTCCACCCACATATTCACCGGTATCACGAGAGCGTGGTCGTAACCGCCGGCGTAGCCTATGGACATGGATACGGCACGGCCAAAGATTATGTTGAAAAACGTCATGGCGCCGATCATGTGCGAGGTTTGCGGCGACCAGAAGGCGACCAGTACCATAACGGTGAGACCGATGAGTGCAACTGCGATGCCAAGCAGCAAGATGCGCCCTTCGGTGGTTCTGAATAGCTGGCGCCAGGCAGGTCGGGGCTGGTTCTCAAGGGTGGGTGGAGGCTTTGTATCTTCTTCGTTCACAGATACAGTATAAAGAAGCGAATCAGGCTGGAACAAGGAAAAGCAAAAAAAAGTGCTGACAAATGAGAATCATTATTACGTCACACTTTTCATTCCTTTTTTCGTAAAATACCCGCTAGAAATCTAAATGCACCAAATCCATTTGTTCACAAATGTCGTTTTTGAAAAGGCGGCATGCAACAACACGCACCTCTTAATCCTGTATGACTACAAGTGATATATACCAATACGGTATTTCATTATTAGACCCGTATGTTTTATTGATTGCATTGTTCCTGGTGACGCTTGTCGTCATTTACCTGGGTCGCGGCAATTACAAACATGTATGGCTGAATATTAAAGCACGATACCGACTCAATCATCTCGGTCTGAAAGAGATTTCAAATTTCCAGTTTCCGGATGGTATGGGACATTATTTTAATATTGATCGACTGGTGATGAATCATGATGGTATCAGCCTGCTGGTATTCAAGCAGTATCCCGGCCGTATATTTTGTGCTGATGACATTGATGAATGGACCCAGATGCTGGCAGGGAAGAGTTATCGTTTCAAAAACCCGTTAATTGAACTTGATTACCAGGTAAAGGCAGTCTCCGCTTATGTGCCGGATGTGCCGGTAAACGGTTTTCTGTATTTTGATCACCGCGCTGAATTCCCAAAAGGGCATCCGGACCGTGTTATTCATTTCGATAAAATACCAGAAGCCCTGAAGCGCGATAGGCAGCATAAAGTTCAAGCAGCTGTCGAGTCTGCCTGGCAAAAGCTCAGTGCTTCAATGGATGCCTAATATAAAGAGGTAATTAAAAGGACTTTAATAATAAGGTCAGGGCACAGTTTTCCTGGTATCAGAAACCATTGTAATCTGACGGCACTTATCCCAGGATCCCGGCTTTAGGTATCCCGCTAGTATGGCAATTATGTTTTAATTGCGTTTTCGTTTTCAAATAACGGAGCTCAAAAATGAGTGAATCCCCAGCTTTGCTGGTTGGCGGGAGCGATAGCGGCCTGTGTCTGCTGGATGCGCGCATGGCAAACAGGCATGGCTTGATTGCAGGCGCAACAGGTACAGGCAAGACAGTTACTCTACAGAATCTGGCCGAAGGTTTTTCACGTCTTGGAGTTCCGGTTTTTCTCGCTGATGTAAAAGGTGATTTGTCCGGCCTGGCTGTAGCGGGCCGATCACACCCCAAGATTGATGCGCGGGTGAAACTGCTGGAATTAAATGACTACCAGTTTCGGGCTGTACCCACCGTGTTCTGGGATTTGTTTGGGGTTAAAGGCCACAATATAAGGACGACGATCTCAGACATGGGCCCACTGCTGCTCACCAGCTTGCTCGATCTGAATGACACTCAAAGCGGCATCATGTATTCCTGTTTCAAAATAGCAGACGACAATGGTTTATTGTTGCTGGATTTCAAGGACCTGCGAGCCATGCTGAAATGGATGGCTGCTAATGCAAAAGAACTCAAAACTGAATACGGCAATATTTCTGCTGCCAGTGTCGGGGCGATACAAAGAAAGCTGTTAATTCTTGAAGAACAGGGTGCAGAGCAATTCTTCAATGAACCGGTAGTGGTGCTGGATGATTTAATCAAGACTGATTTTTCGAGTAATGGTGTCGTTAATGTATTCGACGCGAGTACCATCATTCATCAATCACCCAGGTTGTACGCCTGTTTTTTACTGTGGCTATTGGCTGAGCTGTTTGAAAATCTGCCGGAAGTCGGTGATGCTGACCGGCCGAAGCTGGTGCTGTTTTTTGATGAAGCGCATTTGATTTTTGATGATGCGCCCGAGGCATTACTTGATAAAGTCGAGCAGGTTGTGCGCCTGGTTCGCTCTAAAGGCGTAGGCGTATACTTTGTAAGCCAGAGTCCGATGGATATACCAGAGGACATTCTCGGTCAACTTGGGATGAAAATTCAGCATGCATTGCGTGCATTTACCCCTAAAGATAAAAAAGCGGTTAAAGCGGCCGCGGCTTCATTCAGGCAAAACCCTAACATTGATACTGAACAACTGATTACTGAACTTGGTGTAGGCGAGGCACTGGTGTCTGTGCTGGATGCCGACGGCAGGCCCACACCGGTTGAACATGTTTACATTAAGCCGCCGGAGTCACGTGTCGGACCACTTACTGACGAAGAGCGCAGTGAGTACTTGTCACGTTCTCCGTACAAGGGGCGTTATGATGTTGTTATAGACCGCGAATCTGCATATGAAATACTGAAACAGAAAGCCGAGCAGCAGGCCGAGGCGGCAGCTGGTGTTGCAGATGAAAAAGCCAGGGCTAAAGCCAGGTCCGGTTCATCAAGGCGCAGCACACGTCAGACGCCGGTGGAGGCGATGGTAACGAGCACGGCACGCAGTATTGGCAGCTCGATTGGTCGTCAGATTGTTCGCGGCCTTATGGGATCATTATTTGGCGGCCGAAAATAAGTCCGTTGAAAACCTATTAACATCATAATCCGGTAAAACAGGAGCGGAGTGCAATTAATATAACCACGCTCTGACCCCGTTCGTCCTTGCCTTACCAACAACTCATTATATACAGGCTTCTGAATCCTCGAATCCATATGATTCAGGCTGATCGATATGATCTCGAATCCCGATTTATTCAATAGAATCAGACGAATGGCATGGAATATTTTCCATTTCGTCCGCGTCTAAATAAATAACGATCGCTAGTCGATCAAAATTGGAATTGATCTTAAAGTAGGTTTTATATGGATAAATCTAGAATTGTATACACATCAATCTGCACAATTTTACTTACCCTGATAGCCCATACAGCTCAGGCAACACAAGAGCTTAACTGGGTTGGTTGCGGAATAAGCAAAAAAGCATATGTTACGTCACTGGCACAACTATTCGAAGTAGAAACAGGTATACATATAAACATTCAGGGTGGTGGTGCAACTAAAGGTATTCGCCAGGTTGTTAGTCTTGAGGCTGATTTAGGCGGTTCATGCCGTTATCATTTACCCGATGATCCGCGTGAGGCCGGCGTAGGATTAGAGCCTGTCGCCTGGGATGCACTGGCTATTATCGTCAACAAGGGAAATCCTGTTAGTGATATTAGCCTTGAGGATGTAAAAAACCTCTTCAACGGGAAAATTACCAACTGGAAGCAGCTTGGGGGTAATGACGAGCCAGTAGATGTCTTCGTAAGAAGCAGCAAATTCTCTGGTGTTGGCCGCACATTACGTAAAAATGTATTCGCTGATTACGATAAAGAGCTCTATTCATCAAAACAGTTCAAGTCCAGTGGGCCCTTGGAGAAGGCTGTAATTGCTAACAAAAACGCCATTGCCGTAACAGGCATTAGCAGTGCCCGTTTACGAGATGTAAAAATATTGAAGCTTGATGATGTAATGCCCAGCATCGAAAACGTTAAGGCTGGAAAATATAAAATATATCGGCCTTTATACATCACATATAACCCCGACTCTCCCCGTATGGAAGATATAAAAAAATTCATTAAATTCTGTCATAGCAGAGAAGGGCGTGCGGCTATGAAGAATAATGGCGTGGTTCCTTACAAGGAAGCCCTGGGATTGATAATGAAACAGATAGAGCAGGATGATTCAGCTTTCAAGCGCGGGCTGGTGTTAACTGTTGAAACACCTGATCAAAAAAGGCCCGGTGAGAAAAGAAACTATTAACGCCTTGCTTTTTCCATTATCGAAGAAATCAGGGTAAGACTGCTTTTTCTGCAAAATAAGGATGGAGGGTTGGTTAATTAACTACCCGGAAATTGCGTGAATACAGTGCAGCGGGACTTTCTGGCTGCTACTCTTCATAGCAATGGACGACAAAATTCTACAATCTGTAGTTGAAATCACCCGGCATAGAGATCTCGATTCATTCGAGTACAGCCTGGTTGCCACCATGGCTGAGCTCGTTCCCGTCACCGAAATTTCTATCCTGAAAATCATTGACGAGAGCAAGCCGGATAATCTTGATGTTGCCGTGGGCCTCATCGTGATGACAGATGAACACGGTGAAAAATCCTATGCCTGGGCTGACGGCTCACAATTTATCGTAGTTGATGAGGAGATTAATCATTGCCTGCAGTCAACCAGCATGTCTACTCATCATGGCAGCGATGGCTATATACGGTTGCTTTACCCGGTCACTTCTGAGGGCAGGATTATAGGTGTCATTGATATAAGAAGTAATCAGGACGTTAGAGATTGCCTGACGTTAATAGAAGGTTTTTTAAAAATATACAATAATTACATAATTATCTTTAATGAAAGTGAGTGTGACAAGTTAACCGGTTTGTATAATCGACGCACTTTCGATAACAAGCTACAGCGCCTGTTTCATGCGCAAACTTTACTCAAGCAACAATTTCTCGCTTCGGGGCAAATAACCGAGCGGCGTAAGAAAGATCCCGATGCATCTGTATGGCTGGTGATTTTCGATATTGATCGTTTCAAGCGGGTAAATGATGAGTATGGCCATGTTTTTGGTGATGAAGTTATATTAACCATTTCACAAATATTAAAAGATTGTTTTAGAAACTCTGATATAAAGTTCCGCATTGGTGGTGAAGAGTTTGTAATTATTCTTGAACCGGCAACTTTGGAAAAGGCTACCGAGCTTCTTGAGAAATTTCGCAATGCAATCGCTGACCACAGGTTTTCCCAGGTAGGCGCCGTTACTATCAGTATCGGTTTCGCGAAAATAACCGACAGGGATTATCCTCCTGTAATACTCGAGTGTGCTGACAAGGCGCTTTACTATGCAAAGGAGCATGGTCGCAACTGTGTTTACAATTACGAAGCACTGCTTGAAGCTGGTGAGTTAACACCGCCTAAAAAAGGTGGGGTAGTTGATATATTCTAGAGCCGTGTCGATTAATTATTGAATTAAAGGGGCAGGCGATAATTTGAATTTATAACACGCCATCCATTTCGTATTATTAATAAAGCACTAACAGATAGATTGAAAAGAGTGGCCGTGACAGGGATCAGTCTACCAGGTGCAAACTACCGCTTTAACCGGTACCCCGTTTTGAACATCCACCACACAATGAACAGGCAGGCAGCCAGGAACCCCAGCACCATGGCCAGGCTTAAGCCTACGCTTACATCGGCGACCTCAAAAAAACTCCAGCGAAAGCCGCTTATTAAATAAACCACGGGATTGAACAAGGTGACGGTTTGCCACGCGGGTGGCAGCATATCGACCGAGTAAAAGCTGCCGCCGAGAAACACCAGTGGGGTGATTATCAAGAGCGGGATGAGCTGCAGTTTCTCGAAGTTGTCTGCCCACAGTCCGATGATAAAACCAAACAGGCTGAAGGTAATGCAGGTGAGTATCAAAAAGCCCATCATCCAGAACGGGTGGGCAATTTCAAGAGGTACGAAAAATCCCGCTGTGCCAAGAATAATCAAGCCGATGATGAACGACTTGGTTGCTGCGGCGCCTACGTATCCTATTAGTATTTCAACAAACGATATCGGTGCAGACATAACTTCATAGATGGTGCCGGTGAACTTGGGAAAGAAAATACCGAACGAGGCATTGGCAATGCTCTGGGTAAGTAGTGCCAGCATTATCAGCCCGGGTACGATGAAGGTTCCGTAAGGTACACCGTCAATGTTTTGTATGCGCGAGCCGATCGCTGAGCCAAACACCACGAAGTAAAGTGCAGTGGAAATGACCGGTGATGCGAAACTTTGCAGCAGGGTGTCCCAGGCGCGCAGCATTTCGTACTTGTAGATGACTTTGATGGCATGTGTGTTCATGAGGTTTCGTTTACCAGGCTGACAAAAATATCTTCCAGTGTGCTTTGCGAGGTATTGATGTCTTTTAACGCCAGGCCTGCATCACTGATGGCATCCAGCAAACCAGTGATTCCGCTGCGTGGATTGTGTGGGTCATAGGTATAGGTCAGCTGGTTGCCGTCGGCCGACAGTTCCAGCGCCCAGTCGGATAGTGATGCGGGGATCGCCGCAGCAGGCTGTTTGAGTTCTATGTTCAACTGTTTTTTACCCAGCTTGTGCATGATGCTCTGCTTGGCATCTACCAGCAGCAGTTCGCCGTTGTTGATGACACCGACTCGATCGGCGATTCCCTCAGCCTCTTCTATATAATGCGTGGTGAGAATAATGGTAACGCCTGATTCGCGCAGGCGCCGTATCAATGCCCACATTTCCTTGCGCAACTCTACATCCACACCTGCGGTGGGTTCGTCCAGAAACAGCACCGTGGGCTCATGCGCCAACGCTTTACCGATGAGTACGCGCCTTTTCATTCCACCTGACAGCGCCAGAATCTCACTGTTTCTTTTGTCCCATAACGACAGGTTTTTCAGTAGCTGCTCCAGGTAGGCGGGGTCTGGTTTTTTACCAAACAGGCCACGACTGAATCTGAGTGTATTCAATACCGTGTCGAAAGAGCCAAGGGTAAGTTCCTGTGGTACCAGGCCGATTATGCTGCGGGTAGTGCGAAAGTCAGCGATGATGTCATGGCCATCCACGCTTACTGAACCCGTGGTGGCATTGACGATGCCGCAGATAATGGAGATCAGCGTGGTTTTACCGGCGCCGTTGGGGCCGAGCAGTGCCAGAATTTCACCGCGTTTGATATCCAGGTTCAGATTCTTCAGCGCCTGATGGCCACTGGCGTAGGTCTTGGATACATTCGATATCGAAACGATGGCTTGCATGGTATTAACTGGAGATCACTGTTTATAATTAATTAAAGCTGCCTTTCAAACCGGGTTATCAGGCGGTTCGTCATCGGGGTCCAGGTCGATTGCTTCGTCTTGTTCCCAGCTGTAATGTTTTTCCGCGGGTTGGGGATCATAGTTTCTGAGCAACACGGCCAAGGCTATGCCGATCATAGCTCCAATAAGGTGGCTCTCAAAGGAAATACCCGGTTTATTCGGGAAGATGCCCCATATCATGCCGCCGTATAAGAGAAATACAACCAGGGATAGTGCAATCGCCCGTCTGTCCCATCGAAGCACACCAACCGTAAAGACAAAGAACATAAAACCGAAAGTCAGGCCGCTCGCGCCGATGTGAAAAGCGTGGCGTGCAAACAGCCAAACACCCAGTCCGGTGCCAAAATAAACAGCCGGTATTACAATTCTTGCCGACTTTGGATAACCGTATAAAAGCGCTGTGCCAAGTATAAGCAGGGGCGCGGTGTTGGCGAGCAGATGCGAGAACGAACTATGGATCAACGGTGCCCATAGGATGCCAGTGAGCCCGCTCAACTGTCCCGGGTAAACGCCGTACCTGGCGAAATGGGCACCATACGCCATCTCCACTATTTTTATCAACCACAACACGGCAGTGAAAGTGGCCACTACAGTAAAAGATCGCTTCAGGTGGCGCGAGTCTTCACGCGGATTATTCAGAGAGCGAGATTCTGAGTGCAAGATTTTTCCGCTTTTTCAATCAATATATAAGGAACAATTATTCTCTGCACCTGCGTACTATTTTTCATTACGCTGCTCCCAGGCAACACCTAACAGACGCAGCCGCTGTTTAGTTTCTTCAGTCGCACCGGGGCCGGGTACCATTGCCAAATCGCGAGGTTCAAGTTTTTGTCCATCTTTAGTCTGAACCGATACATCTGCAATCTGTTCACCGTTGGCACGTGCAACGAATTTAACCGGTGCCCCGGTTTCCTGGTGAAGCCAGCGGTCACCCCACTGGGTGAGGGCGACCAGGGTGGGTTGCAAATCGCGGCCCATTTGCGTGAGTTTGTACTCATGCCGTTTTGCCCCAGCTTTAATCGGTACGCGTTCCAGCACACCGCTATCACATAACTTGCGCAGCCTGGCCGTAAGGATGTTGCGGGCGATACCCAGGTGTTGCTGGAAATCTTCAAACCGGCGTGTGCCGAAGAAGGCCTCGCGCAGAATCAGTATGGTCCACCATTCCCCGATCAGGTCCAGTGCATTGGCGATGGAGCAATTCAGCGCATCCAGTTTATTGCGTGTCATGCGCAGACTATAAAATTAAAAGTTGCAATATGCAACTAAATATGATCTAGTAGCAATATACAACCGTTGCAAAATGAAACTTATGTCTAAGCAGTCACCACCGGAGCCGGGAAAAATGTCAAACGATACCTATCAAGCTGTTTTCGACGAGCGTGCTGTTAAAACTACACCAGGTAAAGCAAAAGGGCCGCGCCCTGTACCACTGATACTAAGGCTGTTTCGACTGGGTTTCAGTATCGGTGGCACCCTCTCGCCGCAACTCGCAGGGCGCCTGGCCTACAAACTCTGGTTCACGCCGACCCGTTTTCCCACGCCTGCATCTGAACAGGCCGTGCTGGAAGCAGCTGAAATCGCATATCGCAAGGTCAATGGTATTAACATAGCCATATACAGCTGGGGCCAGTCCGGGCCAAGCGTGTTGCTGGTGCATGGCTGGAGCGGGCGAGGCACACAACTTGGTGCTTTCGTAGAGCCATTGATCAGCGCGGGTTACCGCGTGCTGAGTCTCGATTGTCCAGCTCATGGCAGGAGCAGTGGTAAACAAACCACGCTTTACGAAATCGCGGACGTCCTGCTTGCGCTGCATGATCACTACGGACCTTTTGATTCCGTGATTACACATTCGTTTGGCGGGCCTTGCCTGGCTGTTGCAATGCAGCGTGGTTTACACACCTCGAGTGTCGTCAGCATATGTCCACCTGCCAGGGTTACTACGCTGGTAGAAAAATTTGCAGATACCCTGGCGATACCCGAAAAAGCCGAAAAAGATTTCATACGGCGTTTCGAGGAAACTTTCGGCAAAAACATTCTGGAAGAAGCATCGATGGTAAACAATGTGCGTGAACTGGATATTCCGGCGCTGGTTATTCACGATGAGGATGATGACGACATCCCATGGCATGAAGGCCAGGCTGTTGCAAAGGCATGGAAAAATGCCAGCTTCATCAAAACCAGCACCCTGGGACACCGGCGAATTTTGCGCGATGCGTTAACAATTGAAACGGCTGTGGATTTTATTAAATCAGCATAGATAGTACGTAGAGTAAAAGGGACTTCGGGGAAAAGTCAGTAAATCGTGTATGGAGCAATACTCAGTGCCCCTGATTTTATTTAATAGTAAGGAAATAAATACAGCTATGGCTCGTCTTAATGGTTAATTCGTCAACAGGGACTACGTATGTGCCCCATATAAAACTCTTATTATCCTTATTTTTACTGTCAGCCCTGCTCGTTACGGCGCTACCATCTCATTTAGTTTTTATCTAACGCTGCTATCTTTATTGCTGTTACCAGCATTACGAATGGCTAGTAAGGTGATATGAATAAAATGGGCAGAAACAAATTGACAATTTAGGGGCTCAGTGATCGATGCGCCTTTCACAATGCTTTATAACTTGAGCATGCTGACACATTTGTAATATCTTTCAGATGCATGAATTTGTCGAAAAGCTGGATTATTGTCTGAAAATATTTACACAATTCAGCAGTGTTCTTTTGTTAGAAAGTGTCTAAGGTGTTGATTAACAGGGGTTGTTCGAAATATGGCATGAACTTCGCATTAGCTCTTATACGACAGCATAAACGGATTTATTCGATAAATATGAATGCTGTAAACATGGTACAGGGATTAACCAGGTTGCATAGAGGGGTTGCATGTCATGCCCTGTCAAAATTATGGATGCATGAGAAATTATGATTATGACCACATCGCGTTTTATGCGCGAAAGCGCTATGTGGAAGGGATCAGTACGATCGTGATGATGTGCAATGCTAAAACAGAATGCGAAAAAACAATGATAGCGCTTGCTTCGCTACTCGACCTGGACGACGATAAAATTCGAGAGCTGCGGCCTTATTGCAGCCGTGAATGTCAGCACATGATGTTTGACTTGAGGGATCGTCTCAGGTTGATGATAGAACAGGAATGTTCCGAGCGTCATGTGAATCAAGCAGGTCAATTACAAATGAGAAAAATTTGAATGTGATTGAAAAGAAAAAAATGCCAGATCAGATTAAAGGGGTCAGTCCCCTTTTTTATTTTTTCAGTTTAATCGCGATTTGTTATCAGAAACTTAACCAGGCTATATAATGCACGAGTCAATTGTCTAAACAGAGGAAGTAATTGATGAAGACTATTTTGAAAGCCATGGCGCTAATATTGATCGTCATTTCAGCACCGGCCAGAGTGGTCAGCGATACAATTAATTTCGATTTTACAGGCCAGTTGGTAATAAGCTGGGGGGGTAGTTCAGTTGATGCTAACTACCCGATATCTGCATCATTGAGCTATGACACCGTATCAGGTATTGGAAACAGTGATCTTTATATTTCAACAGGTGATTTAACATTCTTTGGCTCCCCGATGTTTTTTCATGATATTGAAATGAATAGAGTAGGTGATACCAATACTATTTCAGGCTCAGTGCTAGTTGACTGGAATACTCTTAGTGATATGCCATTGCATATAGAATGGGACGCGACCGGACTATTTAATGCGATCAACTACGGCTTACAGCCAGGAGATGTGTTGAGTGGTTCAGCTTTATATCATGACTCAAATGGTAATGGTATGCAGGATGCTGGTGAGTATCTGACGGATATTGATAGTGCGATTCCGTATTCTGACTCTATCCAGTATGATCAAAGCTATATTCAAGGGCCGGCTCCTATGGCGGCAACTTCGAATAGTCTGGGGCTCGATGACACGACGCCTTTTCCAGGTATTCGTGGCTATTTCGATATAGGCAGCGGTAACAGTATGTATGTGACATCTGTTTCAACAGTACCAGTGCCAGCAGCGGTTTGGATGTTTGGCTCAGGGCTTATTTGCTTAATTAGTCTGGCAGTACGCAAAAAGTAACAAATAAGAACGTGGGGTTAATTTAATAACCACTACATCAAATTAAAGGGACCAGGCTCCCTTTCCAGCCTTACAAATTCATTTTTATCTTCGCCTCGGTACTAGCAATATTTTTCTTACCCCATTCGGCCATTTCTTTCAGTACCGGTCCAAGCGAGCGGCCTTTATCCGTTAACTGGTAGGCATAGCGCACAGGGCGTTGCTGGTAAGGGGTTTTATCGATAATACCGTACTCTGTAAGTCGCTTGAGCCGGTTGGCCAGGATATTGGTCGGGATGCTCTCTGGCGAGGACTCAAATTCACTATAGGTGCTTTTACCGGAAAACAGATCCCGGATCACCAGCAGGGTCCATTTGTCTCCGAGTAGATCCAGTGTGTTGGCGATCGGGCAGGGAGAGCGCATATCACGGATTTTTATAGCTTTTGTCTTGCTTTGCATGGCCTGAGTATATAATGCATGCATAGTGACTTGCAAATCGAAAGTAACTGGCGTATAGTCACTTGCATAAAGCAAGTCACTAGGAGGAAGAATCATGAGTACACTGGTTTTTGAGTCGGATAATGAGCAGGGTATTTCGCCCGCTGTTGGCAGGGCGGTTTTGCTGATCTGTGTTGGCTGGTTTGTCGCTGTTCTGGGCATGGCCCTTGCAGGTGGGTTTGATGCGCCTGCGGGAGAGCGGCCTTTGGCCATTTTGTTCGCGGTGACGATGCCTGTCGTTATATACGGGATAGGCTATTTCACTATCAAGGCGTTCAGGGAGTGGGTGCTCAATCTCGATATGCGACAGCTCATTCTGTTGCATAGCTGGCGCATGGTCGGTATTGGCTTTGTGTTCCTGTATTTTTATGATCGCCTGCCGGCGTTGTTTGCCCTGCCTGCAGGACTGGGGGATGCAATGGCGGCAATGGGGGCATTGTTTATTGGCATTGCGCTGTACGATCGTGCGGCCAAGGTATCACCTGAACGGGTTTATCTGTGGAACATGTTTGGTCTGATTGACTTTGTTGTGGCGGTTTCGATGGGGGTGATGACAAGAACAGGAGAAGTTCTATCTTTCAGCGGCCAGGTCAGTAGCGATATTATGGGTACCTTCCCCCTGGCCCTGATTCCAGGTTTTGCCGTACCTTTCTATGTTATTACTCACCTGATTATTTTTGCGCAACTAAAGCGGCGTTGATACGCAGCGGGTGATAACAGTAATACCGGGTCAGTGAGCAGTTGTTTCTCAGAATAGAGGAATATGCTCTCTGACCGGTTTACAGGCTCGATATCCTAAAAAACCCTGGTCTGACGCCGTTTACGCGGCCCCTGTGATGCAGATAAAGGTAATGAAGCGGCCATTTTCGATGTCCAAAAAATCCATGCTCAGACCCCACTTGCGCCACCATCTACTAAACTTCTAATACACCCACGGGGTCAGTTTCAGCGAATAATGCACCGTTTTGCATGCTGGTATTCCGTGCTCAAAAGAGGTTCATCAAGATGGCAGAAGAAACACCAGCGACCAAAAAAGTCGTAAAGAGGAAAGCGGTAAAACAGACCGCCGTAAAGAGAAAAGCGGCTAAAAAGACACCCGCTAAAAAACCGGTAAAGAAAAAACCCCCGGTTCGCTCCACTAGAGCTGCCTCTGCTTCTGCAACGAAACCGGTAAAGAAAAAAGCGCCTGTCAAAGAAAAACGTAAAACGATTAAGGACAGGCGTGATCATGACAAGATCATGCCGGGCCTGTTGAGAAACCTGCAAGGTGTTTTCGACAAAATACACAGTGATAACCACGTTCGTGATCGTTCACAGGAAGGGATTGCCGAAGATTTTGCTGTGCATCTGCAGCGTACTTTCGAAGAAATGCATTCGCAGCTTGAAGAACGAGAGCAACTGCTGGATATAAAACTGAAAAGCATTGACCATGCTCATAGCCACCAGTTAAAGCGGGTCAAATTGATGTCGATTCCAGTTGCTTTGCTGTCACTGGTCGCAGTTGTCTATCTATTTTACGTGGTTCATGTCATGGAGACATCGATGACCAGTATGTCGCAGGATATGCACAAGATAACAGCCTTTATGGATGTGATGAAGGATGATACTTATGCCATGTCAAACAATACCACTAATATGAATTCGCAGATGGAAGCCATGAACATGAATATTGGCAGTATGAACGCGACCGTAAATGCCATGAGGTATGATGTGCATAATATGTCACGTACAGTGTCACCGGCGATGTCGAGCATGAACCGGTTTATGCCGTAACAATGAAATAACAGCGGTGAGTCGCGCATTATTTTCAGGCTCTTCTTTTATCTCGCAAAGGCGCAAAGTGCGCAAAGGTGACATGTGTTTCTTGTCCCTGAAATAAAATTGCATCATTCGTCTTCCTTTGCGGGCTTGGTGGTTTTGCGAGAGTAAATATCTGTAGCCTTTTTATATAGCTAAACCCGGTTTTACTGAGAAAAAGATCCTGGTTTGAGTTTATATGACACTGATTGTCAGATTTAATACTGACTATTGAACTCAAGATAATGAATATGTTCGTGGTGTCTTCTTAACAGGGCATTCAAAACTCAAAAATATCGAGCTTAACTGCAAGTCTCTTGCCACATCTTTGGCACCGTACTGGCGATCTCCGACAACCGGGTGGCCAATTGAAGACAGGTGTCTTCGGATTTGATGTTTGTGTCCCGTTTTTATTTCGATCAATACCGTAGTCGTTTGTTCATTCGAATTTAAGTCGGCTTCCAGGATAATTGATTCAGCGTGCTTGCCATGCAGCGGCTGATCGATTGTATATGGCAGATCAGTATTGGTTATATTGCCTTCAACAATTGCGCGATAATGTTTTGTAATTTCGTGTTGTTTAAACATTTCCAGAAAAGCATTGGCGGTTTTCTTGTTGTGGGCGATGATGATCAATCCATTTGCTGCGCGATCGAGGCAGTGTACCAGGTAAGTAGAGCGGTTCGGCTCTAAATGCTTTTCTACCCAACGGTAAATGGTGCAGTGGTCACCCCACTTGCTGCCTTGAGAATACATGCCATAGGGCTTGTTCCAGATGCTGTAGTCACCTTCGTCGGCTACAAGTATTGCAGGCTCCGTGGTTTGCGACTGTATTTCGCTATCGTAGTAAAGATGCAGGATGCTGACCTATTTTAATTCCTTTTTTGCGCGGCGTATTCGATTAATGCCATGCTCTGTTTCCAGCCATACCGCACCATTGGCCATGATGGATTTTAATTGCTGTTTACTCAGGGGGGTGTTTTCAGCCAGTAAACTTATTGCGTTAACACCTGACTCGTTCGCAGTTATGTGCTTTTCGTATTGCTGTGTCATTATGCTTCTGGTAACCAGGGCTGATATTCAAAACTGATATAAGAATGAAATATGTATAATCAGTGCCAGGCTCCATTGGTTCTCTTCACCCTTATATGTGGTGGTTCAGGCTTGATCTGAGAGTTACATTCAGTTTTCGCGCGGTGGAGGCCACTATGTTAGAGATTTAATCTCATATTTTCTCGCAAAGGCGCCAAGCCCGCTAAGGAAAATGAATAGAGCAATATTATTTCAGGAGCAGAAAACTTATGTCACCTTTGCGCACTTGGCGCCTTTGCGAGAGTAAATTTCTATAACATTCCTATATAACCAGGCCTGACCATACTGACGAAAAATCATAGTATGAACTAATCTGACGCTGACTGTCAGCTTAACTCCTGACTATTACATCTTATGCTTGTTTAGTCTTTAGCCCAGTCGAGAACAAGATTGTTATCAGCGTTGAGCTCCGCCCGTGTACCAAGCTCACGTCCTTCTCTTGTTATCATATTCCTTAGCCATAAGGCATCGCTATTATTGGCTCTATTGATCCTGAGCTTGCGGATCTGTGTCGGCGTCATCTGCAGGTGGACGAGATTGCCTGTGGCCGGGTCGATGCTGGCAAAGTACATTAATGACAGGTCAGCCCGGTATTTTTCATAGCGACTGATGCCTTCGTAATCATTCAGCAGGTCACCACTGCCATAGATAATCAACTTGCCCTTATAGACTTCAATGCCTTTGGCATGATGTGATGAATGTCCATGAACGACATCGACATGGGCCTCATCGATAAGGCGGTGTGCGAACTCAACATGCTCTGATGGTATGTCGTAGCCCCAGTTGCCGCCCCAGTGAATCGAGACGACGGCTATATCGCCCGGCTGCTTCACGCTATTAATGCTGTTACCGATGTGCTGTACCGCAACTGCGCCCAGGTTATCCAGCCGGTTTACACCCGCTCTGTTTCCTGTTGCCGCCCATTCGCGCGGTGTGCCGCTGCTTGCATGTGCCCATGCAGATACGATCACTCTGCCTTTGTGTTTAATGTCGATTATTGCGGGGCGAGTAGCCGCTTTTAAATTTATACCGGAACCGGCCGTTTTGAGGCCTGTTTGCTCAAGCGTGAACAGGGTTTCTGCCAGCCCTCTATAGCCCCAGTCGAGTACATGGTTGTTTGCCAGCAGGGCGACATCTATTTTAGCCGATACCAGGCAAGCTGCATTCTTCGGATGCATGCGATAGTGGATATATTTGTTTTTCCATGGTGCATCATTTTGCGTGATGCTCGTCTCCAGGTTAATTATTCTTGCGTCCGGGTTAACCTTGTCCAGTTGTTCCAGTGCGTCACCCCAGATGTAGTCGCAGCTGACAGGTTTTGGGATCGGGCCGTTGGCATCTTCGGCGAGCCATATATATTCACGCGCGTCCTTGACGTAGTCTTCATAGAGTACCGGATCGTTGTGGTAAGGCAATATCTGGTCGATTGCCCGGCCCAGCATCACATCGCCGCTCAAAAATAACACGATTGCCGGATTACTTTTGCTGTTTGCGTTTGCCGGCAGTTGTTGTGCAGTTGCAACTGCTTGCGAAAGACAGACCAGCAACACTGTGACCGCTGTCCATATAGGGGATGTTTTATTTGGCATAGTCTGGCACGAGATGATTCTACTGTTACCGCGACAAATACTCGTGTGTTGCTATCTTATCAGTGTTCAGCTTGCATGTAGATCGGATGATAACGGTAAAAAGGAACCAGGCTGCCGCACTGAACATCCCCTGGTTGCTGCTATACCCCCGGATATTTCCCAGACACCTGTTTTCTGTTTATACTGTTTGTATCTTGTTCTATTGCGGGCAACCTGCACGGAAAGAATCACGATATGCAGCACACTCAATTACTTTCCCGCCTTGTCGTGGGGCTCGTCCTCGCCATACTTGTGCAGCATGCCTGGGCAGTAGCCACTGCCGCCAACAAGGCCTACCTGGTTGAAATCGACGGGGCGATTGGGCCGGTTACCCAGGATTTGATCACCCGCGGCATCGATAATGCCGAGGCCGAAGCTGCGGTTATGGTTATTCTGCAAATGAACACACCCGGCGGTCTGGACCATTCCATGCGTGAAATTATCCAGGCGATACTCGATGCACATGTGCCTGTTGTCACCTATATCTCACCGCAGGGCTCACGCGCGGCCAGCGCAGGCACCTACATCCTTTATGCCAGTCATGTCGCCGCGATGGCGCCTGCCACCAATCTGGGGGCAGCAACGCCCGTGCAGGTAGGCGGGGTGCCTTCAACACCGACCGACCCGAGCGGGGGTGACGGCAATGACAAGGCTGGTGATGGAAAAACCAGCATGGAAAGGAAAATCATCAATGATGCGGCAGCTTACATCAAGGGCCTGGCAAAACTCAGGGGGCGTAATGAGGCCTGGGCTGAACTGGCGGTACGCGAAGCGGCCAGCCTCACCGCCGAAGAGGCGCTGGAGGAAAATGTCATCGACATTGTGGCCGATGATCTCACGGCACTGCTGAAACAGCTTGATGGCAGGGAGGTCAATGTTAAAGGCCGGATCACCACGCTCAATACCGATGCCCTGATCATTGAACGCATTATACCGGACTGGCGTTCCAGTTTGCTGGCCATTATTACCAATCCGAATATCGCCTATGTATTGATGCTGGTAGGCATCTATGGTCTGATCCTGGAATTTTCCAATCCGGGCATCATACTGCCCGGTGTAGTCGGCACCATCTGCCTGTTACTCGCGTTATATGCCTTCCAGGTGCTGCCTATCAACTATGCCGGGCTGGCGCTGCTTGGTATAGGCCTCGCCTTTATCATCTCTGAAATGTTTGTCACCAGCGGCGGTATACTGGGTGTAGGCGGAGTGATCGCATTCACGGTAGGTTCTATTATGCTGTTCGACGATGAATACATTGCCGTATCGGTACCATTGATCGGCGGCACTGCCCTGGTAGCGGGCGGTTTCATGTTGTGGATACTCAAAAAGTTTTCCACGCTCAGGCACAGGCAGGTGGTCAGCGGAGAAGAATACATGATCGGTCGTATCGGTGATGTCGTTGAAGACTTCAGCGGTCGTGGACGCGTGGTAATCGATGGAGAATCCTGGCTGGCTGAAAGCCGTGAGCACTTGTCAGCCGGGCAAAAAATTCGCGTCGATGATATTGATAAACTCGTATTAAAAGTTGAACCGGCAAATACCACTAGCGGAGAGGAATGATGATTTACATATTCGAATATTTAGCACCAGTCATACTGCTGCTTGCCATAATTATCTCTGCAATTCGCATACTGAAAGAATACGAGCGTGGCGTGATTTTCTTCCTCGGGCGCTTTCAAAAGGTGAAAGGCCCGGGTCTGATTATCGTTATTCCGGTCATTCAAAAAATGGTGCGGGTCGATTTGCGTGTGATTACCTATGACATCCCTACGCAGGATGTTATATCCCGTGACAATGTTACAGTGCATGTCAGTGCCGTGCTCTATTTCCGCGTGGTCGATCCAGAACGTGCCATCATCCAGGTCGAGCATTATTTCAATGCGACCAGTCAGTTGGCACAGACCACATTACGTTCGGTGCTTGGCCAGCACGATCTCGACGAAATGCTTTCGCAGCGCGACAAGATGAATGCCGACATACAGAACATTCTTGATGAACAAACCGCATCTTGGGGTATCAAGGTCACCAATGTCGAAATAAAACATGTCGACCTGAATGAGACCATGATACGTGCCATCGCCAAACAGGCTGAAGCCGAGCGCGAACGCCGTGCAAAAATTATTCATGCCGAGGGTGAGTTGCAGGCTTCTGAGAAGTTATTGCAGGCTGCACAGGTAATGTCAAAGAACCCGCAAACTCTGCAACTGCGTTATCTGCAAACCCTGAACGATATTTCCAGCGAGAATGCCTCAACGATAGTATTCCCGTTACCAATGGAGATTATGAATGCGTTTTTGAAAAAACCATCCGGTCAGGATGAATAGCGCCCTGTCTTTATCTGTCTATTTGTAGCGATAAGGTCGCTTGATTCATGTTGAACATACTTTCATGGACACGCACAGTTCAACTGGCTAAAGTCCAGGATAGAGATTGAGATGCAGTGGAGGGCTGTATGCCCGATCATATTGATACACTCGATGATCTGAACAAGCATATACCGTTAAAAGAAAAACTGGTTAGCGCCCATCAGGTCATTAACAATAACATGTCGTTTATAGCTCGCATTGCGATCGCAATTTACGATCCGGAAACGCGGGTGCTGAAAACATTTATCCACAGCAGTGAAGAAGAAAGTCCGCTGGAAAACTACCAGGCGTTGATTGATGATGCGCCATCGCTTAAACATATTCTCGACAAAGGCCAGCCACGTGTAATCAATAACCTGCTGACATTCAATAAAAGCGATAAAGAGCATAATAAACGCCTCGGTCGGGCCGGTTATGCTGCCAGTTACACAATGCCGATATTTAATAATGGTGACTTTCTCGGTTTCATCTTTTTCAACTCCTTCGAACCCGAAGTGTTCGATGAACAGACGCTCAGTCAGCTCGACATTTTCGGCCACCTGGTTTCGCTGATGATTATCAGCGAACTATCTAACATACAGACCCTGGCGGCAGCATTGAAAACCAGCGGCAGGATTACCCACTTGCGCGATCCTGAGACCGGATCACACCTCGATCGTATGTCTCGATACAGTCGATTGATAGCCAGTGCGCTGGCTGACAAATACAGCCTGCAAGATGACTACATAGAACACGTTTTCATGTTTTCACCGTTGCATGATATCGGCAAGATCGGTATACCGGATGGTGTGCTGATGAAGCCGGGCAAACTGGATGCCGAAGAAATGGAAATCATGAAATCCCACGCCATTAAAGGCAGGGAAATTATTGATGAAATTCTGGTCAACTTTGGCCTCGACGGCGTCGATTACGTCAATATCCTGAGAAATATTGCCGAATTTCATCATGAGTCGGTTAATGGCGCAGGCTATCCATCCGGGAAGAAGGGTGGTGATATTCCGCTTGAAGCCCGAATTGTCGCCGTGGCTGATATATTTGACGCGCTCACCAGTCGGCGCTGTTACAAAGGTGCATGGACTAATGAACAGGCATTTGAAACATTAACGATGCTGGCGGGGGAAAAACTCGATCTGGATTGTGTAAATGCATTACTGGAGAATATTGAAGAAATCGTAAGAATACAGCAGCGTTTTAAACAGGACTTTTACGGTTAAAGTTGTATTAAATATCATACACAGTACCATACTTGTTCATACCAGGATCTATATGCCAGAGTGTCCATGCCTGGTTATAGAAGAACATTGCATATATTTTCTCTCGCAAAGGCGCCAAGGCGCAAAGGCCGTAAAGAAAAAATAGTCCACAGATGAACGCAGATAAACACGGATGTTTTTATGCGGTCGCTCCTGCAAACGCAGGAGCCCAGTGACTTTGATATACCACATTAAGAATAATAGCCCGCAAACAACGCAAAAGTATAACTAAAAAGTTTAGCGCTTTTCGCGTCCTTTGCATTTTTCGTAGACAAATAACATGTTTAATATCCGTTTTTATCTGCGTTCATCTGTGGACTAAAAAACTCCTTTGCGGCCTTTGCGAGAAAATAACATGCAAAACATCCACTCTGTTCCGGTTTTGTTAAATCGTAATCTGACAGTAACAGTCATTTCAAGTCTGAACTGCTACAACTTATCCTTTTCCTGATCTATTTCTATCTGTTACTCTTTGTTGCCGGCTTACAGCAAGCTGCACTGATAAAAATGTAACTCTATCGTCATACTCGATTAACAGCAGGTAACAATAATCTTGTCTTCTCCCAGCCTGAATACTGTGGATCTAGTTGTTATCGGGATATATTTTGCCCTGGTGTTTTACATCGGGTTACGTATGGCAAGGCGAACCCATAGCGGGGAAGATCTTTTCCTTGCCGGCCGCAGGCTGGGTTGGGTACCCATCGGCTTTTCACTGTTTGCTTCCAATATTTCCAGTACCACCCTGGTGGGTCTTTCCGGTGCAGCGTACACA
>CAZRKQ010000180.1:0-3228 GCA_964600755.1 uncultured Thiotrichaceae bacterium
TCGAAGATCATGACCTCGGCCGATCTTGCCTGTTATGCAGCAAAAGATTCTGGACGAAACCGTGTGCATGTATATGAACGTTCGGATGAACTGGTATCAGAACGGCATGGCGAGATGCACTGGACTGGACGAATCACCAGGGCCATGGATGAAAACCGTTTTGTATTATACCGCCAGCCGATTGTCGGCTTGACCGGTGATGCTAATGAGCACTTTGAAGTGCTTATCAGGATGATCGATGAAAAAGGCGAGATCGTGCCGCCTGGCGCATTCATCCCGGCCGCCGAACGTTATAACCTGATGGCGGGCATCGATCGCTGGGTAATCAAGGAAGTATTTGAGCTGGTAGCAAAAGATGATCCCTCGGACCCGATCAAAGGCACTGAAAAGATCATATCAATCAACCTTTCCGGCGATTCCTTGAGCGATGAAGGGCTATATGACTACATCTTGACATTAAAGCACGAGCTTCGTATTTCATTACGTAACATCTGTTTTGAGATAACCGAAACGGTCGCAATTTTAAACCTGGTAAAAGCAACAAAATTAATTAATGATCTTAAGCAGCATGGCTGCCGTTTCTCGCTGGATGATTTTGGCAGTGGTTTGAGTTCATTTGCATATCTAAAAACCTTGCCTGTAAATTACATCAAGATAGATGGGTCTTTTGTCAGGGATATAAGTAGAGATCCGATTGACCGCGCAATGGTGGTTTCTATCCAGCAGATGGGTGCTGCAATGAAGCTGAATACGATTGCCGAGTGGGTCGAAGATGAAGAAACACTGAATGCTCTCAAGGAAATAGGTGTTAATTACGTGCAGGGCTACCACCTGGGACGCCCGGAAGCGATAGAGCGAGACGAAACGGATTGAACTGAAATATAGTCCGCTAATGAACGCTAATAAACGCAAATGAATTAAGAGGGAAATACATGTCACAGGGAATGTTGATATCAGAACAGGTGATCAGTTGTGCATTTGAAGTTAGTAACGCTTTGGGTGCGGGCTTTTTTGAAAAAGTGTATGAAAATGCACTGTGCGTTGAATTCAGCAGAGCTTGCATACCATTTTGTCGCCAGCAAAGGTACGGAATTCGATACAGGAATGAGATAATCGGTAATTATATAGCCGATATTGTTGTGGCAGAGAAGTTGCTGGTTGAGCTCAAGGCCCTATCAGCTTTAAACAAGGAACATGAGGCGCAAGTGATGAATTACTTAAAAGCGTCTGGACTAAGAGTAGGATTGCTCTTGAATTTTGGCACTCCAAGAATAGGTATGAAGCGAATTGTTTGGAACCACGATGAAACAGAGAAAATATAAGCAATGAAAACATTCGCGTTTATTAGCGTTAATTAGCGGACAATTGTTGTATTGCATTTTTGAATTAAATAAATAAGCGCCGGATTTGCGAATCTGGTGTGCTTCGTTCCCACATTTCATTAAAGAAATCATTCAGTTCACCACCAGCTTGCGGCGACATGAAATTAACAACGGCATCGTAATTTGTGCTGGTGCTGTGTGGCCTGTGTAATATGCCTTTGCCATCGACAACCATGAATGTTGCTGACACGCCCTTGTGTTGTCTTGCCGGATTATGAATAAACACCGAGCTGGTCAGTTTTTGTGCCAGCCTGATCAGGCAGTGTCCCTGCTGCACTGCCCGGGCAGAGTCCTGGGTCAGTATGCGAATGTCTGAGCTGCGATGTTTTCGTGCCAGGTTGAAGATGCATCGCTCGAAATCGGTATTATCAAATACGCGGGGGTCGAGGTCCCGGGTGAATAGATAAAGACTGAAACGGGCCTGATTGGCGAGTGAAATCACTGCCTCGCGATTCTCATTCGCCGTATCAAGTTGTATTTCTTCGTTGTCCTCACCCAGAATATTCAAAGCGGAAACTCCGATCAATCTCAGTTATCGTCAAATGATAATTTCATCGCGCGATGTTCTATGCCGGCATCCATGAATACATCACCCTCGGCAATAAATCCATGTTGCTCATAGAATTTGATGACACTCACCTGTGCATGTAAGAAAACCTGCGCATATCCCGCATGTTTTGCCTGTTCAAGCACGGCGACTAACAGTTGAGAACCGAAGCCGTTGCCGCGAAAGTCCTTGAGAACAGCCATGCGTCCAATTTGACCTTCTGGGTTGAGGCGGGCTGTAGCAACCGGTATCGAGTTAATAGAAGCAAGGAACTGGATGCACTCTGTATCGCGCCCGTCCCATTCGAGCTCTTTAGGCACATGCTGCTCATCAATGAATACCGACTTTCGAATCGACTTCAAAACGTCCTGTTTTTCATTCCAGTCGACAACCTCTATTTCAAGCGCGCCACTCATTGTATCAACAGGCATCCGCAATTGAACAGTTCAAGCAATGCTTGCTGGTCAGCCTGGCCATTAACTGATTCGACCAGGTGTTGTGCAGTGATTTTGCGATGATCAGTCAGTGTCTGTGCAAAGACTAAACTGGTTGTATGGCTGCTGCCATCGACGAACAGCAGGGCTGAATCATTGCTTCTGGCGAAGAGGAACTTTGAGGCGGACGATTGCGCAATAATGCTGTCCGCTTGTAGCGTGGCCGCAAGGTCATGGTACGAAGAAAACAATACGTGCGGTGGCTTTGCATGCATGCCTGATCTTGGTTCACTGCTGAATTCGCCAAACCAGCGCATAAAGCTGTCATCATCCACGCTCATTTTTTCAACAAGCATAGACCTGATGCGCGTCAGTGCCTCGTGGCTTATCTCAGCCGGACTTTTCTGGCATACCAGGTCGGGATCTTCGTAGCGCAACTCCTGGTCGATATCTGCCGCCAGGTGTTCGGCATATTCGCTCACCATGTTGCTGATCGAAGGTGCCCTGAAGCCGACCGAGCAGGTCATGCACTCGTTCAATGCAATGCCGTAATGGGCAATGTTGGGAGGAAGATAGAGTACGTCGCCTGGATCGAGTGTCCATTCTTCCGCGGCGCTGAAGTGTTCAAGGATTCTCAGTTCGGTGCCGTCAAGGCATGTATCATCGAAGTCTTTATTGATCATCCAGCGCCGCTGACCGTGGGTCTGTATCAGAAACACATCATAGGCGTCAGTGTGCGGGCCAACCGAGCCGCCTTCTGGCGCATACGAAATCATTAAATCATCAATGCGCCAGTCAGGAATAAAACGAAAGCGGTCGAACAGTTGTTTTGCTTCAGGCACATGTTTTTCAACATCGGTGACCA
>CAZRKQ010000181.1:0-3170 GCA_964600755.1 uncultured Thiotrichaceae bacterium
TATATATAAAGGAGATAACCCTGTCATTGGACTTAGGCCGATACTCAGGCCAAAGTCTGACTCTGATACGTTATTACTCGAAAAGAAATTACCCGATCTTATTCCTTCACTATTAATTGCGTATAAACGAAAAGGCATACCCACTGGAATGACAGCTCAATCAACGAGCCAGATGGTAGAGTCTATTGACCAGGTGATTGCAACCTCAACCCTGTCTCTAATTATGACTGAAAAACCTGATATTAAGGTGCTGAGTCTTGAGGGTGTTTCTCCAACAGCAGAGAATATCGCCAGTGGTCGTTATCCGCTGAGGAAACAATTATATTTGGTGCACGGCAGCGAGGTAACTGAACAGGCGCAGTTGTTTATTTCATTTATCATGTCTGGTGAAGGCCAGCAAGCTTTAGATAAAACGGGTCATTTCCCAGTGGCGAATCAGTAATGGCTGAATTTAAGCTTCCACAACACCTGAAAAATCTTCCGGCTCGACTCAAACAACTCAGTTTCGTGTTCACCATTCTGATTGCTGTTGTACCGCCACTGGGATACTGGACTCTTTCCTATGAGCAGGAAATGGATCGGCTCAGTTACTCTGCAAGTCAGGCAGCCGACGCTGTGTCGGAATTGGTTTTCATGTTTCCAAATGAATGGGATTTGCAGTACCCCCGAATCGCATATGTAATCGACGCATTTCGCCCGAGTAATTACGAAGCCAATATTTATGTCTACGATAAACATGATACAGAATTACTATCTGATGACCTGAAGCATTTTTTATTGTCGGTCGATAAATCATCAGCAATTAAAAGTAATAATGAGGTGGTCGGCACGGTTGAGGTGGAAGCCAGCCTGTTACCACTGATCCTTGAGACGTTGTATGTTGTAGTATTTTCCCTGGTTGTTGCCTTAGGCTTTATTGTAATGATCAGTCGCTATTCGATCAGTGGTATCAAGAGTGCGGTATTTGAAATAGATCGCATCAATAGCGAACTGCATGAACAAGGAGCTTACCTGAATAGTATTCTCAGTTCTACTCAGAATATTGCGATCATAGCAACCGATAAAGACTGGGGTGTTCGCTATTACAACAAGACTGCGGAGCGCTTGTTTGGACAATCACGGCAGGGTGTACAGGGATTACCGCTACGGGAAGTGTATCCTGAGTTGTGGGGTAATATTAGGACCGCTCAGCGTGTCGGGTTGCCTGATAACCGGAAAGAGGTAACCGAGTTTGTTTTATCTGTGCCTGTCTATGGCAAGGAAAGACGTATAAAAGTTCAGTTATACAGGATTATACAAGCCGGTAGTGGCATAACAGGTAATACCATTCTATGTTCTGATGTGACTTCAGAGCATGAAGCAGCTGAATTGATTGAGCACCAGGCAACTTATGACAGTTTGACCGATCTACCCAATCGTCGGCTTTTTTTAGATCAGCTAGACAATGCGCTTGCCAGAGCTCAGCGGCACTTCCATGTGGGTGCCGTTTTGTTTCTGGATCTGGATAACTTTAAAAACATCAACGATTCGTTGGGACATGCAGTTGGAGACCTGTTGTTGCAGGAAGTGGCGAAGCGTCTGGTATCCGCTCTAAGAGAAGAGGATGTCATCGCTCGGCTGGGTGGAGATGAATTTGTTGTGTTGCTGCCTGAGATACCACATCATTCGGATGAAACAATCAATCTTATTCGGGAACTGGCTGAAAAGGTGCGCAAGAAAATATCCAGTCCTTATGCGATTGAGCAGCACACTCTGCACATATCCACAAGTATTGGAATTTCCGTGTTTCCCGGAGAAGTGGGGAATGGGGCAGGCGATATCATGAAGCAGGCTGATACAGCAATGTATCGTGCCAAGGAGTCCGGGCGTAATACCTTCAAATTCTTCCTGCCGAGTATGCAACGTACGGCAGAAAGCCGGCTGAAAACTCTTAGCGACCTTCGTCATGGCATCGAGCATGGTGAGTTTCTCGTTTTTTATCAGCCCCAGTATGATGCGAACAGGGATTTGGTTGGTGCCGAAGCTTTGATTCGTTGGCAACACCCAGAAAGAGGTCTCGTTCCTCCTGACGATTTCATTCCTCTGGCAGAAGAGAGCGGGCTGATTCTGGAATTAGGCCGATGTGTGCTTGAGACAGCTTTAACCAACCTACATCGCTGGGTAGTGAAAAAGTATGTAACTTCTTCTTTTCGGCTTTCTGTCAATATCAGTCCCCAGCAGTTCATGCAGCACAAATTTGTTCAGAGTGTGGAGTATGCCCTGGGTAACTCCGGAGCAGATTCCGCGAATTTGACGCTTGAGATTACTGAAGATGTATTACTGGATAATGTCAAGACTGCAATTAATATAATTCTGGAATTAAAAAACTCTGGTATACATTTTTCGATTGATGATTTTGGTACCGGTTATTCCTCTCTGGCTTACTTGAAACGTCTATCCAATGATGAAGTTAAAATTGACCGATCATTTGTCAGGGATGTGTTGGAAAATGATAGTGGTGCGGCCTTGGTAGAGGCAATAATTGGTCTGACGACACGCTTGGGCCTCGATTCAGTTGCTGAAGGTGTTGAGACACAGGACCAGTTTGAATACCTTAAAAAGCTGGGCTGTACCCGTTATCAGGGTTTCCTCTTTAGTAAGCCCTTACCTGAATCGGAATTTGAGAATTATATAAACTCTCACAAACAAGTTGGTAATTCGGTCTTGTAAACACGCAAGCATGATCCACTTGACTATTTAACAGGGTAATGTCTGTTTAGAATCGGAAGCACACGTTCTACCCAGCCAAGTCAATCTTGCCCGCTAAACGCGTACTTTCAGTATTTTTAAGACATACAAGGACTTTCAGCGAACGGCAACTGTGGGTCGTTCTTTCTCGTTTAGTGAAATCTTATTTAGAACCGGTCTATAAGGCCGACTTTGATCGGATACTTGCCGTTCGCTGAGCCTTGAATCCCCGTTTTCTGCTGGGTCAGCAAAGGTGATAACCGGCCAGAACCAGTCAGTCGTCGGAAGTCAGTGAAGGGCCGCATACAACCACAGATATGACATTTAGAAACATTGTTTGAAACTGGATGTTGAGGTCGAGTGCATTGCCGAGGTGCTTGGCCGCTCCTGCGCATTCTGCGCTCGCTGCATTCGTGCATGCTTGCACATCATGAGAGTCACCC
>CAZRKQ010000182.1:0-44374 GCA_964600755.1 uncultured Thiotrichaceae bacterium
ATTTCGACTGCCTTCCCTCGTGATTTCTATAAGGCTAATGTTACTGTCAGAAATAATAAGGTTGTGCTTATCCGGGTTTGAAGCCCTGAGCAGGTTTGCCATTTTCTCGGTATTGAACGTGATGATTAATACTTTCCTTTCTTTGCCTTCATCAAACTCAACAAGGATGTCATAGTGATATATTTTATGATTAGGATGTACGCGTACTTGCTGTTGGCCAGTATTCATATAATGCTGCAGGTCCGTTAAACAAAGCTCACCTATATCACCTTCAAAATCATCAACGATAAGTTCACCTTCAGCGGTAACAATGTTTGATGAAAAATAATCGGTAAAATACCTGGCAAGCTTTGAATTAAGCCTGGCGTACAGCTCCTCATCCTCAGGAAGTTTGATTATATCGGCAATAATCTGCCTGTTATCTTCGACGAAGGATCTTACTAGTTGACTCCTTTGCAGCAGTATCCTCTCAATTTCCTGGCTGATGTTCTTTGTCGCGTTTTTTGAAATGTCATGGTGATATTTGACGAAATTACTGATCCGCTCATTAGAGGCCATAGCGAGCCAAAATCCAAAGATCAACGTAACAACTAATCCGAATGTAATAGTCGTTGTTTGCAGAGATCTAAATGGTTTTATTTTCGGTTCAATCATTCTCGGGCCGCATTGGACAAAATATTCGCATCCGTACCTTCGCATCCAGAGAATGCAGACTTTCGGGCATTACCATTGAGTATAGATCATAAATATCAAAAGCTTAGCAGCCCTCACGTACTATCCATGCGGTTGAACATAAGTAATCAATGCCTGAAGAAATCCACCAAATCGAAAGAAACTTCATGAAGGAGCTAAGGGTCAGTGGGATTATTTATTAACCATTCAGCGCAATTGATCACAATTCAATCCCTCTGCCCCCTTTTACTTTCCGACCCGTTCATGCTTTTTACTATTAGGTATACTTATGTATACCGAACATTGACTGTATTACGTATTTTGCGGGTGCCCCCCTTGCTTATTAACATGCTGCCGTTCTATCGCCGGGTGGGATTTATCTACCGATGCGCACCGCTGCTGGCTGTTACCCTGCTGCTGTCCTGCGCCAAACCCTATGTGCAGCCATCACCCGGCGCCCACACCTTGCCGCAGCTTGCCGAGTCCTATGCCCTGATGGAGGACGGATACCAGCTGCCGCTGTCGCGCTGGGAGGCGGTCGGGAATGCGCGTGCCGTGCTGCTGTCGCTACATGGACTCAATGACTACAGCTTCGCCTTCGACAACCTGGGCCAGTATCTGTCTCGCCACGGAATCACTGTTATCGCTTATGATCAGCGAGGATTCGGCAATACCGACGGGGTTGGCTTATGGCACGGCAGCGAACGACTGGGCGCCGACCTGGTTACGATGACGACGCTGTTGCGCGAGCAATATGCCGGTGTCCCACTGTACCTGCTGGGCGAGAGCATGGGCGGCGCGGTGGCGCTGACATCTCTCGCCTCAACATTACTCGATGTTGACGGCACCGTGCTCGTCGCTCCAGCAGTCTGGTCGCGTAACACTATGCCCTTCTATCAGCGCTATGCATTGTGGATCGCAGCCCACACAGTACCTGGCAAACAACTGACCGGCGACGGACTGGATCTCAAGCCCTCGGATAATATAGACATGTTGCAGGCACTGGGACGCGATAACCTGGTGATCAAGGCCACCCGTGTCGATGTGCTGTACGGTATCAGCAACCTCATGGACAGGGCCATGCTGGTGTCGAACGAAGTGCCTGGCAATATTCTGTTGCTGTATGGAAAACAGGACGACATCATTCCCGCACCGCCCACCTGCGAGTTATATGAAAGACTCTCTGACAATGGGACAAGCCGGCTGTCGGCAATCATCTACGAGGATGGTTATCACATGCTTACCCGCGACCTGCAGGCAGCGGTGGTGTTGGAGGATATTACGACCTGGATAACGCAGCACAAGACGCCCGGGAACCCCGTCAGCGACATGCGAAGTTATTGCGCCAGGCTAAACGGGACTGACTGACGTGATTCAAACTGGACTGGAATAGTGGGGTGTAGTTCTGTCTGACCCCTTTCAGAATTTACCCAAACAGGCCACCAACAGTTATACCCAGTCGTTTCAATTCAGCCAGGTCTTCGCTGTCCAGGTAGGGCTTGATGCCTTTCGCGAGCTGCTCCAGGTGCGGCGCATAATTCACCCAACGGCGACTTGAGCTGGTATAGATCGGTTGCCGAGCCTGCCACAGACTACGGGTGCTTATTGCTCGATCTGTCGCATAAAATTCCAGGCATAGATCGTTCCAAGGCAGGCCACATATATCAATCAACTGGCGTATATGAAACTCCGGATCCTGGACAATATCTTCATACTGCATATCGACAATATATCCATCCGGTAACGTTTTGTACCAGTAATCCATGACCTCGCGGTAAAAACGATATCGTCTGGCCAGCCATTCCAGATCATTGGTGTAGTCGATCTTATCAAACGCCTGAAAGTAACAGGACAGGCAGGTGTCAAGAGGATTGCGCCGTGCATGTATCACCCGCGCATTGGGAAACAGTAAATAAATAAAACCCAGATGCAGAAAGTTGTCCGGCATTTTGTCAACGATGCGCTTTGCGTCCGTTCTGTTTTCGCACAGCACCTCGAGATATTTATCGGCAAGCTCCCGTGTTCTGTCTTTATCAAGTTGCTGCAACAGCTCCCTGTCAGTCATCTTGTGTCCGGGAATAATCAAGTGCTCTAGCCTGCTTATTTCCGCCATTTCACCGGCACCAGCGCCTTCGGGGTGGCTGGCTATGATCTGTTCCAGCAAAGTGGTACCCGATCGCGGCATACCAACAATAAACACGGGTGTTTCTGAATTACTGCCAAAGCCTGTGGTCCTGTTAAAAAACTTTTTATTAAATATTTTTTTTATTACATGCTTGAAGCGTTTGTTTTGCGCATCAGGCTCGATGGCGACCCTCGATATTACGTTTGCTTGCTTATAATGCTCGATTGCCCTGTCCCATTGCTTACAGTCATCATACATTTTCCCCAGACTGTAATGGATGTTTGAGCGATCAAAGGTGGGCAATGTTTGTTGCAGTACCTGCTCGGTATTATTGATGAAACTCTCATCCTGCTCGCTGAATTTTTTGATGCTGGCCAGCTCGTAATAGGCAATACCGCATTTACGATCAGATCGAATGGCTTTCTCAAGCAAGGTAGCGGCCTCATCTGTTTGCCCCATCTCGGAGAGCAGCCTGCTTTTTGCCACATAACTGTTGCCACCGGGCTGTAACCGAATGAACTTATCAGCATAATCAAGTGCATCATCATGCAGGTTGAGTTCGCGAAGTGTATATACCAGGTAAAGATAGATTTGCGGCTCACTCGGCTTGAGCGCCATAGCCTTTTCCAGTAGCTCGAGTGCTTCACTGTAGTGACGCTCATTAAACTGGCCCATAGCCAGTTGCAAATACGGGCCGTGATTATCAGGATTTAGCTCGATGGCGCTTAGCAATAATTCCCTGGCTTTTTCGTTATTGCCCACATTAGTATGCGCCTGGGCAAGGTAATACATGTTTTGTGGATTGTCCGGTTGCTGCTCGAGTGCAGCTGTAAAAAAATCCACGGCGCGAAGATTGTCGCCCAGGCTCGATGACAGCGAACCTAATTGCAACAGCAGCTCAACATCATCAGTGCTGTGTTCCGCAAAGGTACTGAACACATACCGGGCCTCATCCAGTTGATTATTCTGCAATGACCGGGATACCTTATTGATAAGAATCCGGACTTCTTGCTTGCTTAATTCTGTCACAGCGATAGTCTTGTTAATGCAACCAACGCTCAAGGTGTTTTCAACATAATCATTTGATCGATCTTGACAACCACATCAGGTGAATAGCCCAACTCAGCCAGGCGCTCCCTTATTTTCAGGTGCAGACGCGCCTTTCCATACACACCCAGAGAGTGCAACCGTATAAATTCTTTTATTTTGTTCACCTGATCCTGAATAGCACGATCCATGGTTTTGCCGAATTTTTTTGCCTGCCGGTCATCCATACTGTTATCCATATATGCCTGCACAGCCTGCGGCTGCATTGCGCTGAACAGACTGTTGGCTGCCGTATTGGCAAAAGTATCGATGGTTTTATTATTCTTCCAGAAAAAAAGACCCATAATTTTTCTTATTATTTTACGCGTTACGCCCTTTATAGTAGCACAGTTTACATAATGGCCTGCTTGTTACATAAGCATGAAGTCATAAAATATAGCGTATTCCAGTATTGATACCAACATTTCAGTCACATGATAAACCATTGGTTAAGATCGAAAATCACCTGAAGAATATTATTTATTAAACATTCACAAACTGCGGACGCTTGACATTGGTAAGCACCGGCAATTCACCGCCACCGGAAATCTCCAGATAACTTGAATCGCTAATGGTTGCTGCATACATCAACCATAAAAACATTGCCTTGGCATCTTGCACAGAGTACTCCGATACATTATGCGTTTGTAGTGATCTAACTTGATCATCAACAACAAAATCTTTATCGATCTTGTCTTCATATTCAGACCACTCGTCCCGGTAGTCCATGAACGTCTTGCCATCAATAACTTTTGCATATTCTGGATACGCTATGCCGAACTCAGTGCAGCCTCGCTTGATAGTAACAGGTACATCAGCCGAGATTTCCGTCGCCACAGCTATCCCGATAAGTTCAGAAATGCGTAGCGCCTCTTCCATATCCCTGCAGTACAACATGCCAAGATAAGTACCGGCAATATTGTCTCTGCATTCGACGAGGCATTTTCTGGTATTGTTATTCGGCAGCTTAATATCGTTGAAGATAAACAATAACTTTATCAACTCAACGACATTTCGTGGTCTGATGGCAATTTTCAGACAATCAAAACAATATTTCGGAATAGCATTGAACTGGTTAAATACTTGCTTATGACGTATACAGGCACCGGGATGCTGGTTCTCCCAATCGTATGCGGACACCCCTCTGAATATCTGGTTCGGCAAAACCTCGCCAGGTTCAACGTTATTCCCCAGCTTCATCAGGATATCATTTGATATGCGTTTAACATCTTCGTTAGTCATTTATAATCCGGTTTATGAGTACATTTTTACTTATATAGCTATAGCACATGGCAGATAACAAGTATAGGAAGCAACAATAATCAGGGTCATCGACTCCATTTACATTAAGATCTTTCATAGATAACGCATTGCACTGGCAATAGATTCGCGTCCGGCAGGCAGCTCATTGACAGGGAACCAGCCTGGCAGGAGGATTCGCGTAGCACCGATACCGGAGTAGACCTCGGTCAATTCGAGATCATGCACTTTCGCTGAGGCTGATGTATCTGCCTTGATGTTCATGCTGTCGAGATTAAGTCGGATAGTACGCATGGCCAGTAGTTCTTCCGGGCAGCCCAGCGTGTCCTTTATGATTTGCAGGTTCCTGTCCAGCACTTCGTGGCTGGTGCCCATCTTCTCCAGTTCGCCTTCCACGGATCCGATTTCCGCCTCCAGCGAGTTGAAGTCTTTCGCACCGGACATTTCGGGCCGCAGCATTTCTTCGAGTCCCCAGTTGCCAGCTCTCATCGCTTTCAGCTTGCGCTTAAGTAAAAGCTGCTGCTGTTCCAGTTCTGCGTAGCGTGATCGCACGGCGACTATCCGTTCCAGCGTGATTTCAATCATGAAATCGAAAGCGCGCTTCTTTACATTCAACACTGCCTCCTCGTGTGATACGGATGGCCCTAGAAAGTTATGGTTGAGGAAATTGACAGAGACCTGCTTAACCTCGCGTTGAATGCGGTCGTCCTGTAGAACGGTGCCGAGGCGACTTTTTTCCGCCCATTGCATTGAAAGCAGTCCGTATATCCTGCTGTTATCGCCAATTGGCGCCTGCTTCAGGTAGGCTTCCACGGTTTTCGCCGCGCCGACCTTTTCCTGCATATGACTAAAGGATGCAAAAAAGGCATGAAGGCGCGGGTCGCTGCTAAAGGTACGGCGGCTGATTTCGACAGGTTCCGGCAATGCACCGATGAGATTGATCACGTGAACGATCGCTCTTTCCACCGGCTCTTGCAACTGCCTGCGGTAGCTGCCGAGTCCCTGCAGACGCTTGTCGGTGCCCTCAATCACGCGGTTCGTGGCGGCTTCGATCAGCTCATCGTCTACGCCCGACGGTCGTTCCGCGGAAGGAGAGAACAGCGAACTCAGAAAGTGAAACATAATCAGCAACCTTTTATAAACGTGGGCAGATCACAGTTGTTTCTAATATTAGTAAAAACTTTGCTCTGATTCATGTTTAATTTGGTAAAGGGGTCTGCAACCTTTAATCATTATTTCATGCAACCTGTAAACAGGTAGCGATAGTACGTATAATATACCCGTCAAATTCTTCAACAACCCACTGGCCTTGTTCGACCACAAATCGGCATGCACTTACAGTAACGTTAATTTTCGATAAAACATGTCATATGTAATTCACATGAATGAATCACTAAATATAGTGAATGTCACCTATACCGGAACAGTAAGCCTTCATGAAAGAATGCAGGCTGTTGAGCGCGTATGCCGTAATTACAGTCACTTACAACCTTTAAAAATACTGGTGGATGTTCGTGAGTTAGTCATGGATTTATCCATTGAAGATCAGCAGGCATTCGGAAAACACCTGGCAAACCACCCTGGATTAACCAATGCAAGGGTCGCTGTACTTCACAAACCCGATTTCAATCCAAATATTGTAATTGATGAAAGCGCATACAAGAACGGTTACATGCTGGCCCAGTTTTCATCAGGCACTGACGCTGAATTATGGCTGACAAGAAAAATTTAACGATTCGGTAAATGGGTCTGCCCCTTTAATTTATTATTCCTTGTATTCTTCTTTTATACGATGCTGAATAAATGCATCAATTTTCTTAGCCACTTGCTCCGGCCGTTTAACAATCTGCTGAATCAATCGAAATAACGGATACATCGCCGTGTTCAGAAGATGATGCTTTTCTACCATCTGCAAGGTATGCACGCCCTCACCTGCTATATTCTCAGTTTCACCGCGAGCCAGCATTCTACCCAGTTCATAATGATGGGAACTTTCACTGGTGGCGGTGGTTACCAAATCGCCTAATCCGGCGAGATGAAACGGGCTGGCAGGTTTGCCCCCCATCTTTATCACGATCTGCTCCAGTTCATGCAAGGCTGCAACCATTAAAAAGCCACGCATGTTATCGCCCAATTGAAGTTCATCTGCTGTACCAAACACCATGGCATATACATTTTTCAATATGACAGACCAGCTGATACCAGCAATATCACGCGTCTGTTCAGTGAACAGGTTTGTTTTAGAAAACAGACCACAAATCTGCTGATAAATCATGTCACCCCTGCAACCCACCTGAGCAAAGGCGTAACGACCGGAACGAATTTCTTCCGATATCATCGGCCCATATAGTAGTGCATAGAGTCGATCATGCAGAACATGTTCGAATATTTGCGCGGCGGTCTGGCCATTTTCATCCAGCCCCTTTGCAATACTGAGACAAATGGTATGTTCGCAGAGTAATGGTTTAATATGCTCAATCACTTCACGGTGCGGATTTACCGGCAGGCAGAGTATAACTACATCAGCCCTGGGCACACAATCATCCAAATCAACTGACTGAAAACCAGCCGATGGAAACTTGTCCCAGATAAATATCTGATGGTGTTCAGTTAGCAGATATTCCATGGCATGGCCCATTTCACCATAACCCAGTATGAGCACCTTGCTTGATTCACCCATTATGATGTTTCCGATATTGACGATAACAATGGCTTGTGTTGACTTTGCACTTCTCTGGTGAAAGGGTCTGACCCCTTTAATTTCTAACCGTCTTCAAGATCTTTCCCCAGCTCAAGCGTCGAGTAGTCTATAGGCTTCATCGCTTTAAGCGAAAAGCCCAGTTCACGCGCAAGTTCAAGCATACGCCTGTTCTCTGATAGTACACTAGCTTCGATGTGTTTGATGCCCGCATTCATTGCCAGATGCCTCAGATCCACCAACAGTCGAGAACCGATACCCTTGCCTTGCCATGCATCCGCCACAACGACGGCAATCTCTGCTGTATCACTCTTCGGTATGCGTACATAGCGCGCAACACCAATTTGTATCTCACCGACACCTTCGGGTACGGCAGCAATTAACGCCATCTCGTCAGGGTAGTTTACGTGTGTAAAACGCTCCAGCATGTAGGGTGTAAGTTCTTTTAATACTGAATGGAAGCGATAGTATCGGGATTGCGTGGAAAGCTCACGCACAAAGCGTTGTTCTATATCACGATCTGATGACTGCATCGTTCTAATTGTTACAGTCGCGTCTGCAATTTCAAGGGTATCCTTGTAATCAGGCGGTAACATCAATATGTATCTTTGAAGACAAGTTGGTTGTGATTAATGTTACGCGTTTTTTAGACTCGGCAATGGGAGCATAGCCTCTTAATTGCACCTTATGTGCTGATCCAGCCTTTGTTCTCTGTATATTTCGAGTACCAGACTAAAAATGCAGCTACCACTAGAGGCATAAGAATAATAGCTAATATCTCGCCGGTGCCAAATTCGATACCGGCACTAAGTGTGTGGATCATTGTTACAACCACACCCAGCAGTGAAGCTATAAACAAATAAAAAGAAACTGATTTTTTCAGCATGAGCAGAAAGCAACCAAGTGCACCACCAAATACTGCCACGGCAAATGCCACAGTTGCCCATGCAGGTCGCCCTGATATGATTGCCTGTTCGGTCTCGCGGTAAGAGTTGACCATCTCTGGATTCATCTGCATGAAAAAATTTATACAGCCCATAATATTCCAGATGAGCATCAGCGCACTTATAACCCAAAAACTCCAGTGAATCCCGCCTGCATTTGTATCGTTCATTGCATGCTCCAAACGTTTTGACACATAAGAATAAGCGGGGTCAGATCACAGTTGTTCTTAATGTTAGTGAAATCTGTGCTCTGACCCCACTTTTACTGTTTCAGTATTTAAAATGCGCAAGGGGAACTGACTCGTTTAATTTTGCGATAAATTAGTATTTGCCAGCATCCAGGCCAAATTCAAAAGTATCAATCTTGAAACCTTCAGGGAAGGCTTTTTTCAGTCGCTCTTCAAACATGGCATAGACCTCGGCTTTATATTGCTGCAGGTCGTAGTCTCTGGGGTTGTCGGTGATTCCTGGCAGGTCGATGTCCATTTTGAATTCAACATTCGGTGCAATCTGAACGTGTGTCATTGTAATTACCTCTTACTGTGGGAAAAACCGGTTCAGAGAGCAATTAATTCTAATATCAGAAACAATTGATCTCTGAGCCTAATTTTTTTAGAAGTGAACACATTATTTACTCCTATCAAAAATGAAATGCAAATTAGTAATCACTAATAAAAAGCCCGCGGGTGCGGGCTTCTATATTTTGAATGAGTTGTACTTATGAGTCTGATATTTAGACTCGTCAAAGGTGCTCAGACCCCATTTTTCTATACTGAACGACTGCTATATGCGGCGGGTTCAATTATTGATGATATTTAACCTGTGTTATAGCACCAGTATCACATTTCACTGAAACACCAAGTTTCTCATCAGAGGGGGCTAAAAAAGTCGGGCCAACGCCGACCCACTCAGAATAATCACCAACTGGTGCTACTACAGCGACAGCAACTCCTTGAATAGAAAACTCAACGTTACAATCAATTGAGCCCAGAGCTTTTGCCCTTACCTTTATTTGCTGGGTATGGTTTCCTAAATTTAGAATCATACCATCCAAAGCAGCTTGTTTAACTGGTTCAGCAACTAAACTAAATGGGGCTGCCAATAAAATTACTGACATTAAAGCAAGAGATTTATCTATCATAATTCCATTATTTTAGTACTAATATGGAAGAAAAGCAGGGTCAGAAGGTAAAAAGAGTTCAGACCCTTTTAATTATTTCCCACATCTGAACCAAGCCCTGCTTTTTCCTGCAGTTTGTCAGCAGCTACTTTTTTCAGTATTTCCCCAGGTATCGGTTTAGGCGTACCCTGCTGAATCCAGCCCTGTGCTTGTGCTATTTCATTTAAATGATTTATTCGGTTTTTTGTGTCCGGATGTGAACTTAAAAACTTGGGCACAGAAATGCCACTCTCCTGATGCTCTTTTTCCAGTATTTTAAATAGTTCTGTAGCACCCAGTACGCGCCCATAATAAGCATTTAATACTTTAATGCCTTCAACGTCTGAATCCTGCTCCTGGTCGCGATTGAAACTTAACATGGTTAACATGCTGGTATCGGTGATCACATTAGCAACGGAATCGGATGACTGGCCCAGGATTGCGCTCAACACTAAACTAACAACAACACCCTTACCCAGCGCCTTAACTGGATGGCGTAATTTTACATGGCCGATTTCATGCCCTAGCAACATAACCAGTGTGTTTTCGTCGGGTAGCTGTTCCAGCAAACCGCGATATATTATCACATGTCCGCCTAATGTTGCCGTTGCATTCACAACATCTTCATTAACGTAGTGCACTGTTATTTCTATGTTATCAGGCAAGTCCATGTATGGACTTATACTATCCGCGAGTTGCTGAAGGTATTCATCGACCTCATTAGTCTCATCATTGAATTTTTCTGCAACCGGCTGTGAAATCGTCGTTTCAAATTCAAACGGAATATAATGGGCGGCCCATTCAACGGACATCACTAGAATTACTGTAATAATAATCACACCTGCAATGACAACAGACAGTAATAATGAAAACTCTTTTAGCAGATGCGTTTCAGTTGTATTGATACCTTCTGGTATTTCAGGATTGCTATATTTCAGGATTACGACCCCTGCAGGTTAACTGGCGAGTCCACCGGGATGAAAGCCGTACCATAAGCCAGCACTTCAACTGAGCCAATATTACCCCTGGCATTTTTTGAGATAGATGCAGTTTCCAGTTTTACATTAAATATTCTATTTGCACCTGAATCACTTGCCTGTTTTTTCATTCGCAAAATCGCTTCACGACGTGCGCGATCCAGCAAACTTTCATAAGACAGAACTTTGCCACCAACCAGGGTGCGCAATGCAGCCAGAAATCGTTTGAAGTAATCGACAGAAATAACAACGCTACCCGCGACCAGCATTGATGCAGCTGGCGATTGAGAAACCGGTGGTATGCGGCTGGCGATAGCCGCTATATGTCGATATTCTGCTTCACGTTTTATAATGGATTTGTAGTGCCGTTTTTCATAAAAACGACCAAAAAAGTAACCAATCGCCAGTAATGTCGCTAATACTATTAGATCATACATGACATTACTCCATGATAACGGCAGTTCCATAAGCAAACAATTCTGCAGCGCCCTGTGTAACCGAGGACGTTGAGAAGCGCACATTCAGCACGGCATTCGCGCCGACAGCTTCTGCCTGCTCTTTCATCCGGCTTACGGCTTCTTCTCTGGACTCATGTAACAATTCTGTATAGCCACGCAGTTCGCCGCCGAATACGTTTTTTAAACTTGCCAGGATGTCGCGGCCAACATGCTTCGTTCGCACAGTACTGCCCTGAACCAGGCCTAAATGTTCTTTAATACGCTTTCCCGGGATGATTTCCATGTTGCTTATGATCATTAGCTATACCTTTCCGATAATTAATCAACGAAATAAGTATAGTTATAATTAATAATATTTAGGTTTTATCAAGAACTCATGGTAAAGCGGTCTGCCCCCTTTAATTGACCTCTTTAATTGAACCACATGCATTAATTTGCATCAAAGCCCCATATACTCAATCTAAGAGCACGCTATGAAATTCCTTGCACTGACTGTACTGATCATGACCGCCGCCTTTCTGGCTTACGCGTCTGAAATGACAAAACCCGAATCAAGCGAAATCAACGCAGTAGCCGACTACCAGAAACCGTCGGACACCGAGTTGAAAAAACGTCTGACACCCCTGCAGTATTCCGTCACACAGCACGAAGATACCGAGCGTGCATTCGAGAATGAATACTGGGATGAAAAACGCGCGGGCATTTACGTCGATATCGTCAGTGGAGAACCGCTGTTTTCTTCCCTGGACAAGTACAAATCAGGCACTGGCTGGCCAAGTTTCTACAGGGCGATCGAGGATGACAACATCGTTACCCGTGACGATTACTACCTGGTTATCAAGCGCACCGAGCTCAGGAGCCGTCATGCGGATTCACATCTTGGCCACCTGTTCAAAGATGGGCCCGAGCCAACAGGCCTGCGCTACTGCATCAACTCCGCATCGCTACGTTTTATCCAGAAGGAAAAACTTGTTGAAGAGGGTTATGGTGAATATCTGAAAGATTTTGAATCCAAGGGCGCGAAATAATAAATCTGCCCCCTTTTTTGCGGTTTACAGGCGCTGAATTATGGCTGACAAGAGGAATTTAACAAATCGACAAATTTAGACCTGGTAAAGGGGTCTGCCCCTTTTAATTAAGGCTATAGAGGTGCAGCACTCTCAATGATCCTCACTATATTTTTCATAATGTGAAACTATCCTGGGTAATTGAGACAACGTCGGCGCACCGTCCATTAACATCACGATAGGCATCACTTCAAATATCTGCTCGATGCTCAAACCGGCATCTAAGGCTGATGTCAAATGCAACTCGATCTGTTTATCGTGCTGCATAACAACTGATATCGCTAATGCGCTCAATTCTCTTAGCTGTTGCCGCTCAGCAATGCTGGAATAACTGAAACTTTTCCAGTTATTTACCCAGTCTCCCCACAAATAACTGTTACCATGGGGTGACGCGTTCATAAAAAATATTACGTTTTTTATCAAACTTATATCTGAATCAGTCGCACCGAGTTTAGACGCTTCCTCGTTGTGAATAAGAATGCATCGACGACAGTTTTTATATAAGGCCAGACTGAGGGTGATGAGTTCTTTCTCCATCCTGTGTAGAAGTCCTTTTTTTGTGCTTTCCTGGGACAACTCACCCATGATCTCAAGAAAATCCTGCAATCCATAGTTGCTCGCTTTTTTTATAAAATGCTCTGTTGTCTCATTTACCATCTAGTTCACCGTTAGATTATTTAGGGTTAGATCTGTTTTTAGGCCCTGTCGACCACATTGATTGGCAACCGCAGACCACAGTTTTTATGTTCAGCTCAGGAAGCTGTAGTCTGCCCCCTGTTTTTCTTAAAACCGTGTTGTTTTACATAAAATGCAGTTTTTAAGCCATTATGCGAGTGTGATTCTAATAGATTTTCAATTGGTTGGGCAGGTCCGACACGAGTATGGTTTGGTATTAACCACATTAATGGCTTGATCAAAATTTAATCACTCAGACTCCTTTAATCCTTTTCAAGCGCACCGAGCTCTGGAGCCGTCATGCGGATTCACATCTTGGCCACCTGTTCAAAGATGGGCACGAGCCAACAGGCCTACGCTACTGCATCAACTCCGCATCGCTAGGTTTTATCCAGAAGGAAAAGCTTGTTGAAGAGGGTTATGCTGAATATCTGAAAGATTTTGAATCCAAGGGTGCGAAATAATAAATCTGCCCCCTTTTTTGGTCTCCTTTTTTGGTCTCCTTTTTTGATTTTAAAACATTTGCTCTCTGACCCTTTTTTTCGAGAAGTGATCAATGTTAAATATTGTTAAAATATACTCTATCAGGCTATGATTCTCCCTTCGATTAAATAAACTGTGACTACTCAGACTTGGGCATAGCTTTCTGTAAAAACAAGTTCTTACAGCAAAGGAAAAATTTCTGCTTTCCAATGATAACAGGATTTTTTCATTATCCATTGATCTGACAAACCTGCCATGAAATCCAGGGACCACCCTGATTTTGCATCGGCAACCTCGATTTCAACAAAATCAAGAGTCACAATCATTACAGAGGAGAAGCATAATGGCATATCAGAATATTGACGGTATCAAGTACGAAAAAGAATTACTCGATCTAGCAAAGAAACACACCACTGGCGCTGGCGAAGGAAAACTTTCCAAGGATGAAGTGGCCGACCTGTTCAAGTCCGCCAATGATGGTCAGGGAGTAACGGAGACAGAAAAGCAGACCCTGCAATATATTCGTAACAACTTTGAATTTACCGATGCTGCGGCAAAGGACTTTGATCAAGCCTTCGCTGGTTTGTAAATAATATTTCGGCCATATATAAAAAGAAAACCCGCGTGTAGCGGGTTTTCTTTGATGGTAATGACTTCATTAACGCCAGAGCACATCTCTATATATTTGAAACAATTGCTCTCAGACTCTTTTTTTCTTTTCGGAAAAAATAAATCTTCCCCCTTTATTTTCTTTCTCTATTGGCACTAAGCTTTACTTAACCAGGCATTTACTTCACGACATATCTGTGGGTGTATTAAATATCCAACTCCATGGTGTGGATTTGAGTTATCACCGCGAATTGCCAGGTTGTATACCTGCCTGTCAGTAATACTTGACGTTAAACCAAGTTGCACCATTTTTTTATAATCATTAGCGAGTGTGGGGTCATGTGAGATATAGTCATCTTCAGCTGCAAAGTTGACCCAGCGTCCAATATTATGTGGATACTTGCGGTGCGACCTTGCCTGCGCGCCTTTTAATCTATTTTTAATATTTTCATCACCAAGGGGGCTACCGATAGTTACCAGTGTATTAATACGTTTATTTCTTATATGTTGATATTCACCGTAATGCGAAAGTTTCCATAGGACATCGTAGCTAACGAGTGAACCCAAGCTATGGGCAATTAACAGGATATCTTCATCTGCCTTGAGCGCTCTTTCTAAGGGCTTAGTAAGACGCCAGCGCACGTCAGTGCCAAATTGAGCATCTGGATTCCAGTAATGCTCCATGTCAGGCGCCACCATCCCTGCAATATCATCACCAATTCCTAGCAGTGATAATGGTCCACTGAATACATTTACCGCTGCTTCCTTGAACACATCAACCAAATCACGGATTTTATTATAACTAGATTTATTGAACTCGCGTGTACCGTATTGCTTGAGTGCTGCTAATGCTTCCTTGCGATCAGCTACATCATCAGCCTCACGTTTCTTTGTCCAACGTTTGCCAGTGTGTTTTCCGAGGAAGGCATTAGATAAATCACCATAATAAACCATGGACTTCCTGACATTCTTAAACTTGTTCAATGCCCGCTTATCGTAATCGCGCTCTATTCCATGTGCTAACGCACCTACCCAGTTTCTCCTTAGGCTTGCCGCGTCTGGTTTATAGCTACGCCCATGCACCAAAATAATGTGTTTTGTCATGCCATCTCTCTATTTTATATAGTGTTGAACTTTTTTTGTTTTCACAACTTACGCCATAGATTCAATTATCTCGTAGATTCGATTTGGAAAAACCGGGTCAGAGAGCAATTAACTCTAATATTAGAAGCAATTGCTCTCTGACCCTATTTTTTTAGGTCATAGCCTCAAGCTTGATACTTTCTGCTGTAAGTACGAGCTCCTCGATCATAAGATCAGTTCCTTTACCATTAAGTGAGGGCCCCGTATATTTCATTGGTCGCGCATTGAATAACCGCCATTTCATGACATCTTTTCTATCTTCGTTGAGTAACGTAATAGTCACGGTTTTGAGTTGCTCTTGCAAATCCATGTGAACATCATCAAGCCATGCGTACAAATCCGATGCACCTATCAGCCCACGCTTCAAGGTGATATTCGGCGAGTTGACAGTACCAGTGCCTATCTTTGGATCGCTGGAAATGCCATTGCCCTCACGGTACTCGGCAACTGTAATGTACATACCGATACTCGAGACCTCCTGAAAGCCTGCACGAATCGATTTACCATCCTGTCCTTCCCACTCAACCACATAATTGAATTGTAAATAAGGCGAGCCTTTTCCTGACATGAAAATTACTCATTCATTGACCAAAGTCTTCTGATCTATGCGGAATATGACAAACCCGGCTGGACGCAAAGCAGCAATACCTATTTATTGCCAGATGCGAATGCACCTCATTTGTCACCGACCCCTTTTATGTTCAATGCGCCATCGGCGACATCCTGCTGTGAATAAACACCACTGTCGAGCACCCACCCGGTGACCAGTCCCGCCGGTGTGACATCAAAAGCAGGGTTGTATACCGGGGCATCGGCAGGTGCCCAGCTGCAGTCACCGAAACTTCCGCTGGCGCCGCGTATCTCAGCCGCGTCGCGTTGCTCGATGGGGATCCACTCACCGCTGGCACAATTCTGGTCGATCGTGGTCCGCGGCGCGACCACGTAAAACGGCACGTCGTGATGCTTCGCGAGCACGGCCACCGAGTAGGTGCCGATCTTGTTGGCGAAATCGCCATTCAGCGCGATGCGGTCCGCACCAACCATCACACAATCGACTTCGCCCTTCGCCATCAGGCCTGCCGCCGTGGAATCACAGATGAGCTGGTACGGCACACCCGCTTTGCCCAGTTCCCAGGCGGTTAGCCTGCCGCCCTGCAACAGCGGCCGGGTCTCGTCCACCCACACGCTGATGTGCTTGCCCTGCTGGTGTGCGCGCGTGATGACGCCGAGCGCGGTACCGACACCGGCCGTGACCAGGCTGCCCGTGTTGCAATGCGTGAGTATCCTGTCACCATCGTTGACCAGCGCCGCGCCGTGGTCAGAAATCGCATCGCAGAACGCGGCATCTTCATCGAAGATCGCAATCGCCTGGTCGACCAGCGAATCGATGCCGGCGCCGCTGTCGAGTGCAGCCTGCAGGTGGTCGAGGTAATTCATCAGGTTGACGGCGGTCGGCCGCGATGCGCGCAGTGTGGCGATGGCCCTGCCCAGCGTCGCGGCATCGTCACCCAGGGCCGCACGGTGGCCGATCCACGCCACCGCGGCGACACCGATCAATGGCGCACCACGTATGGCCAGGCCCCTGATCAGACTCACCAGGTCATCGATATCCTCACAGACGCGCCAGTATTCCTCACCGGGCAGCCTGCGCTGGTCGAGCACGTGGAGTTCACCGTGCTGATAACGCAGTGCAGTGGAGATCAGATCACGCATGAGCATTCCCGTAGAGGGTGATGATGAGAGGCAGAAAGAGTACCAGAAATTGACGGACTGGTTAATAATGTACCGCCCCATAACCATCATTGGCACCATCCCAATTACCATCAATGGCTAGTCGTAATACAGAGCAACAGGAAGGCGTCATCCAGTTCGATCTGCAATGGCGGCAGAGCGATGCCATCCAGGCGGACCTGTCAGCGCTCAACGCCTGGCGCGATATCCTCTGGAAGCTGGAACTCATCGGCGAGGATCCGCTGCGCTATGAAGGCTACGGTTTCGGTAATGTCAGCCAGCGACATGGCACGGGAAACCAATTTATCATCAGCGGCACCCAGACCGGGCACGAGGCAAAGATCGGTGCACAGCACTATGCCCTGGTCACCGAATTCGACCCGGGCACCAACCGGGTCGTCGCACAAGGCCCGGTGCGCCCCTCTTCGGAATCCATGACACACGGCGTCATCTACAACATGGACGAATCCGTGAACTGTGTGTTTCATGTCCATTCACCGGATATCTGGAACGCGGCATCGGGATTGTCTCTACCCCTCACCCGCGCCGAGGTGGCCTATGGCACACCCGAGATGGCTGCGGAGGTAGAACGGTTATTTAATGAAACAGATGTACACGAACAGGGCATTTTCGCAATGGCTGGCCACCAGGATGGTGTTGTGGCATTCGGTTCAACGCCCGAGACAGCGGGCGTAGCATTGATCAAAACCCTGGCACGTTGCTGAAATTTACACCTATAGATAAAGCGCCCTGACTCCTTATAATGTATATATCAGTGTTATTTGACACTATTGGCCCTTAAAATCTTACTTAGACTGTGTCAAGGAGTCTGGCCCTTTAATTGAATGCTGCAGGTAATGTTGAAAAAGAATCGAACAATGGGTGCATGTATATTTGTGATCGTCAGCCTGATTATGTCACCGCAGATTTATGCAGATGTTACGGACATACTGGTTTACAAGGGCGAGTTGAGATTTGTATTACCCGTTGATCAGGCGCGCGATTCTATGCTGATCCAGCACCGCTCTAAAACAAGGGATATTTTACGTATAGTTATTGACCGCCTGATGGTAACCAATATGAAAACGTACAAGTCTTACAGGTTGCAAGACCGTGCAGCCAGCCTGGTCAATCAGGTCGACAATGAAGGTTACTGGACTACAGATATTCTGTACAACGGTCTGAATCTTACGAGTGACAGTCACCGTGTAGAAGGAAGGGCCACTCTATATCTGATTGGATCGCAGCGATCAAGAAATTTCAACGTTTATTTGCGGCCCGAAAGAACCTGGGAGCCGTCGCATTCAACGATCGACTGGGGTATAGGCGAATAGATCCTTGCCTTGCGGACTGCCAGAGGTGACAGCCAACCTGCCAAACAGCAACACCGATCACATTGATCCTGATGGGTAACTGGTGCACTTCGGTTGCTATCACCCTGTTGACAGAAAACGACTAATGGGTGCCCCATTAATACAATGCTAAAAATATTTAGCCATTCTTTGATCACGTTGATAGCTGTCTGGTGAAAACATAACCTCATTTCCATTCAGCCAGACGGTGGCATAAATGGCATAAACAGATAATGGCTGTTCAAGTTTTGCGCTGAATCTTTCATTGCTGCTGATAAGGTCAAGCAGCGGCTGCTGAATTCTGTTTCTGCTCAAACTAAAGCCAGCCAGCGCAAGCGGGTTTTCTACACGGATGCAGCCTGAGCTGAAATTTCGCTGGCTTTGGTTAAACAGGCTTTTCGACGGTGTGTCATGTAAATATATTTTCCATGGATTAGGCAGGATAAATTTCAGCTGACCCAAGGCATTTTTTTTACCCGGCTCTTGCACAAGTGAGTAGGGAAAATGTTGCTTAGACACGGCTTGCCAGTCAACGGATTCGGGACTGATCTCGATTTTATTGCCGTCTTCTTTTTTAAAAACACGGTAATTATAGCGCTCAAAATAATCAGGGCTGGCTTGTTGCTTCGGCAGTAAATCCATCCGAGCCAGTTTATTAGGTACATACCATTTAGGATTGAGCACAATATGAGTCATCTGACTGCTAAAGCTGGGTGTTGAACGTTTTGTTTTACCAACGATCACACGCATATCCAGTTTTACCTGATCATCTTCTATGGCGTTCAAGCGATAGTTAGCCAGATTCACCATAATATAACGATCACCGAGGTCATCGGGTAGCCAGCGTAACCGCTCCAGGTTGATCTTTATTTGTTGCAAACGATCTGCAGCCGAAACATTCATTGCCCGAATGGTTGCAGGGCCAATAATGCCGTCAACGATTAAACTATGGCGTCGCTGGAACTGTTTTATAACCTGCTCCAGTTCCTTGTCGTAATAATCACGCTTACTGGGACGGGTCTGGTCAATGTCACCATACTCAAATGACAACCTGTCGCGGATAGCGGATATATTTATATGCTCATCGCCTGTCCGCAGTGCGGGTGTTGCAGTGATTTTGCGCCAGCCACCGAGCTCAACATAATTTTGATAACGTACTGCAGCTGCTTTTAATTGCAGGTATTGTTGTGAAACTGGAATGAGTGAACTTAGGCTGGCTTTAAAGTCATTTGTTGACAATGCATGTTGCAGAAATGCGGTGGCATTAAAAGATGCCCGAGGAATAGACCATTTAGGATCAACAACACTGGGATCCAGTCTTCCTACCGACATATCGCGTATTAATTTTAACAGGCCATCGCTTAATACAAGGTCGAACAGGTACGCTTCAGACTTATTTAGCGTCGGATCAAGTTGCTGCAATAAGTCGAAGTGATAATCATCGGGATTTAATCCGTGGCTGGCTGAATCGGCAATAAATTCCAGCGCATGGGTTGCCTGATCTTTAAGTTGCTGTTTTTTTAGCCAGAGATAGTCATCAGGGTGTGGGTATAAGCTGGCGAGAGAAGCGGTATCAATATCGTAATCACTGTATAGTTGCAGTTCGTTGCTGCGCTGATATGCCATTACTTGCCAGGAAAAGCACAGGCTAGCAACTGCAAAAATTAGAACTCTGTTTGTATTCACGACAACCTACAGTGTTATTTTGTCTCATTTATATTACTTAAAGGGTTCCTTATAGAGACCCATGATTAAATAATCATGACTTCCATTATCCTGAAATAAAGTGAAAGGTCTATTTTGGAATGTTAAATATTGTTAACTTATAATCAATTCAGCTCTGTATACGTGCAGGAACACTGCAGGATAATTCTTAAGCTGCTGAAGATTTACTACTGATTATCAATTACTTATGAGTCAAGGAGCGACACTGGAGAAGACTTAGTAAAGGGGTCTGCCCCCTATTAGATAATTTATACCTAATCGATGCCTGCTTCGCAAAAAGGGGGCTGGCCCCTTTTATTCTTACATTTGACATGATCATGCGCGATAGAGTGTAAAATGTAAGGCCTGACACTCATCACGCGTTCTTTAATTATAGGCTAGCTGTCGGTACTGACCCATTTCAGGGCATTTTCGTCATTACCGAAAACACGTATGGTCTTCCCGGTTTTCAGGATGACGTTCCGGTAGGTTGCATACAGGTTGGCAAAACTACGCGCCAGGGTGGAATTCGTGACGAACGCGAGCTTGGTGCTAACGCCCGGTTGATCAGAGGACGATGCCAGTTTCGCAAGATCCATCATGCCCTTGGCAGTTACCTTTACAGCGGCCACATTGCTGAAACTGACCACTTCGTCGTAATCCGAATACTCGGGCTTGCTTCGAATATTTTCATAGTACAGCTTCAATGCTTCGTACAATTCGGCATCAGTGGCATCACCTTCCCATGTGGTGAAAATAATTCTGGCGTTGGTATCGACTTGATGATTTGCAGGCATAATGGGCTAAAGATACCATAAAATAGTTACAGACTTGTTAACGGATTCTGACCCCTTTAATTCGAAAAAGTTACTGGGGACGGGAATAAAGGCGGAATAAAGGTGCCGGAGGGATTAATATTTATTCCCTCAGCCACCATCTTCATGCACTGAAATCTTTTAAGCATGCTTTAACAGTTCATAACTGAGAATACCGCTGTTTTTCAAGTAGTCCATGATCTCGGCAGCAAGAATATCAGGTGTTTTTTCTGCGGCCTGCAGTACCAGCTCGGCTTCCAGCGGTTCTTCGTATGGATCATCAATACCGGTAAAGCCCTTTATTTCGCCTGCTCGCGCCTTTTTATACAAACCCTTGGGATCGCGCTGTTCACACACTTCAAGAGGTGCATCTACAAATACCTCTATAAACTCACCATTACTTAAAGTATTGCGCACCTTATCCCGGTCGATTCGGTAAGGACTGATAAAGGCAGTGAGCGCTATCACGCCAGATAGCGCAAATATTTCCGCCACCGCACCTATTCGACGAATATTCTCTTCACGGTCGATTGCAGAAAAGCCCAGTCCAAATCGATCGGCAAAATCTTCACCATGCGTGTCGCGTAACATCCCTGCCCCAGCATTGAGCCCATGACGAACATTGTCGCCATCGAGTACGACGCTTTGGAAACCGGCATGGTGAAGCATATGATCCAGTGTATTTGCAACCGTACTTTTGCCTGAGCCGCTCAAGCCGGTAAACCAGATGACACAGCCTTTATGTCCATTTTTATTTTCCCGCATATCTCGTGTGACACTGTGCACATGCCAGGTCACGTTTGTATCATTGTTCATCGTAAATTCTCACTAAAGTTAAACATGTCACGTTTAGCAATAACGGCTGAATGGAAGTGACAACCGGTTGACGTGGATGCTATTGGTATAATCTGTGTTGGATGATTTGCGCCAGATCAAGGCCCCGAAACATCTACTCATCACAGATATTGCTGAGCCTGCGTTATCCAACTAAAATTGCAGCATTTGCGTTTTCTAGTATAGTCGACAGGATAAAAATTGAGATGTTAAACAATGCCGGGATAAATGTCTATTTAGCAGCTGCCTGAGGATATCAAACGAATAAGGCACGGAATGTGGCTACCCCGTTGATGCTTGTACAGGCTTGCGTGACCAATAAAGGTGCTGGAGGGATTATTATTTAACCAGCTTTCTGATTGATCAAAATTTAATCACTCCGGCACCTTTAATCACTGGGAGTGATTTGTTATACGCCAAACCATAAGGAAATAAAAGGGGACGTAGCGATTAAGTATTAAAATGAAATAAAAGGGAAATAAAAGGGGACGTAGCGATTAATATTAAACAATTGTTGATCATTATTAAATCGCTACGTCCCCTTTATTATTTGTCACCGACCCTTTTTTTTAATTAATTATATCTACCAATACATGTATGCTAAATAACAGATCAAAAGTGCGGCTGCAATCGCAATACCTCCAACCGCAAAATTAAATTTCATACTGACATTACAGCTTGGCTGGCGTTGTCCGCCATGGTCTTCTGTTTTTATCTGAGTCATGTCAATACCTCGTTTAGAAATAAACACAGTGCTTGCTCCAGCGAACCAGTGCGATTTGCACATTCGTGAGCGTGGGATTTGTCGTTGGGGTTATTGAAGCCATCAAGTTTGCCGGATCATCAACATGAGGCAACCAGCATGCATGTCCTATCTCATGTGCAGCCACAAACGCCTGGTCGGTCGGAAGCGCTTCGATAACGACCCAGTTGTGAGTAGACGAAAAACTGCAGCCATTGGTGTTTGCCGGTGTTACATCCTGAACAACAATAACGATGATTTCGGCACCTAGACCGATTACGCGCCTAAAACTATCAGTGAATTTGCAAGTTGCAGTCGCAAACTCGAAATACGAACCGGCAAGCCACCAGTCGCTAAAGAAGCCACTCGCGTCACATCCTACGGTAAGACTACCATCGGGTGGCGAGATATTTGTACGACAAATGCCCGTGAAGATCGCATTTATATTACAGGTTCGATCATAAAAATCCACAACAGCATCGACCTGGCGTTGAATATCAACATCCGATGCTATTGGTGTAATAGGAGGAACAACCACACCGAAGTACATTTTTTTTCGTGGGCGAATTCCAGCAAGTGAGGCGAGAAAATCGACAAATCCAACAATACGCCATATGATCTCAGTTACCCAGTTTAGTATCGTCCGAATGATGCCACCAATTATCGGGATACTTAGAATCAAATTAATAACAAATCCAATAATGTCCAGAACTATATTTACGAATTCGCAAACAACTCTTGCTACCCACTTTCCTACTGTTACCACTACCCATCGTATAACCTTGACCACGACCCAGACGAGCCAACAGAACCATTTGTTACAACATAAACACCACCACCTGCATCGCCTTCGACGACAGCGTTCTTCCTGGCGGTTTTCCCATTCTTCTATTGGTTGCTCAATTTCTTCTTCTATCCATTCTTGAACTTCTCTACATACTCTACCCATTATTTATCCTCCCCGATTTGAAGCATCACGTATAACATGAACCCCTCCATTACCAACTAGACTAACTGACGTATCGTTTAGGCACAACCATGTATAGACTCGGTAAAGGGGTCTGGCCCCCTTAACTATTTTTAATCGTTACTTTAATCGCTTGATTCGTAAATGCTTCTCATTTGTCACCGACCCCTTTTATGTTTTCCTTTGCCTGGTGAGAGTTAAAAAGTAAATGGGGACGGAGGGATTATTTATTAACCAATAGTGTGGTCAAATTTTAATCGCTACGTCCCCTTTATTCCCGTCGTGTGGTCAAATTTTAATCGCTACGTCCCCTTTATTCCCGTCCCCTTTATTCCGCTTTATTCCCCTTTATTCTCTTTTATTTTCTGCTTGACATCACCTGGGTTACCAAAGCACCCTTTACGATATTGAGAATATCCTTGTAGCCGTGACTTTTTCTCCACAAGAGACAGGCGGGCACAGAGAACACTGATATCAGTACTTATATGAATGTTGCATTATGAATAAAGATCCCGAGTCCGTAACACAAACCCTGCCCAGCGGGGTAATGCTGAACGCCTACCCTGACAGCATTGGCAAGAGACTGGCAGACATTGTGGATTTTTTACAAAGGCCCGAGCTCAAGGATGCCTTTTCGATGTTCTACATCCTGCCTACTTTTTTCAACAGCGACCTTGACCGAGGCTTTTCCATTATCGACTACGATATTAACAACGAGCTTGTCAGCCCTCAGGATCTGGACCAACTCCACGAATTGGGCATCCACACCAAGCTCGACCTGGTGCTCAACCACCTGTCTGTGCGCTCTCCGCAGTTCGTCGATTTGCTGCAAAATGGAAACGAATCACCCTACAGGGATTTTTTCATTGACTGGAACGAATTCTGGAAAGACCACGGCACCATGGGCACAAACGACCATGTTGTACCGGATAAAGAGCATCTGGAAAAGCTCTTTATGAGAAAACCGGATCTGCCTATCCTGAAAATGCGTTTTCCTGATGGTAGTCTCCAGGCTTACTGGAACACCTTTTATCAAAAAGTGGAGTTCGATGAGATAACCGCCCAGGACTTCGAACACATCAAGGGTATGGATCAACAAGGGGCATCAGATATCGCGCACCACATCAAGGTGGTCATCAAGACCAAGGGGCAGCTGGAATCTGCGGACCTTGAAGATATCGCTCAATGTAATAGCTGTCTGAGCAAAGATGAATTGATCGCAGCTGTGTGCCACAAGCGTGAATTCCTCGGTCAAATGGATCTCAATGCGCGTTCCGAGCTGGTCTGGGAATTTTACGATGATACACTGCGCAAGCTCAGCGAATATGGTGCTAAAATTATTCGCCTCGATGCCTTTGCCTACCTGCACAAAGAACCCGGCCAGCCGAATTTCTTCAACCGACCCGGCACATGGGAGTACCTGGAACGCTTGCGGGGTATTGCGCAGAAGTATGACCTGGTCATCTTCCCCGAGATCCATGCAGAATACGGCGCCGGTATCCACGAAGAGATTGCACAGGAAGGCTATCCCATCTATGACTTCTTTTTTCCCGGGCTCGTCATCGATGCTCTGGACCGTGGCAGCAATGAAGCCTTGTTGCGCTGGATCGCGGACATCCATGCAAAGGGACTACAAACCATCAACATGCTCGGCAGCCATGACGGGATCCCGGTGCTTGACCTCCAAGGCAAAAACATCAATGGCACTCGCAGGCCGGGGCTGCTGGATGATGATCAGATCGAGGCCACCGTCGAGCGCATTATCGAACGGGGCGGACTGACCAAGAACTTGTACGATGCCGACGGCAACAAGATCGACTACTACCAGGTCAACGCCACATTCTTCAGCGCCCTCGGGGAGGACGAGCAAAAGCTTCGCCTGGCCCGAGCCATTCAGATGTTCATGCCGGGTGTTCCGCAAGTTTGGTACCTGGATCTGTTCGCCGGCACAAACGACTACGCGGCTGCACAAAGGGGACGTACCGCCGGGCACAAGGAGATCAACCGCACCACTTTACAATTAATCGACATCGAGACCGGATTGAAACGTCCTGTCGTTCAGGACCAGCTCGACCTGATCCGGTTGCGTAACGTATCACCGGCATTCAAAGGCGAGATGAAGATCATCGAGACCGAACCCCATCTGTTACACATATGCTGGCAGCACCCGGAAGCCACCGCCACGTTGAAAGCCGATCTGCGTAATCACAGCTTTACCATACACCAGGGCAGCGGCAACGATGAAGAAATCCTCATGGCTTTTGAGTCTTAGGACCCGGCGAAAAACCTCATTCAATTATCGATGTTAATCACAACGGAGCATTAACATGAAAATCCTGGCGACCGATCTTGACCGGACATTACTGCCGAATGGTAGCTGGCAATCGGACCCCGGCGCCATCGACCTTTTCAATGAACTCACAGAAAGACATGACGTGCTCGTCGTCTATGTGACGGGAAGAAACCTTCAACTGTCCGAGAATGCGATCAAGGAGTACAGCATCCGTTATCCCCATGTGCTCATCGGTGACGTCGGTACGTCGATCCGAAAATACGAGCAGGGTGAATGGCACGCTCATGATGGTTGGGATGCGCACATAAAACAAAGCAGCCCAAGGTGGGATGCCAACGCAATTCGAAGCGCTGTCACCGGTATTGACGGGTTGACCGAACAGGAGCGCGAGCATTGCGGCCCTTTCAAGCAAAGCTACTATGTCGACCACGACAGAAACGAAACCATACTGAACATGGTCGATGAGCGTGTCAAAGGCAGATTCGACGAAGTCATCGTCTACAGCTTCGACTCTCAATCAGGCAAAGGCTTGCTCGACTTTCTGCCAAACAGTGCGACCAAGCAGACCGCGCTCGAATACATCGCCGACGAGCGTGGCATCAACAAAGCGGATGTTGTCTTCTGTGGTGACAGCGGCAACGACGTCTTCCCGCTCACGGCGGGCTTCTCCGGTGTCCTCGTTCGAAACGCAGATGAACAACTCGTTGCCAATGTGAAGCGGGCATCTGATACAAATCCTGAAATCAGGACATATTTCGCAAAAGGCGGCTTCAAGGGACTGAACGGTTATTACACCAGCGGTGTCATTGAAGGCGCCTATCACTATGGCATTTTTTATGATGACGCCAGGAAGGACTGAAATGGGTAAAGGGGTCGGGCTGAACTCCACCTTTAATTTTAATTTAAACCGTGGTCTGTCCCCTATTATTCCAAGGGAGGTTCAGTCTGACCCAATTATTGTCTTAATTAATTGAGTCATAAATCAAAGACCTGACCCCATTCCCGCGTAAATCAAAGACCTGACCCCATTCCCGCGATAGAGAAACACTCCGGCATCGCACCCTCCTCAATAACCCTGTGCTTAGAAATGAGCTTATTATTTACTCCTTTCGTTTATGCAATGCAAATTAGGAATGTCTAATAAAAAAGCCCGCATTAGCGGGCTTTTTTAGATTCCCGCCCCCGATAGAAACATTCGGGGGTGACGTTCTTTCGCGGGAATGACGTAAAGTAATTTATGCCTTGGAGTAGATCTGCGAACCGTGATCTTTAAACTCTTTTGCTTTTTCGTTACAAATCACTTCCTGTGATTTGCCCTTCGGGCCGGCCAATAACGCCGTTCAAATTTGCTCCCGGCAAATTTAGTCATCCCTTCTCACACTTCTGAATATATCTTTGAACCGGCTTTCTTAAATTCTTCAGCTTTCTCCTTCATACCTTCATCAAACGCAATATCAATATCCCCAATCCCCTGCTCCGCCGCATAGTCTCTAACATCCTGCGAAATTTTCATGCTGCAGAATTTCGGCCCACACATAGAACAAAAATGCGCCACCTTATGAGCCTCCTTCGGCAAAGTCTGGTCATGGTATTCACGCGCACGCTCTGGATCGAGCGCCAGCCTGAACTGGTCTTCCCAGCGGAACTCAAAGCGCGCTTTTGACATGGCGTTGTCTCGTATCTGCGCACCGGGGTGGCCCTTGGCCAGGTCGGCAGCGTGCGCCGCGATCTTGTAAGTGATGATGCCAACGCGAACATCTTCCTTGTTCGGCAAACCGAGATGTTCTTTCGGGGTGACGTAGCACAGCATAGCGCAGCCGTACCAGCCGATCTGGGCGGCGCCGATGCCGCTGGTGATGTGGTCGTAGCCGGGTGCGATGTCGGTGGTCAGTGGGCCGAGGGTGTAGAACGGGGCTTCGAAGCAGTCTTCGAGTTCCTTGTCCATGTTCTCCTTGATCATCTGCATGGGTACGTGGCCGGGGCCTTCGATCATGACCTGGACGTCATGGTCCCATGCAATCTTCGTTAACTCGCCGAGGGTCTCCAGTTCGCCGAACTGGGCTTCGTCGTTGGCGTCGGCGATCGATCCCGGGCGCAGGCCGTCGCCGAGTGAGAACGAGACGTCATAGGCTTTCATGATTTCGCAGATGTCTTCGAAGTGGGTGTAGAGGAAACTCTCTTCGTGGTGCGCCAGGCACCACTTCGCCATGATGGAACCGCCGCGGGAGACGATGCCGGTGACGCGCTTCGCGGTCAGCGGTACGTATTTGAGGCGCACGCCGGCATGGATGGTGAAGTAGTCCACGCCCTGCTCGGCCTGCTCTATCAAGGTGTCCTTGAATATTTCCCAGGTCAGGTCTTCGGCGACGCCGTTGACTTTTTCCAGTGCCTGGTAGATGGGCACAGTGCCGATGGGTACCGGCGAGTTGCGCAGGATCCATTCGCGGGTTTCGTGGATGTTCTGCCCGGTGGACAGGTCCATGATGGTGTCCGAGCCCCAGCGGATGCCCCACACCATTTTTTCGACTTCTTCGGTGATGCTCGAGGTCACCGCCGAGTTGCCGAGGTTGCCGTTGATCTTCACCAGGAAGTTGCGGCCGATGATCATCGGTTCGAGCTCCGGGTGGTTGATGTTGGCCGGGATGATGGCGCGACCGGCGGCGACTTCGTCGCAGACGAATTCGGGGGTGATCTCGTGTGGGAGGTTGGCGCCGAAGGACTGGCCGGGGTGCTGCATCAATACCTTTTCATAATCGGGATTGCTGCGCAGTTCTTGCAGTTTCATGCTTTCACGGATGGCGATGTATTCCATTTCCGGGGTGATGATGCCCTGTTTGGCGTAGTGCATTTGTGAAACGTTGCGCCCGGCTTTTGCACGGCGCGGCTTGCGCAGGTGTTCGAAGCGCAGGTGGGCCAGCGCGGGGTCGTTGTGGCGCTGCAGGCCGAATTCGGAGGTCGGGCCGGCCAGCCACTCGGTGTCATCGCGCTCGTCGATCCAGTTGCTCCTGACATCGGGCATGCCCTTGAGCAGATCGATTTTGACGTCGGGATCGGTGTACGGGCCCGAGGTGTCGTACACCGGGATCGGCGGGTTCTTTTCCGCGCCGAAGCTGGCCGCGGTGTCTTCGAGTTCGATTTCGCGCATCGGCACCCGGATGTCGGGGCGCGAGCCCTGCACGTAGACCTTGCGTGATCCATCCAGTGGCTGGGTGGATGAAGACGACAGCTCGGCGGTGCGTTGGATGAATTCGTCAGGGATTGCGCTCATTTTGTATCAGACCGGGTTAGTGTCACAAGGCTGTACATCATACCTTATTAAAAAGTTGGTAGGTACTATGGGCCAGGTTCTGGGTACTGGGAACTAGGTACTGGGAAAGACGCTGGACTCCCGCCTGTGCGGGAGTGAAATTATCTTACGTCATGCCTGCACAAGCAGGCATCCATTGTTTTTCCTAGTCCCCAGTTCCTAGTACCCAGTACCTGAAAAAGGCGCGCATTCAGCGCCTTTTTTCGGGTAAAATGCGCGGCCTCTATAAAAGGTATGTGGTGGATAAATTTCTGATGAGCGAGATGGACTACAACCAGGCACGATTTAACATGGTGGAACAGCAGGTACGGCCCTGGGACGTGCTCGATCCGCGGGTGCTGAATGTTATTGGCAATATTCCTCGCGAGCTGTTTGTACCCGAGGCAAGCAAGAAGCTGGCCTACGCCGATACCCGTATTCCCATCGGCAGTTACCAGGGCCGCACTTCCCATATGCTGAACCCGGTAATTGAAGGCCGCCTGCTGCAGAGCCTGGCGATTACCGAGGACGATACCGTGCTGCAGATCGGCACCGGTACCGGCTACATCACTGCCTGCATCGCTACCCTCGCGCGTCACGTCGACAGTGTCGATATCAACCCCGACATGACTGCGCTGGCCGAGAAGAACCTGGCCAAGCTGGAGATCAGCAATGTCATCCTGAGTAGCGGTGATGGTTCTAAACAGTGGGAGCAGAAGCGCTACTATGACTGTATCGCTATCATGGGCTCGTTGCCGGTCGTTCCCGAGTTTTACAAGAACGCGCTAAAAGAAGGCGGGCGCATGTTTGTTGTTACGGGTGATGCACCAGTAATGAAAGCACTGCTGGTAACGCGCATCGGCAAAAACGAATGGACCCTGGACGAATTGTTCGAAACCTGTATTGACCCCTTGATCAACGCAGAAAAACCAGCACAATTTATCTTTTAACCGGCGGCTTCATTTTATATGCGTGAGTTTGAATCCGAAGAGCTCAAGGAGTATCTTGAGTCAGTTGATGAACAACCTTTATTGCTGGATGTGCGCCAGCCGTGGGAATATGAAGTCTGCAAGCTTGATAACAGTGTGCTGATTCCAATGTCTACTGTCCCTGCAAACCTCGAGCAGCTTGATAAAAACAAAGAGACTGTGGTTATATGCCATCACGGTGTGCGCAGCCGCAGGGTTGCCTATTACCTGGAACAGGCCGGCTTTAGCAATGTCATCAACCTCAAGCGCGGGCTTGATGGCTGGGCCAGAAGTGTCGATGTCGACATGGCAACGTACTAAACACTAGAAAGGGGCTTCATTCATGTCACTGCGTATCAGTTTATCCATAGGGGCCATTGCCCTGTTGTTCAGCTCGGGCATCCAGGCACTCGACCTCAAGGAAGCACTGGAGCGCGCCGAACAATATGACGCCACCTTGCGCGGGGCCCTGGCCGATTACATGGCCGCGGAAGAACTCTTTCCGCAAAGCCGCGCCGCCCTGCTGCCCGATCTCACCGCTGGCGGCTATTACCGGAGCAACAACGCCAGTCGCGAGGGTTCAACGGGTGTCCTCGATGATTTCACGGACAACGACTTCACTGACAAAGGCTACGACGTCACCCTGAACCAGGTGCTGTTCAACAAGGCGTTCTGGGATGCAATGGAGCAGAGCGAGGCACTGGTCGCGCAGGCAGCTGCCAGTTATGAAGTGGCCAAGCAGAACCTGATCATCCGCACGGCCCAGGCCTACTTCAACGTGCTCGGCGCGCAGGACAACGTTGCCTTTACCCGGGCCGAGAAAGAAGCCATTGGCCGCCAGCTGGAACAGAGCCAGGAGCGTTTTAATGTTGGCCTGATCGCGATCACCGATGTGCGTGAATCGCAGGCCTCGTATGATAATGCCGTGGCCAATGAAATCGTGGCCAGGAACACGCTGCGCAATAATATCGAAGCCCTGCGTGTCATCATTGGCGACCCGATTGGCGAGCTTGTACCGCTGGCGGAAAAATTTCCCCTGCTGCTGCCTGAGCCAGCCGACATCAACCAGTGGCAGAGCATGGCGCTGGATGGCAACCTGAACCTGAAAGCTTCGCGGTTTGGGCTGACTGCGGCCAAGGAAAACTACGAAGCAAACCGTGCGGGGCACTACCCGATATTGAACCTGCAAGCAGCACATAACTTCGACTCGGCTGATGGCAGTGCATTTAGCGCTGATTTCGGCGGTGCTGACAACACCAGAAGCTCAGTTGCCGCACAACTGTCGATACCGATTTACCAGGGTGGCGGTATCAGCGCGCGGGTACGCCAGGCCAATGCCGAGGTGTGGTCAGAGCAAGCTGCAGTTGACCAGGCCATCCGCACCACGGTGCAGCAGGTGCGTGATGCCTACCTTGGCGTAGAGGCCTCAGTGTCATCGGTGCAGGCTTTCTACCAAGCACTGATATCGGCGAAAACCTCGGTCGAAGCTACCGAAGCCGGCTTCGAGGCGGGTACGCGTACCAGTGTTGACGTGCTGTTGGTGCAGGGTCGCCAGTTTGAAGCCGAGCGCAACTATGCCCGCTCCCGCTATGACTACCTGCTGGTGCTGCTGGAACTGCAACGCGCTACCGGCTCGCTGACGCGCGAAGACGTGTGGAAGATGAACCAGTGGCTGACGAAAAGCACGGGCCAGACGCGCAAATACTAGCTTTTTCATGGACAAGGGCTTAGGAACGAGTGGCTGGAAACATCAGGTTCTGGGAACCAGGTACTAGGAACTGGGAAAAATACAGACCATCCGCCCCTACAGAAATATTCGGGGATGACGTTCTTTCGCGGGAATGATACCTTCAACAATACATACGTGTAACGCCATGCCTGCGCGTGCAGGCAATGTCTTAAACCAGTTCCTAGTACCTAGAACCTAGAACCTAGAACCTTGTACCCAGTACCTAGTACCTAATGATCAGAGATAGAAATATCTGGAATGTGATCTTACCGCCTGGTCAGGAATCCAGTTTAACAATTACGATTAAAACATGAGCAACGTAATCCCGCTGAATCCCGGCGACTATATCGCCCCCCGATACTGGCCATTGTGGCTGGTTCTCGGCTTGATGCGGCTGATATCCATGCTGCCGCTAAGATGGATGCAGGCCATTGGTACCGGTATCGGTGCGCTGGTGTACCGGCTGGTACCTTCGCGCCGCCGTGTCGCACGCATCAATATCAGGCAGGCCTACCCCGACTACGACGAAGCGCAGATTCGTGCATTGAATATTGCCAGCTTCAAAAGCCTGGGTATTTCTATCTTTGAAGGTGCGCAGGCATGGTGGAGTAACCGCGACTACCTGCGCTCGATCTGTGAAGTTGAAGGCCAGCAGCACCTCGACACGGCACTGGCTAAAGGCAAAGGTGTGATACTGCTCACCGGCCACTTCACCACGCTGGAAATCGGCGCCATGCTGATCGGCATGTATACCGAACTGAACGGCGTCTACAAGAAAGCGCACAACCCGATGTTCAATGCGTTCATGGCGCACTACCGCTCAACCTACGGTGAAGAGCTGATCGAAAACAAAAACGTGCGTGCCCTGATACGCGGTCTGCGCAAGGGCCGTGCGACCTGGTTTGCTCCGGACCAGGATTTTGCCGACCAGGACGTCGTGTTCACTCCCTTTCTCGGCGGCGTCGCCTCGACACTGACTGCGACCGCCCGCATGGCAGAGATGACCGGCGCTGAAGTTGTACCGTTCTACCCGCTCAGGCTGGACAAGAGCAAAGGCTACAAGCTGGTGATTTTACCGGCGTTGAAAAATTTTCCTTCGGATGACATCAACGCCGACTCGGCACGCATCAACAAGGCCATCGAAGACATGATCTATGCCAACCCTGAACAATACGGCTGGGTGCACAAGCGCTTCAAACACCGTCCGCCCGGCGAAGCACCACTTTACTGATAAGATGTCTACAATCTATAACATAGATGCGACTCGCGCATATGTAGGGTGGGCTCCGCCCACCAGAACAGCCAGATGGTAGTATGAATTTTATCAGTACAATGGTGGGCACAGCCCACCCTGCTTACAACAATCCTTTTTTCGCGACTAAAGTCGCTCCTGCTTCTTTGCGTTAACAACGATTCATCTGTATGTTTTTATATCGCCTGCTTAACTTTCTACTAATTCCACTGACGCTCAGTTACATCTGTGTGAAAGCATTTCGCCACAAGCAAATGCGTTATTTAAAACAAAGACTGGGTGTTGGCCTGGGCGGTATTCCAAAAAACTGTTTGTGGTTGCATTGCGCTTCCGTTGGTGAGGTCAATACTGCACTGCCCTTGCTGCATGAACTGCACCAGCGCAATCCGCAGCAGAACTTTTTAATTACCACCAATACACCCACCGGTGCAGAGATTGTTACCCGGCAACAACAAGCTTATTTGTTTCATGCCTACCTGCCATTCGACTGGATACTGTCGGTCACATTATTTGTCAGTACAATTAAGCCGGTTGCGTTATGTGTCCTGGAAACTGAACTGTGGCCTAACCTGTTCAGTATATGTCATACCAGGAAAGTACCCATCTTCATTATTAATGGCCGCTTATCGCCGAAAACCACGTCGACCTACAAATGGGTGCGAAAAGTGCTTGGCCAGCTGTTACTGCTCACCGAACATATTTATGCGCGCAGCGAAGCTGACCACGCCGCTTTTATACAACTGGGCGCAAACAAGCACACGGTTACGCTGATAGGCAACCTCAAGTATTCACCACCGTCCATACACGCAATAGAAAAACCGAAACTAAGCAGCGAATACGTCGTCGCTGCATCAACCCACGATGATGAAGAGAGACAAATCCTCAAGTGCTGGTTGAAACTGGAAAGGAACGAGTTGCTGGTCATTGCACCGCGTCATCCTGAACGCCGTGAAGAAATCCTCAAACAGTTACACAGCCTGACAGACATGATTGCCGTGCGCAGCAGGAATGATGCGATTACTGAATCAACCAGGGTGTATCTACTGGACACCGTCGGCGAACTTAACAACTGGTTTGCAGGCGCCAGGCTAGTCATCATGGGTGGCTCTTTTATTCCCAGGGGCGGGCATAACCTGCTTGAGCCGGCACATTTCGGCAAGGCCGTGATCTTCGGCCCATCGATGGAAAATTTTCATGAAGAAGCACGGCTGATGCTGAAAAAGCATGCCGCCGTGCAGGTCGCATCTGTTGATAAATTATGTGATCAGCTGCAGCATTTTCTTGCCAACCCGGAAGCGCTTCAGTCGCTGGAGAACAATGTACACGAAGCAACTGCCGGCTTCAGTCACATTGTTGATGATTATGCAGACATCATTAGTCCGCTAATGAACACAAGTAAAGAATAAGCCGCAAAAAACGCGAATGGCGCAAAAGTTTGTTAACACGAAAGACAGACAATTAAAGTCCACAGATGAACGCAGATGAACACAGATGTTTTTTTGGTTAGAGCACGCCTGCTACGCTGCTTATGCAGGCCTGCGACTACTAGAAAACTAAAGATAATTCTTTTGCCGCAAAACACGCAAAGAGCGCAAATGTGTTTATAGCAGGACTATAGGCCACATGGAGCAGCCTGTATGCAGCGAAGCACGATACTGGTTTTATACAAATTTATAGTCCACAGATGAACGCAGATAAACACGGATTTTCATTTTAAAAGTAACAACATAGTGAGCACATGAGACCTTAGGGCACTGTTAAAACATTTGTGCATATCTGCGTTAATCTGCGTTCATCTGTGGACTTAAAAATCCTGAGTACTCCGTACCCCCTGTAGCTCAAGCAAGCAGCCGTAGGCCGGGATAAGGCTTTGCTGTTCCCGACAAGTCCTCACCTGCAACGCTGCGCTTATGCAGGCCTACGATTTACTCCTGGCCACTCGCCCCTCGTCCCTCGCCCCTGTTGTAGCCATCCAGCAAAACATCCCAGTCATGCTGGTCAAAGTTAAACACTTGATTGAGTGATTTAAACTTGAGCAACGAGCGTTGCAGTCTTGCCAGGTTCGATGCTTTCCATGAATCACCCAGGAAGCGAATACTGCCCTTGTCGAAGTCGATCAGGTATACAGCGCCGGTTTCAGGATTGAGCAGGATGTTGCGTGCGTTCAGGTCGGCGTGGTAGACGGACGCATCGTGGAACAGGCGAATGCATGCACCGACTGCAGCCCATGTTGCTTCATCACAATCGCTTTGCAGCAGGTGATCGGCAAGTGTTACAACGTTGTTGATTTGCCGCGTGATCAGGTCGGCGCGATAAAACATGCCGTGTTTGACACAACTGGCAGCAACCGGTGTTGGTACCGGCAGCTCCATCTCGCACATCTGCTTTAATAAACGCCACTCACTGAATGATCGTGACTTGATGCAGTTAGCACCAATATACTTGTCGCCCATCAGTGCTGCTATCTTGCCGCCGCGCTGGTAGTGCTTCAATACCAGGTCAAGCTGCCGGTAGTTAAAAAAGACCGCATGGCCCCTGCCTTCAGCCAATGCCTGCTCATCAGCCTGTTGCTGCGCCTTGCCAATATCAAATAGTTCAGCATGCGGATGTTCAATCAATGAAGCATCGTATAGGATATGCTGCTTACCGATACTGATTAGACGTTCGTTTTTAGATGATTCTGCCACTCTCTTTTGCACCTGACTCAGTTTGCATTTTGCGCTTGTCTGCTATTGGCGACATCAGCCATGCATTACCCGTATTGAGAACCTTGCAACATCACTGGCCAGAAACAAAAATTACCTGGGTTATCGGCAAAAACGAACATGCACTGGTCAGTGATATAGACGGCGTCGAGTTTATCACTTTTGATAAATCCCTTGGGCTTGGTGCATACCGTGATATTCGCAACAAGCTTCGCAAGCGCCGCTTCGATATTCTGCTGCATATGCAGCTGTCAATGCGCGCATCGATCACCAGCCTGTTAATCAAAGCGGATATTAAACTCGGCTTCGACCGTGCACGTGCCAAGGACCTGCAGTGGTTGTTTACTAACGAAAAGATTTTTCCGCGCAGCATTCGACAGCACGTTGTTGACAGTTTTATCGAGTTTCCCAGGCGCCTCGGACTTGAACCGGTCATGAAATGGGAGCTGCCTGTTTCTGCTGATGCCGTTGAAAACGTACAACACAAAATCAGCGGCGAAAAATTTCTCGCGATCAATCCCTGTGCTGTCGCCAAATCACGCAACTGGCGCAACTGGACTGCGGAAGGCTACGCTGAGGTCGCTGACTTTGCCGCTGAATATCATGGCATGACGGTGTTACTCACCGGCGGCCCTTCCAGTGATGAACGCAACATGGCCGACACCATAACTGCCATGTGCACGCATAAGCCACTCAACATGATTGGTGAAACCAGCTTGCCTGAACTGGTCGCACTGTTGCATTTATCAAAAGCCGTTATTGCGCCCGATACCGGTCCGGCGCACATCGCCAGTGCCCTCGGCACGCCGGTAATCGGCCTGTATGCCGCCACCAACCCGCAACGCGCAGGTCCGTATAACTTCAAAGAACTTGTTGTTAACAAGTACCCCGAAGCATTGAGAAAATATTACGAACTCGAGGTTGATGATGCGCCCTGGGGTAAGCGTATCCAGAATGATGAATGCATGGCGCTGATAAAGCCGGGTGATGTGACTGCCATGTTGACCAGGGCGCTGGAAGATTATTCAGCCTGAGTGCTGTCCTGTTGTTCACTGTCCTGTTGTTCACTGTCCTGCTGCTCACTGTCCTGCTGATTATTTTCCCTGTGATGACTTTCCTTCCTAGCTATGCATTGCGTGTAATTGCTGATAATTCCGCTTTGCTTCTGAATGGAAAATTCATCCTTGATTTCACCCTCTTCATTGATGAAGCGCGATGTCAGCCTGCTGCCTTCTACATCGATCACCATTGAGCCGGCTTCTTCCATCGATACAACCATGGCAGGATGATTGAGCGGGCCCTGGTCTACTTTTGATGAGGAGCCTGCCACAACATAGACCGCTCCGGAATGTGCGATATTATCTTGCGGCTTTCTGTATTCCCTGTATCGCCCGTAAATGCCTTTTGAAACGACGTTATCATCATTAAACTCATCCGAATTGCCGTAATGGCAATCCATCAGATGGCTTCTTTCATACATATGACTGTGGCCGGACAGGACCAGGTCGACAGCCGCCGCTTCCAGTATCGGTAATACATTTTTTCTTACCTTGTGCATACGGCCCTGACTGTCTTCTTTCCGGTCGGAGTTGTGTGTCCCCTTGCTATAAGGCGGATGATGAAACGCTACTATCAGCCACTGCCTGGTATTCTGCGCCAGGTCTTCCTTCAGCCATGCCAGCATGTCGCTATCGGGATTTAATTCCGAATCCTGGGTGTCGAGTATCACCAGGTGCACGTTTTCATAATCAATGGCGTAGTAGTTTTCAGTACCGGAGGCCACGCCGCCGGCTTCACCATTCTCTGGCAAGGTGAATAACTTGAAGTAGGTCCAGCGGCGTGCGTCATGATTACCATAAACCGGCCATAGTGCCTGGTTGCGCAAAATATCCGGGTAGGTGTCGAATAGTGCCGCCTGGAACTGCTCATTTGTACCTGAACGGTAGGCGATGTCACCCAGCGCCAGCCACAGGTTGATATATTCATTGCCTGCACGCGGATTTTGCTCTATCCACTTCATCGCGGCATCGCGTACAGCGAGCGACACCTCTCCGGGCTCACCTGAATCGCCGATGACCCAGATACGTGTGGATTTACCCGAGCCATCTTCCGGCATGGTATGAAACCAGTCTAATTTCGGATCGGGGTTCTTGTAGCCGCTGATATCGCCAACCGAATAGTAATAGCGTGTGTCCGGTTGTAAATTGTGCGCAGTTATTGAATGGACTTTGCCTACGCTGTCTTCGAGCAGGGTATAGTTGAGATGGTCCGGGTGGATACCGTATTTGACGACACCCATACGATTTTCACGTGTTTGCCACCTTACGGTGACACTGTCCTGGGTCAGCATCTGCAGATAGGGGGCACGTTCACCGGTGAGCTGACTGCCGAAAAATACAACACCAAGCCGGCCGGCCGCATACGTAACAACAATAAATAAAATTAGTTTAAATAACCGTTTAATCCATCTCATCATACATTTGTAGCACATAAAACAGTGATATTGGCCATTATGATACACTACGCAGCCTTATAGACAGCGCTAATCACGTATTTTCCGGTTTACCCAAATCAATGAAATCACTGACAAAATTCCTGCCCAGGCTGCAACTTTACACGATCAAGGCAGTGCTGTTGTTCCTGTTGGTGCAAACTGTGTTGAGGGTGGTTTTCTGGCTCAGGTTCAAAAGCCCCCTCGATCCTGTACCAGGCAGTGATCTGATGCAGGCGTTTTACCTTGGGCTCAAGTACGACTTGCAAGTTTCGGTGGCGCTCGGCATCCCGATATTACTGCTGGGCTGGATCAAGCCGATCCATCCGGTCAACAGCGATGCGGGAAAACGTCTCTGGTTTGTCTATACCGGCATCGTCATGCTCGGCCTGCTCGCTGTCTACGCAACGGACTTCGGCCATTATGCCTACCTCGAGCAAAGGCTGAACGCGACTGCACTCAGGTTTCTGGAGAACCTGCAGATATCGGCAACCATGGTCTGGCAAACCTACCCGGTAATCACCGGCAGCGTGATCCTGATATTACTGGTTTATACCAGCCTGTTGCTGTTCAGGTTTGTTACCGCTTATATACAACCTATACCGGGCCAGTACAGTCGCTGGCAGCAGAAGACCGCCATTGTCGTCATCACGTTTTTCGTTGTACTGCTCGGCCTGTACGGCAAGATCTCATGGTACCCGCTGCGCTGGAGCGATGCATTTTTCAGCACCCATGCATTTACCGGCCAGCTGGCAACCAACCCGATTCTGTACTTCTTCAATACGCTTAAAAACAAGGACGAAACCTTCGATATACCCGCGGCGAGAGATTCCTACCCGTTGATGACTCAATACCTGGGCGTTGATAATCCTGACCCGGACAAGCTGAATTACATCAGAAGCTTCGAATTTGATACCGGCCCTGGGCGCACGGAGCCTAATGTTGTTGTCGTCATACTCGAATCGTTTGCATCCTATAAGTCCGGCCTCAGTGGCAATCCGTTGAATCCAACACCGAACCTGGACAGGCTTGCCAGCGAAGGCCACTTTTATAAAAACTTTTTTGTCCCGCAAACGGGCACCGCACGCTCGGTGTGGACCTTAATTACCAGCATGCCTGATATTGAACTGAACAAGACATCGAGCCGGAATCCGTTGATCGTTGATCAGCACACCATTATCAACGCCTTCAAAAACCACCAGAAATTTTATTTTCTCGGCGGCAGTGCCAGCTGGGCCAATATACGCGGCCTGCTCTCAGCCAATATTCCCGAGCTTGAAATATTTGAAGAAGGCAGTTATGAATCACCCCGTGTTGACGTCTGGGGCATTTCAGACCTGAGCCTGTTTGAAGAGGCACATAATGTTCTCAAGAACGTAGACGGGCCGTTCTTTGCCGTGATTCAGACATCCGGCAACCACCGCCCCTATACCATCCCGGAAGACAACAAGGGTTTCAAAGTACTCAGCGATGATGACCTCGAGCATGAAGTTACAGACTACGGCTTTCACTCTCTGGAAGAGTTCAACTCGTTCCGCTTCATGGACCACAGCATCGGCCATTTCATCTCACTGGCTGAACAGGAGCCGTATTTTGAAAATACCCTGTTTGTATTTTTCGGCGACCACGGTATTCATGCCAGCACCGGTAAACACATGCCGAAATCAGAAGAACAGCTGAGAATATCAGGCCTGAGGGTACCCCTGGTGATGTACGGAAAAGGTATAATCACCAGGCCCGAATCGTTTGATAAGGTGGCAAGCCAGGTTGACGTGTTGCCAACGATAGCTTCGGTCACACAGACTGACTATATTAACAGCGCCATGGGAAGGGACCTGCTGGATGAACGCTTCGATAATCGTCGCTACGCCTTCACCATCGAGCATAGCGGCGGACGCGTCATAGGCCTGTTGACCGATGAATACTATTTTATGATGCGTTTTGATGGTACTGAGGCAAAACTGCACAAACTGGATTCTGAAACACCACGGGAAGATGTGTCTGCACAACATCCCGAGATCACGCAAGCACTGGCGGAATACACTGCCGCGATGCGGGACACGATCCAGTATATGCGAGAAAACAACAAGCCAGGGGATATCGTCCCGGATGATAAACGCAACAATTAGAACGAACAACCTAACATCAAGGTAGTGGAAAATGATTGAGAAAAAAATTCTGGTTACTGGCGGCGGCGGCTTTCTTGGCTCGCACCTGTGTGAACGGCTACTGCATGAAGGCAACGAGGTAATATGCCTCGACAACTTCTTTACCGGTACAAAGCAGAACATCCTTGATTTAATGCCGAATCCACGCTTTGAGCTGTTACGGCATGATGTAACGACCCCGCTTTACATCGAAGTCGATGAAATTTATAACCTGGCCTGCCCCGCGTCTCCGATCCATTACCAGCATGACCCGGTGCAAACTACCAAGACCTGCGTACATGGCGCAATTAACATGCTGGGCCTGGCAAAAAGGACCGGCGCAAAAATACTGCAGGCTTCCACCTCCGAAGTCTATGGCGATCCTGAAGTACACCCGCAGGTTGAAAGTTACTGGGGCCGCGTCAATCCTATCGGTATTCGTTCCTGTTACGACGAGGGCAAGCGCTGCGCTGAATCCCTGTTCCTCGACTATTACCGCCAGCACAACCTGCAGATCAAGATCGCGCGCATCTTTAATACCTATGGGCCGAAAATGCATGCAAATGACGGCCGTGTCGTATCGAACTTTGTTGTGCAGGCACTCAAGGGTGAGCCGATCACCATCTACGGCAACGGTGAGCAAACCCGTTCTTTTTGTTATGTCGATGAAATGGTCGATGCATTTATTCGCCTGATGAACTCGGAAGATGGTTTTATTGGTCCGGTCAATCTTGGCAACCCGGGCGAATTCACTATTCGTGAACTCGCAGAAAAAACACTGCAAATGACCGGCTCCAGTTCAGAGCTGATCAATATGCCACTGCCACAGGATGACCCTACCCAGCGCCAGCCCGACATAACGCTGGCAAAAGAGAAACTCGGCTGGGAGCCGACCATCAAACTGGAACAGGGCCTGGCACATACAATTGACTACTTCAAGTCAGTGGTCAAGTAGACACATCACTCCCGGGACAGCAATGCCAAAAATCAGTGCTTGCATAATTTCTTTCAATGAAGAGAAGAAAATTGAGGAATGCCTGGAAAGCCTGCTGCCAGTAGTCGATGAAATCATCATTGTCGATTCATTAAGCACTGACAGAACGCTTGAAATAGCCGCGAAACATACAGATAAAATATTTGAGCAGAAGTTTCTCGGTCATATTGAACAGAAAAATCTCGCAGTTGAAAAAGCATCCAATGACTGGATTCTCAGCCTGGATTGTGACGAACGTCTGTCCGAGCAGCTGCAGCAATCGATACTTTCAATAAAGAATACGCTCGATAATGCCGATGCATACTGCATGCCACGCAAGACATTTTATATCTATCGCTGGCTCAACCACTGCTGGTATCCGGATATCAAGACGCGGCTGTTTAACCGCAAAACCGCGCACTGGGGCGGCACCAACCCTCATGACCATATCATCACCGACGGTAGCAATGTGGTCTTGCTCGATGGTGATATCGAGCATTATTCCTTCGACAGTATTTCAGACCATCTCAAAACAATCGACAGATTCACCGAAATCGGCGCCGATGAACTGATACGCAAAAACAAATCATTCAATGTCCTGAGCCCGATCACGCATGCCAGCTGGATCTTTATAAAGCTTTACATCGTCAAGCGCGGGTTTCTCGATGGTTTTGCCGGTCTGCTTGTCTCCGTACTGTCCTATATGCACGTCTTTGTTAAATACAGCAAGGCATTGATCAAGCGCCGTGCTGACAAACAGGCTAGATCTTCCTGAACAGGCCTATCCAGGTCTTGGGCTGCCCAATCATTCTGAAAGAAAGCCTGTAGACCAGGTGCAGCAGGCGGTTCACGGTTCTGGGTATTCTGTACCAGCGGGTTTGCATGGACAGCGCCCTGTAGTACTTGAGTTGATAAGCCAACCTGAGATATACCAGGTCCACCAGCTCCAGTTTTGTTCTTGAGTGGAATTGCACCTGTAACTTCTTGCCACCAAACACACTCAATATACTGATATGCGTATAAGGTTTTACATGATCGAAATCATCATAAAACGACGAATTCATTAACGGTGTGGCTATCAATAGAAAACCACCGGGTTTGAGGCAGGCCAGGTAGTTTTCCATGAATTCGATCAAATCCTTATATTGAAAATGCTCGATGATATGCGACATCAGCAATAAATCATATGCTTCTTTTTGCTCATCTATAACAAATTCATCGGCAGATACCACATCAAAGCCTTCCCTTTTTACTGCATCTACAATAGCCTGATTTATCTCGACACCTTTGACATTGGTGTATCCAAGTTCAGTCAACTGTTTTAATTTGGAGCCATAACCGCACCCAACATCCAGTATCCTCGCATCCTTGCCGATACATCCATCCAGAATTTTTCCGATTTTTTCAGCTTCCAACGATGCCATATTGGTTATCTCACTCTACAGGACTTCATCGTTTCGTGAATCAAACGAATTTCGCCGCAGCATAATTGATGAATTGATCAGCGCATATTTTATAATGTTATACTTTCGGATACCTGTAAATTGCATGATTTCACTGTAAATGGAAAGCATACTAGTCATCAGGGTAGGCAGGGTTGGTGACACCGTCATGATGACACCTGCCTTGAAAGCCCTCATTCGTATATATCCTGATGCCGAATTCACACTCATTGTGAGCCCGGAGGGTAAACACCTGCTTGCCGACTACAGTCATCAGATCAAACAAATCATTTCCTGGGATCGCCACGGTCCTCTGGCATTACTTGAGACCAGAAAACTGCTGGCACAACTATCCAGACTAGAATTCAATCAAATATACTGCTTTGACACCAACCCTCGCATCGCTGCCATAACCAACAATGTTTCCGGGAAACTGCACTGGTACAGGGGGTCCTCTACGATCAAACACTGCGCCCGTCATTATCTTGACCTGGTTGCAGAAGTCAATGATACGGATATCGAAGATATACCCGTAAACATTCCGGTATCCCGATCAGCCTCGGAAAAAACCGATCAGGAACTTGCTCGTCTGGGTATCAGCGAAGATGACACGGTAGTCATGTTTCATCCGACATTCAGCGGCTATTCCCGCTTTTTTATCCGTAAGAGAACCGCAAAAAAACGAAAGTTATGGCCTGCTTCAAACTATGGCGAGCTGGGATATCGTCTGGCCTCCACTCGACTGGTTAACGGCGATTCACCAAAGATATTGATTGCACTCTTGCCTGACGAAATATCATTTGGCAAACGCATTGTTTCATACAGCAAGGGATCCATCACATTACTGAAATCTGAATCTGGATTTGAGCGCTACAAGGCTTTACTGAACAGAGCTAATTTACTGGTAACCCCGGATTCAGGACCGATGCATCTGGGTGCCGCCGTCAATACCGCGATCGTCGCATTTTTCTCCATGAAAGACCCGGCTGACTGTGGTCCTTATATGGACCCTGACAGATTTACTATCCTACGCTCTGAAGATTCAGACAGACCGGAACAGGGTATTGCAGCTATTTCTGTTGATACAGTGTATGAAGCCTGCATAAGTCAGCTCAACCGACAGGTAGCAAATCCTGACAACGGCATCTCATGAACATTCTGACGCTCTGCCTGTCTCCGGACCTTGGCGGTCTTGAATTATACGCGTATCGCAGTGCGATGAAGCTGCGCGAAAAAGCGGATCTTGTTTTTGTCGCTCACCCGCACGGCAAACTGGTGCAAAAACTGGCAGATTCGCCAATAAAAACGCATTATTTGTCATCTGCGTTTTATCGCCTGCCTCTAATCAGCGCATTCAGAATTTCCCGTCTGATCGACAACCATAATATTGACCTTGTTCACATGCATTGGGGGAAAGATCTTGCGCTGGCGGCTCTCGCAAAAAAACTCGCGCACAGAAAACCTGCCCTCGTCTATACCAGGCAGATGGATGTAACGAGAAGCAAAAAGGATTTGTATCACCAGTTCCTGTACAAGGAAGTGGACAGATTAATTACTATTACTCATTTACTGGCAGACAAGTATAGC